>DATJTU010000028.1:0-10456 GCA_035503015.1 Acidimicrobiales bacterium | reverse complement strand
TATTCGGGCGAGGTCGGTGCGGTCTTCGAGGCCGCGCTCACGGCGTCCCTGGGTCCGCCGGCGGTGGCCGATCCGCCGGTTGCAGCGGACTGAGCCCGCCTTTCCGAGCGCAGGTCAGCGCCTTTTTCAGCTCGCCTGGTCTATGACCCTGACGTTAACGTTAAACTTTTCGGAGTGAGCAGCCAGACCCTCCCCCAGACCAACGGGCGTGCACCCGCGCGGTCGGTGCCGGGAGGCGGCACGGGCCTCGCCGACCACTCGAACTACCGATGGGTCGCGCTGATCACGGTGACGCTCGGGACCCTGATGGTCTTCATCAACCAGTCGATCGTGCTGATCTCGCTGCCGGACATCTTCCGCGGCATCAACCTCAACCCGCTCACGCCGGGCAACACCGGCTACATGCTCTGGATGCTGATGGGGTTCATGGTCGTGCTGGCCGTGCTCGTCGTCACGCTGGGCCGGGTCGGCGATATCTTCGGCCGCGTACGCATCTTCAACCTCGGGTTCGCCGTGTTCACCACGTTCTCCATCCTGCTTGCCGTGACGTGGCTGACCGGGACCGCGGGTGCGATCTGGCTCATCGTGATGCGCGTGGGGCAGGGCGTGGGCGGCGCAATGCTCTTCGCGAACTCGTCGGCGATCATCACCGACGCCTTCCCTGCCGACAAGCGCGGCCTCGGTCTCGGCATCAACAACGTGGCCGCCGTCGCTGGCTCCTTCGTCGGTCTCGTCCTGGGCGGCCTGCTGGCGCCGGTCGAGTGGCACCTTGTCTTCCTGATCTCCGTTCCCTTCGGCGTCATTGGGACGTTGTGGGCCTACGTGAAGCTCGAAGACCGCGGGATACGGACGCCGGCCAAGATCGATTGGCTCGGCAACGTCACCTTCGCCGTGGGACTCGTCCTCGTTCTCATCGGCATCACCTACGGCTTGCTCCCCTACGGCGGGCACACGATGGGCTGGACAAGCCCCATCGTGATGGCCGAGATCTTCGGCGGGATCGCGATCCTGATCGCCTTCGGGTTCATCGAGACCAAGGTTGCCCATCCCATGTTCCGGCTCACGCTGTTCCGCATCAGAGCCTTCAGCGCCGGGAACGTCGCGAGCTTCCTTGCGTCACTCAGTCGCGGCGGTCTCATGTTCATGCTCGTCATCTGGCTGCAGGGCATCTGGCTGCCGTTGCACGGCTACAGCTTCGAGCAGACACCGTTGTGGGCCGGTATCTACATGATCCCGTTGACGGTCGGCCTCTTGTTGGCCGGTCCGGTCAGCGGCGTGCTGGCCGACCGCTACGGTGCGCGGCCCTTCGCCACGGGCGGCTTGGTGCTCGTGGCCCTGACCTTCATCGCCTTGATCCTGCTGCCGGTCGACTTCCCGTATCTCGGCTTCGCGGTCCTGATCTTCTTCAACTCCATCGGGATGGGCATGTTCATCGCGCCGAACCAGACCGGCATCATGAACAGCCTCCCGGCGAGCCAGCGCGGCGCCGGCGCAGGCATGGCCGGCACGGTCAATTCGTCCGCACAGGTCCTCTCCATCGGGATCTTCTTCACCTTGATGATCCTCGGCCTCGCGGCCACGCTGCCCTCGGCGCTCTTCCACGGACTGACCGCCCAGGGCGTGAGCCCGTCAGTCGCCACACGCGTGTCGCACCTGCCACCGGTCGGGAGCCTCTTTGCCGCCTTCCTCGGTTACAACCCGATCCAGACGTTGCTCGGCAGCGCCCAGCTGTCGCATCTGTCGCCGGCAACGGCGCACTACCTGACGAGCCGGGAGTTCTTCCCGCACCTGATCGCGCCCGCGTTCTCGCAGGGTCTGACCGAGGCCTTCGCGTTCGCGGCTGCCGTGTGCGTGCTCGGTGCAGTGGCGTCGCTGCTGCGGGGCGGGAAGTACCACTACGTGGAGGAGGGGCAGGTCGCAGCCTCGACCGGCGCCGAGGGCACCGGGACTGACGCCGGCGCGGACGAGGACTGGGTGCCCGCCCAAGAGGCAGTGGCCGAGACCGAAGCGCTGCTGGTGGACTGAGATGCCGGTGACCACGCAGCCCGACCCCGTCCTCGATCGTCCTGACGCTGCGGCGCCAGCGACGGCGCCATCCGACTCGGGCATCCGCATCAGCGACGCCGCCGCCCGTGCCGGCGTGTCGGCCCGGACCCTGCGTTACTACGAGGAACTCGGGCTGCTGACGCCCTCGCTGTACACGGCGGGAGGCGAGCGCCGCTACACGGACGAGGACCTCGAACACTTGGCGCGCATCCTCGAGCTCCGCGAGGTCCTCGGCATGAACCTCGACGAAATCCGCGAGTTCCTCTCTCTCGAGACGCGCCTCGACGAACTGCGCGCCACCTACCGAGCCACCAAAGGGTCCACGACCAAGAAGGCACGCACGGAGCAGAAGGCGACGCTGCAGGAGGCCATGGTGCTCAACGAATCGTTGGCGGAGCAGATCAGTACGAAGCTCGAGCGCATGGACGGCTTCCGGGCCAAGCTGCGGCACGACGCGCAGCGGTGTCGCGAGCTGCTGGCCGAGCTGGACTGACGACCGTCCTCACCCCGTCCCGGCGGCCCGTCCCGTTTGCGCCGGCGACGAGCGCCGCGGAGCGCGCCGCCCCGAGGGCGCAGCGCGGGCGTTGTCTACGCTAGGCCCGTGGCCCGCGACGACGATCGTGCCGGACGGATCCCCAAGCCGATCGCGTCTGAGCCGGACCTGAGCACGGGGACGCCGGCCGGGGCGCCGAGGAGATCCGGGTGACCGAGGCGGCCGCACCCTCCGCGTCCACGCCCGCGGTGGCGACGACCGCCGCCCGGCCCAGCCTGTTGACCTGGGTGCGGGCCAAGGACCCCGACTACCTGGTGATAAAGCGGTCGGTGCGGGCTGCGGTCGTCGTGTCCTCGCTCTTCGCGATCGCGCATTTCGCGTTCGCGAACCCACAGGTGGCACTCTTCGCCGCGTTCGGGGCCTTCTCTCTGATGTTGCTCGTGGAATTCACGGGCAAGCCGCGGACCCGCTTCGCCTCCTATGTCGGCTTGTGGGTCGCCGGGGTCGTCCTGATCGTCATCGCGACGGTGGTGTCCTCGGACAAGGTCGCCGCGGTGGTGGTCATGGGCGTGGTGGCATTCGTGATCCTCTTCGCCGGGATCCTCTCGCCGCTGGCGGCAACGGCGTCAACGGCCGCGCTGTTGACCTTCGTCCTGCCCGTCTCGATCGCGCAACCGGCTTCAGCGGTCGGGTGGCGCCTGCTCGGCTGGGCCATGGCCGGCGTGGCCTGCATCGCCGCCGAGATGCTGGTCTGGCCCCCGCCCTGGCACGACAACCTTCGCCATCGGCTCAGTGCCGCGGTCAGCGCGCTGGCGAGGCTGGCCGACGCACGCGCCGACGGCCGTGGCGTCGACGACGCCGAGGCCGAGGTGACCACGGAACTGACCCGCTTGCGGAACCAGTTCTCGGCCACGCCGTACCCACCGACCGGTTCGGCAACGAGCGCCGTGGCGCTCTCCAAACTGGTCGGTCGCCTCGAGTGGCTCGCCGGCACCCCGGCGATGATCAGTGACGAGCACTGGGCGACGGAGCCGGCGCCGGCGCTCGCAGTCACGCGTGCGGTGGCGACGACGTTGCACGACACCGCCGCCATCATCTGCGACCGGGACTCCCATCCGGTCGACGATCCGGTGCCGATCGAGGCGTTGCAGGACTCCGTGCGACGGCTCGGGCAGCTCATCACCGCCGAGATCGATGCCGACGTCGCCGCTGTGACGGGACAGGGGGACGGTCAGCCGGGGGCAGCGCCCGCCGATTCCGCCGAGGCGGACCAGAGCATCGCCAGCGAGCTCGACCCCGGTTTCCACGCCCGGGCGATCGGGATCGCCACCCAGGTCGTGGCGGACGCCGCGCTCGAAGCCGTCGGCGCCGAACCCGTATCGAACGAGCATCTCGGGATGGACTCGTCGTCGCAGCTGATCGTGTCCAAAGTGCTCTCACACCTGTCCTTCCGTTCGGTGTGGTTCCGGAACGCCCTGCGCGGCTCCGTCGGCCTCGCGCTGGCGGTCCTTGTGGTCGAGGTCACCAACGTCTCCCACGGCTTCTGGGTGGTCCTCGGCACGATGTCGGTGTTGCGCTCCAACGCGCTCGGCACCGGATCCACGGCGCTCCGTGCGATCGGCGGGACCGCCCTCGGGTTCCTCGTGGGCTCCGCACTGATGATCGGGATCGCCGACCACCTCTATCTCCTGTGGGTCCTGCTCCCCATCGCAGCGTTCTTCGCCGGCATCGCGCCCTCCATGATCTCGTTCGTGGCGGGCCAGGCCGCCTTCACGGTGCTGGTGGTGATCCTCTTCAACATCATCCAGCCCCTCGGCTGGCGCGTCGGCCTCACGCGCATCGAGGACGTCGCAATCGGGTGCGGCGTCAGCATCTTCGTCGGATTCATGTTCTGGCCCCGCGGCGCCACGGCTGCGCTCGGACGCGCACTTTCCAACGCATACGTGGCCAGCTCGGGCTACCTGGCCGACGCGGTGGACCGCTTGACCATGACGCGGCAGCACGTCGACACGTTTGAGAGCCAGGCGGATTCGCACCGCGCCTATCTCCTCCTCGACGACGCCTTCCGTCAGTTCTTCACCGAACGCGGCGCGAAGGTGGTGCCCGTCGAGACGATGGCCCGGCTGTTCACCGGGTCGAACCGCCTCCGGATCGGCGCCTACATCCTGGCCAGCCTGCCCGTGCAGGCGCCGGCTCGCGATCTCCCCGAGATCGAGTCGGTCGGGGTCGCCGAAGCCGTGCTCCGCGACGCCTACGCCCAGAGCTACCGCTGGTACGAGGACTTCGCCGACCTCCTGGCCGAGCGCCGCCAGACCCTGACCGTCCCCCCTCCTCACGACGAGGTGCTCCACGACGTCTTGCGCACGGCGTTCGACGACGTGAGCGAGCAACAGCGTGCCGATCGCGTCCAGACAACCCTGCACATGCTCTGGGCCGACGAGCTCCTCGAGAACCAGAGGCAGATGCAGACCGACCTGCTCGCCTCGGCCGACCTCTTCGTCCGGCGCAAGGGCGCCTTGATCTGATTCGCGTTCTTTCGACGCGCGCTCCGGGACTACACGTCGTCGCGAGCGCCGCTACCCAGCGCGAATTCAGGGCGCACCGTAGGTACAGTGAGGCGCCTTGGCGCGGTTGGCGGCGACTGGGGAAAGGTTCGGGGCGATGCGTATCAGGGGGGTTGTGAGTGACGCCTCGAGTGTGAGGGCGCGACGCGGAGTGGCCGTGCTCTCGGTGCGGCGGCGGGCGCTGTTCGCGGGAGCTGCAGTGCTCGCGGCGTGCACCACACTCGGCGCTGCCCTGGGCGACGCGCCGGCGGCTTCGGCCGCCACGACCACGACCGTCGCGCCGCATCCCTCCACGACGACGAGCAAGCCGACCACGACGACCACCAAGCCGGTGACCACGACGTCACTGCCGCCGACGTCCACAACCGCGACGACGACTCCGCCGACCACGACCTCACCGACCGCACCCCCGGCTGGTCTCATTCCGACCACCACCACCACGACGCCACAGCACGTGGTCAACCAACCCAATCTCGATGCGCTCACCCCGCACGTGACGATCCTGAAGGGCTCCGGTGTCGAGTACCAGTACAGCGGGGGACCCGCGGCGACGCAGGCCTCGCTCGCCGGCGTGCCCAGTTACCTCTCTTCTCCCGGAGGCCCGTACATCTACGACTCGAAAGGGCGCATGGTGCTGTTGCGCGGCACCAATGTCGTCTACAAGCACCCGCCCTACATCGCCTATCCCGACCCGGGACAGCCGTGGAACTTCAGTGCCGACGACGCGGCGCGGATGCAGAAGCTCGGGTTCAACATCGTGCGGCTGGGGATCGAGTGGCAGGCACTCGAACCCGGGTCGGGCGGCCCGAACCAGCCTCAGATCTGCACGCCCGGCACGCCGGGTGACCCGCACGAGTTCAACCTGGCGGTGGCGGACGCCTATCTCAAACACGTGGCCGCGACGGTGAAGCTGTTGAGCAAGTACGGCATCTACACGCTGCTCGACATGCACCAGGACGTCTACAACCAGCTCTTCCGCGGTGAGGGTGCGCCCGATTGGGCCGTCTGCACCAACAACGTCCCCATCGTGCCCAAAGGGGGCCGCTGGTCGAACAACTACTCCAATGCGCAGCTGCAAACGGCGGTCCAGCACTTCTGGGCGAATGACGTCGTCGGCAATCTGCAGGGACAGTTCGACCTCGTCTGGAAGACCGTGGCCAGCTATTTCAAGAACAACCCCTGGGTGGTGGGGTACGACCCCTACAACGAACCGTTCTCCACGGAGACCCAGATCGCCTCGGAGTCGACGTTCACGGGGCAGCTGGAGTGCTTCTACACCGGGAGCGCGCACGCGGGCTTCCTCGCCAACGGGGCCACACCGCTCGACTGCCCGTCGAACGTGCCCGCCAACGGCGTCGTGCCGACCATCCAGTCGGTCGACTCCCACCACCTGATCTTCGTCGAGCCGGACATCTACTGGGTGACCGGCGGCAACATCCCGTCGCAGCTCGGTCCGATCCCCTTCCAGCGGATCGTCTTCAATTTCCACGTGTACTGCGGGGACCGGAGCCCGCTGACCGGCAACCCGACCAACCTCTTGCGCTGCTTGCAGTCCGAGGAGACGGCGGCGTCCGAACAGGACGTGACGAGGCTCTCGATGAGCTCCCGCTATCAATCCAACGGGCCTGCCATGTTCATGAGTGAGTTCGGCGCCACGACGAGCCAAGCGCTGGCGGGGTTCGACACCGAATGGGCGGGCATCGACGAGATCGGATGGGCCTATTGGGCCTGGAAGTACTACGACGACCCCACGGGGTCATCGGCAGAGGGACTGGTCCTTCCAGACGGGGACTACAGCCCGATCGTCGGCGAGTTGTCGCGGACCTACCCCCAACAGGTGGCGGGGATCGCCAACTCCATCCTCTTCAATCCCTTCACGGGCGCGTTCGGGATGATCTACACGCCGAGCGTGTCGGCGTCGGGAACGACCAACGTCTTCGTCGCCGCGCAGCAGCACTACCCGAACGGCTGGTGCACTGCGGTGCGCGGCGGGCACATCACGTCGCCGCCGGGCGCGTCCCAGGTGACGATCGCGACCAAGGGCCGGCCCCTGCAGGTGTACGTGACCGTGACAGCCGGCGCCTGCCCGAGCTGAGGGTGGGCGTGCGCGACGTGGCCGCGTCAGGCGGCGACGGGCACCGCTGACGTCTCGGCGCGGCGGCTGAGGCCGAAGAAGGCCACGATCGTCGCGGCGAAGGCCGCGACCACGTCGAAGGTGAACGCGTCCGTCACGCCGCCGACGAACTGCGAGGTGGCAGCGGGCGCAGCACTCACGATGGCGGTCGAGATCCCGAGTCCGATCGAACCGCCCGCGACCTGGCACATGTAGACGATGCCGCCGGCGAGGCTCGAACGCGACGGGTCGAGGGAGGTGACGCCCGCCGTCGTGACCGACGAATAGAAGAATCCGACGCCGACGCCCAGGATGAGGAGACCGGGCAGCAAGGATGCGTACTGCGGGTTCTCGGGGATCGTCGCCAACAGGACCATCGCGATGGTGATGCAGGCCGCACCGCCGGACACACAGGCGCGCGCACCGAGCCGCGGGTAGAGGCGCCCGGCGATCAAGGACACGAAGGCGTAGGTGATCATCATGGGGAGGAGGCCGAGGCCGGCCTTGATGGGGTCGTAGCCCAGCGCCTTGATCATCACCTGGGGCACGTAGAGGAGCACACCGAAGAAGACCGGCGAGATGCAAAGGACGCTCCCGCAGGCGGCGAGAAATTCCCGATTTCGCATTACGTCCTTCGGCAACAACGCCCAGTCGTTCGAGCGACGCTCGACGGCGACGAAGGCGACCAAGAGCAGAAACGACGCGGCGGTGATCACCTCGACTCGAATGCTGCTCCAACCCCACGAGCTGGAAAAGTCGAGGGCAAGGAGCAGCGCGACCAGTCCGGCTGTCAGCGTCGTGATGCCCGCGTAGTCGACTCGTTGTCCCGGCGCGACCGGTTTGTCGTGCGGGATCGTGAGCAGTGTCGCGACTGCCGCGAGGCCCGCGATCGGGAGGTTCACGAAGAAGATCCAGCGCCAGCTGAGCGCCTGGGTGAGGACACCCCCGACGAGCGGGCCGATCGCGTTGCCGAGTCCCGCCGCGGCGATGACCAGGCCGCCGGCCAGACCTGCTTGTGACTCGGGGATGAGCTCGAAGGTCAACCCCAGGGTGGCGGGCCACATCATGGCGCCCCCGATTCCCATGAGCGCACGGAACAAGATCAACGTCAACGCGGTCGGTGCGAGGCCGGAGGCCAACGAGAAGACGGCGAAGATGGCCGTCCCGATCAGGAAGATCCGTCGCCGGCCGAACATGTCGGCGAGCCGGCCGCCGGTGACGATGGCGACGCCGAAGATCAGCGCGTAGGCGTTGATCACCCACTGGACCGTGTCCAGGCTGGCGTGCAGATCGCGCTCCATGGTGGGGATCGCGACGCTGAAGGCAGTGAAGTCGTTGGCGATCGTGATGACCGCGAGCACCATGGCGCCGAGCGCCAGCACGGTTCGCCGGTTCATCGCCACTCGTGGTGCTCGGGTCTGCGAGGCGCGGGCGTCGGCACGTCCTGGGCGGCTGGCCGCGCCTATCAGGCCGTGTTGCCGGAATTGCTGAGCAGACCGGTGTTGCCGGTGTTGCCGGTGCCGCCAGAGTCGCCGCTGTTACCCAATCCGCCCAACGCGCCGGCTCCCGAGCTCCCCGCCGCGGCCTCGAACTGCTGCAACGTTGCGACCTGGTCAGCGGGAGGGGGGGTCACGCTGACCGGCGTGCCGTAGTTCGACAACGTCATCTGCAATGTCTCGGACAGGGACTGACCGGCGAACGAGAACGAGATCGGTACCACGAGGGCACGGAGAAGGCCATCGTCGCCGATGTAGATCTTCTCGGTGATCGTCGACGGGAGGAAGCCGGCTGCGAGCTGACGCTCCTGCGCCGGGAGCTGACCGAGCGAATTTTCGAGCTGACTGAGCGGGATCGTGACCGAGTACTCGTTGACCGAACTGCCGTCGAAGGTCGTCGGCCCGAGCGAGGTAACTGCATCGCCTTCACTTTGCAGCTGGTGCAGCACCGACGCCGGATCCTCTGCTCCGTTGAAGCCCGACCCGAGACCCGTGTCCCCGGAGGTGAACGCGCTGGCGTCCGCCGAGATCCAGCTCTTGCCCGGGAGGAGCGCGGCCGTCACCGACGGCATGCTGACGTACACGGTGGATCCGTCTTCGAGTACCTGCTCGGTGTCCTGGGATGACCCGGTCGGGATGGTGAGGGTCATCGAGCCCGTGTGATTCGCGAAATCGAACGCGCCGCTGCCGGTGACGTGCTCGTTCATCCCGCCGGCGGACACCTGCAGGTCGAGCGCCATGTCCGCGGACTGCGCGTTGAGCGATTGGGTGGCGGCGTTGTCGACCGCTTCGGATGCCGACGCCGTGCTGTGGCCGCCGAGGACGACGTACGCGCCGACACCGGCGGCACCACCGACGACGAGCACGGCGGCAGCGATGCCGCTCAGCCACATGGTCCGCCGCCGGTGGGGACGGTGGGCCGCCGCCATGCCGCCCGCAAGGCCGGCCGGCGCGGGTGCACCTTCAGATCCGGGCGCCGCGAGTGCGCCAGGCGGCTGCGCGCCGGCGTCGGACACCGGGGTCGCCGCGACGCCGGGTGGGGGCGTCTGGTCCATCGAGTTCGGAGGACGCTCATGCATCGTCCAGACTCTGCCATCCCAATACCGCTCCTGCTCGCGGTTGAAGGGGTCGACGTACCATCCCGCCGGCTGATTCATCTGGGACTCCCTCTCGCCCTCTTGTGGGCCCTCGGCATCTGGAGCTAAATCAGGACGCGTCGCTCAGTGCCGGCGACGCCACCTCCTCGATGTGCATCGGACGGCCCGCGCGGGCACTTGAGCGGGACATCGCGGCCGACGACACCGGGGCGGGATCAGAGGGCAGTCCCCGCGATCCGGTTTGTCTGTCTGTTGGCCAGACGCCTGCTCCGTTCTACAGAAGGCGGGCCTGGCTCACGCGACCTCCGTCCACCGCGAGGGTGGCAGCAGGGCCGCCGTCGTGACCCTTCAGCCGCACTTCGTAGTTCCCCCGCCCGAGGCCGGAGAACAAGGCGGCGTGCACGACGCCGCCGGCGACACGGCGCTCCCGGACGGCGACGTGTGTCCCGTCCCACGCCGTGCCGCAACGGCGGATCTCGATCTCCGAACCGAGCAGCGATGCGGGGGTCGAGACGATGGCGGCACCGATGTCGCCTCCGAGGTCGACGAGCACGGCCCCCTTCTCGCTGGGGGTGTCCAGGTGGTGGGTGTGCACGGCGTCAGGGCGCGACCGACACCGGCGTCGCCGCCGGGTTCGAGAACCCGCT
>DATJTU010000027.1:0-3924 GCA_035503015.1 Acidimicrobiales bacterium | reverse complement strand
GCGCGAAACCGAACTGCAGGTAGCGCGCGCGTGAACACCGACTGAATTCTCCGGCTTCCTCGGGGTTGCACCGAGAGTTGGTCATCGAACGTCCGTTTTCCCGCTGTCAGGATTCCTGCGGGGGAGAACGGACAGCCAGCGCGCATGAGTGACACGCAACGCCCGGACGCGGACGGACACGGGTACCGCGACGCGGACGGAGGGAACGACAGGAACCGCAACGCCGGTGTGCCGCCGCGCCGCGCCCTCACGCGCCGCGACCTGCTCAAGGGCGGGCTCGCCGCGCTCGGCGCCGCCGGCGCGGCCACGGTCGCCGGCGCCGGGCTGAGCAAGTCCGCCGGCGCCAGCATCGAGCGCGCCCTCGCCCTGTCGCCCGGCACGCTGCCGAGCCTGAGCGACATCCAGCACGTCGTGATCCTCATGCAGGAGAACCGGTCCTTCGACCACTACTACGGCCGGCTCTCGGGCGTGCGCGGCTTCTCCGACCCGAACGTGCTCAGCAGCCCCATCCCGGTGCCGGGCAAGACCAAGAGCCGCCCGGTGTGGCGCCAGTTCGGCTACCAACCGGGTGCCGGCGTCGATCCGAACGGGTTCCTCGAGCCGTTCCACCTGATCCAGAACCCGCCCACCGAGGACGGCGCGACGACCAACGACATCAGCCACGAGTGGACGACGCAGCACGACGCGTGGAACGGCGGGGCGATGAACAACTTCGTCAACGCGCACCTCGCGGCCGACGGCGAGTCGAACTTCGCCGTGACGATGGGCTACTTCCAGCGCAGCGACCTCGCGTTCTACTACGCGCTCGCCGACGCGTTCACGATCTGCGACGGCTACCACTGCTCGGTGCTGGGCCCGACCGACCCCAACCGCGTCATGGCGTTCTCGGCCAGCATCGACCCCGCCGGCACCGGGGGCGGCCCGATCCTCGTCACGCAGACGAGCGGACGGCCGCAGCAGTACAACACGCTCACGTGGACCACGATGCCCGAGCAGCTGCTCGATGCGGGTGTGTCATGGAAGGTCTACAACGACCCGACCGGCCTCGCGCTCTTCAGCCCGCTCCCCTACTTCAAGGCGTACAACGACCCCATTACCACACGGGGACAGCAGCTCCAGGCTCAGGCGCTCACGCCTGCGTTCCCGGCCGACTTCGTCGCGGATGTGGCAGCCGGCACCTTGCCGCAGGTGAGCTGGATCCACGGGCCCGTCGTCCAGTGCGAGCACCCCGCCACGGCGCCGCAGTGGGGCGAGAACCTCGTGCAGACGGTGCTCGACACGCTGACCTCGAACCCCGACGTGTGGGCGCAGACGCTGTTCATCCTCCACTACGACGAGAACGGCGGCTTCTTCGACCACGTCCCGCCCCCGGTGCCCCCGGCCGGCACGGCAGGTGAGTATTTGACGGTCGACCCACTGCCCTCGACCGCGGGCGGCATCGTCGGTCCGGTCGGCCTCGGCTTCCGGGTGCCGTGCCTGCTGCTGTCGCCCTTCAGCCAGGGCGGCTACGTCTCGCACCACCCCTTCGACCACACCTCGACGCTGCGCCTCCTCGAGACGCTCTTCGGTGCGCCCGTGCCCAACCTGACGGCCTGGCGCCGCAGCGTGACGGGCGACATGACCCAGGCCCTCGCGCTCGGCCAGCCCGCCAACACCACCGTGCCGACGCTGCCCAACGCGCCGCTGGTCGAACCGACGATCGACGAGCAGATCATCGTCAACGCGCTGACGGGCACCTTCGACGAGGGCTTCACCTACACGCCCCCCACGGCCAACGCGATGCCGGTCCAGGAGAGCCATCCGACGCGTCCCACGCCGCCACGATGACCGGCCGACCCTTCAGCCGCCGGTCCTTCCTGCGGGCCGGCGTCGGGACCGCCTCCGCCGTCGGCCTCGGTGCCGCCGCCGCGGGGATCTCGCCCGGCTTCGGCCGCGCGGCGCGTGCGGGTGCGGCCAAGGCCCTACGCGGGCCCGGCGCGTTGCCGTTCCCGTCGCTCCCCGTCGGCCAGTACACCGGCGCGTTCCCCTTCGACCACCTCGTGCTCGTGATGCAGGAGAACCACTCGTTCGACAACTACTTCGGCATGCTGCCCGTGAGCGGGCAGCCGCTCGCCGACGGCTTCACGTTCAACCGGCGCGAGGAGCCGGTCAACTGGAACCCGGTCGGCACTGAGCGCATGTACGTGTACCACCAGTCCGGCGACATCGGCGCGCAGGACAGCGGCTCGCAGTCGTGGGACGACACGCACCTCCAGATCGACAACGGGGCCATGAACGGCTTCGGCGGCACGGGCCCGGGGTCGATGGGCTACTACAGCGAGGACGACCTTCCCTTCTACTACTCGATCGCCACCACCTTCACCTTGGCGAACCGCTGGTTCTGCTCGGCCCCGTGCCAGACCTATCCGAACCGGCGCTTCTACATGGCCGGCACGGCGTCGGGCGTCGTGTCGACCGACATCGACAACATCGACATCTACCCGCCCAACGGCACCATCTGGGACCAGCTGAGCGGGAACGGCATCAGCTGGAAGAACTACTTCAGCGACGCGCCGACCTCGGCGATCATCCTCGACACGATCTTCCGCTACCCCGCCAACCTCACGTCGATCGCGGAGTTCTTCGCCGACGCCGCGGCGGGCACGCTGCCGGCGGTCAGCCTCGTCGACTGCAACATGGGCGCCGTCCAGGGCGAGGTGCCGAGCGTGGTCGGCGAGCTCCCCCAGCCGGTGCCGACCTTCGCCGCCACCCCGGACCTCGCGATCGAGACGACGTGCCAGTCCGAGGAGAACCCCGAGGACGTCCAGCTGGGCGAGCAGTTCGTCGCCGGCGTGGTCAACGCCGTCATGGCGGGGCCGGCGTGGCAGCGCACGCTGCTCGTCTGGCTCTACGACGAGCACGGCGGGTACTACGACCACGTGGCGCCGCCAGCGGCGATCGCGCCCGACGCCACGCCCCCCGACATCGGTCCGGCGGACCAGCCGGGCGGCTACGACATGTATGGACCACGCGTGCCCGTCGTGGTGGTGAGCCCCTACGCCAAGGCGCACGCTGTGACCAACAAGGTGCACGACCACACGTCGGTGCTCGCGACGATCGAGCGGCAGTGGAACCTGCCGGCGCTCACCTACCGCGACGCCAACGCCGCCACGCTGGCCGACTTCCTCGACCCGTCGGTCATGACCTTCGGCGACCCACCCGCACTGGCGGCCCCGGCCAACCCGCTGCCAGGCCTCGTCCAGGGGTACCAGGGCCAGCCGGTGCCGCCGGCCCCCGCCGCCACCAAGCCCGGGCACTGAGTCCCGCCGGGCCTGCGGGCCCGGTTCGCACCGGCTTTCGCACCGCAACGCGCACGTCGGGCGGGGGCCCGCTTCGCACCCCCGGTGGGGCGGGCGCCTACAGTGGGTGACAACGGTGTCAGGGAAACCGGGGCAGACCCGGGCCGAGCGTGAAGGGGAGGACCGCATGCGTGTTGAGGACATGATCCTGGTCAGCGTCGACGACCACGTGATCGAGCCCAGGGGGATGTTCGACGGCTTGCTGCCGGCCAAGTACCAGGACGCGGCGCCCAAGCTCGAGCGGCGCAAGGACGGGACCGACGTCTGGGTCTACGACGGCAACATCATCCCCAACGTCGGCCTCAACGCCGTGGTCGGCCGGCCACCCGAGGAGTACGGCATCGAGCCCACGTCGCTCGACGACATGCGGGTCGGTTGCTACGACGTCCACGAGCGCGTGCGCGACATGTCGGTCAACGGCGTGCTCGGCTCCATGTGCTTCCCTTCCTTCCCGCAGTTCTGCGGCCAGCTGTTCGCGCGCCGCGAGGACAAGGACGAGGCCCGCGCCATGGTGCGTGCCTACAACGACTGGCACATCGACAACTGGTGCGGCGCCGAGCCCGGCCGCTTCATCCCGCTCTCCATC
>DATJTU010000026.1:0-58157 GCA_035503015.1 Acidimicrobiales bacterium | reverse complement strand
CGTGATGCATCGAGCGCGACCTCGTTTCTCTGAGCAGTCGTATCGTCGATGTCGCCTGCGAGTTCCTCGCCGGGGGCGGGTGGTGAACCGAGCATGCACCGAAGTCGCCGTCTTCCACGTCGCCGGTTCCAGGTGACGGTTTTCGTGGTCGCTGCGCTCTGCGCGTGGGCAACGCAAGCTGTCCTCAGGAGTGCGCCACAGTCGAACGGCGGGCCATCCCTGCCTGCCGTCACCGCATCAGCGGCGCTCTCGCTGCCGCTCCTCAGCGGTGGGACCACCGCCTACCGCCAGGCCGGCATCGAAGGTGGACCGACCAGCGGCAACTGCGCGCCCACGAATCTCCCGACGGCGAGCCCGGATGCGTCACTGGACTCGGTCTTCGCCGACCAGCAGGGCCCGGGCTGGCTCGGGGGCGACGCCACGTACTCGACCGCGCTCCCCGAACGGGCAGGAAGCCTTCGTCTTCTCCGACACGCTCATCGGGACGGCGCAACCGAGCGGTGCCGCATCACTGACCGGTGTCCCGCACAACAGTGAGTTGTCGGGCGCGCTGCCTGACCTCAGCGACGAGCTGCGCGGGAGCAACGCGAGCCCCCAAGCGCTGATCCCCGACCCGACACGGCAGGGTGCGGCCTGGCAAGTGGCCTCGACCTACATGGAGAACGGGGATCAGCTCATCTTCGTCAACGAGTTCACGCCGGTGGACGGCAGTCTCTTCGACGACTACACGGGCCGATCGGGGATCGCCATCATGTCCTTCATGTCGGGGAAGCCGACGCCCTACTTCATCGTCCTCGTGCCCACGGATCCCGACACCCAGTGGGGCAACGCACTGATGCAGAGCGGCGGATACGACTACATCTACGGGCTCTCGATGGACAACACCACCGACAAGTTCTACGGCATGAAGGTCGCACGGGTGCCGGTCGGCACGTCACTCGACACGAGTCAGTGGACGTACTGGAACGGTGCCGGGTGGGTCCTCGGTGAGAGCAACGCCGTCGCTGCACCGGGCTTTCCGCTCATCACCGGGGTCGTGCCCCTCCAAGACGGGAGCGGCTTCATGGGAATCGGCGTCGACGGATCGGCCGGTGAACCGATGGCGGTCGCGCTGACGTTTTCGTGCACGCCGACGGGTCCGTGGAGCACGCCGCGCAACGTCTACTCCATCCCGCAGACGACCGAGTACCCCGACGAGTACGCGTACATTGCGACGTTCCACCCCGAGCTCGCCGGCAACGGCCTCGTCGCGTCGTACAACATCGACTCCCTCAATGGCCTGAACGCGCTCAAGGACGACGACCATCGGTACCAGCCCCACTTCATCACCCTGAGCGGCTGACCCGAGGTCCGACACGTCGCTGCTCGTCGCCACCTGGCGGCGGCTCAACAGGCCATGACCGCCCTGATGCGCTCGGCCGTGGCGACGAGGGCCAGACACGATGCACCCACGTGGCCGGTCGCGAGGAAGTAGGCGGCTAGGTGTCGGGCGCGGCATGACGTTCAGGTCAGAGTGCTTGAGAGCCTCGTCAGGTGCGAATTCGCGTGGAATGTCGGCGGGAATTCGCGTTTGATGACATGCGATGGTCCTTACCAGGGCTGCAAGCACTTAGCTTAGCTACTTGCCCCTGAAAAACCCGACTTGAGCGAGAACGAGGGCCGCCTGTCGTCGGACGGTCGGATTTCGGATCGAACCATGGCGATAGCCGACTTTTCTGATCCCGATCACGGATTGGTGGCCATCAGTCCGGCGATCTTGACCAGGTTGTGGTTGAACACCCCGTGGCCGCACCAGGTGCGGGCCCCTTCGATTCCGTCGATGCGCGTGCGACCCCAGCCAAAGTCACGCTTGAGGCAGCTGATCCGTCCTTCGCTTCCGGTCCGCCACCGGACGAGGTCTTGGAAGTTCGTTTGGTCCTCGACGATCCGCCGGGCGGCGTTCGGATTGCCTTTGGTCGGGAGGACGACGTCGCGCACACCCATCTCCTTGAGCTCGTCTTCGACTGCGGCTTCTCCATAGCCACGGTCGGCCGTCACCGCCTCGGGCACGCGCCCAGCACGTTGCGTGGTGCGTCTGACCGCGGGTGCGAGCATCGGGGCGTCGGGCGGATTGCCGATCTCGACGTTGTAGTCGAGGATCACCCCGTCCTCGTTGTCGAGGACCTGGGCCTTGTAGCCGAACTCAACGGGTTTGCCGAGGCGGCCCTTTCGAATCGGACGAGCATCGGGATCGTGGAGCGAGACGAGACGGGTGGAGCCATCGGGGACCACGCCGGCGAGGCGCTGGCGCGTCTGACGGGCGATCTGGGCCACCCGCTCAGCGGTGACCTCGAGGTCGTGTGCCACGCTCGCAAGCTTGGGCGGGGCCGCCGGGCCGAGACGGCGTAACGTCCGCTCGGCGCAGACGGCCACCCGCCGGGCTTCACGCACGGCATCGTTCGCGATGCGGACCATCTTGGCATTGATGGCCATGACCTCATCTTTTGCCTCGTTCGTGCGTCGCCGCAGGTTGGCCCCGATGGAGCGGGCGTGGCGGCGCACGAGCAGGGTGCGGTCACGGGCGCCCACGCGCGGGGCCAGACCAGCTCCCTTCAGCCGCTCGACCGCCTTGGCCATCTTGGCCACGCCCTTGGCCAAGAGTCCCGAGTCCGTCGGATAGGCGACGTCGGCGGGGACGACGGTGGTGTCAGCGCGCACTCGGTTGGTCTTGAGCACCTTGGCCGCCTCGGCCTTGGCCACCAGCACTTCGTTCAAGCCTTCGACCGCCGCTGAGCCACAGCGGGTCGTGATCTTCATCAGCGTTGTCGGATGCGGAACCGCCACCCCGAGCGGGACCCGACAAAAGCGCTGCCACGAGATGGAATCGGCCACCTCGCGGCACAGAGGCTCGAAGCCGAGCCGATAGCGGTACTTCAAGAACATGAGTCGCAGGTAGGTCTCGATCGGCACCGACGGACGCCCGAGCACCTGGTGGAAGTGGGCTCTGAACGGCTCGAAGAACTCAGGATCGTCGAGCAGACCGTCGACGGCCTCGAGCTCGGCGGGCATTCCCAGACACATCTCGGGAAGGAGTGCTTCCCATAAGGTGGGTTGCGCGTTTAGCGTTCTCAACACGGTGGCCTCGATCCGTACTAGTCCTACGGGTCGAGGCCATCTTCATCGATCGGCTCCCGGATCGCGAGTATTTCTGGCCGACTTTTTCAGGGGCAAGTAGCTAGCGTCGTCGTACTTCGCGCAAGTCACGCCACGCGCCCACGGCGGCAAGCCCCAGCCTGGTCGGGCGCCTAATCGACAAGGGTTCTACCTATTGGCTCGGCATCTCGATCTGCACGACGATCAGCAGCCTGGGAGAAGCCCAGACGCGTTGTCCCAGTCGGCACACGATGTCGACATTCCGTGACGTTTCACGAACGACGCGTTGATCTGTTCCACTCCGGCGACGCACCCTGCCAGGAAGTCCGCAGATGGGTGGGGTTCGGAGGCGGCCAACCGGGTCTCGGGCAGGGTCACGCCGCCAGCTCCGTTGAGGTCCGACATATATGTGACCTCGCCGGAAGTGCAGACATGCGCCGATGGGTCGAAGGCGACCTTGATGTTGTTGCCGGAGCCTGTCTCGCTGGGTGCGGCGCCCGGAATCGTGTCGGAGCCCAGCCCGAATTGATAGCCCCGGTTCCATTGAGCGCTGTGTCCGCCCTTGTTCAGTTCCACCACCACCACGACAACCACGATCGCGAGGACCACAGCGATCCCGGCAAAGATCTGGCGGCGCACCGAGCGCTTCAGGCGCAGATCGGGGTCGGGCGAAGACTCCGGCGCGGTCGCAGAAGGAGGATTCTGCGGAGAAGCTTCGAAGACGGCTCGTCCGCATTCGGGGCAGTACTTCGCGTCTGGTGGGCAGGGATGGCCTGCCACGCAGCGGCGTTCTGACTCGGCGGGATCCATCTGTCCAGTTTCTTTCGGGGCGCTCCAGCTATCAGCCAGGAGTGACCAACACGGCCAGCGGTCCGACTGCGTTGCTGAGCTTGGCAGCAAAGACCTCAGGTGCCATGCCGTTGACCTCGAATGTGGCCGTGCCGGCTGCCGTTTCGCACAAGACGTAGGACACCATCTGCGTGCTCTTCGCAGCAAGGCCGACGGCGCCGAAAGCCAGCACCCTCCCGGCACGCGACTTCGGCGCGATGGATCCCCGTACGCGGAGTTGAGCGCCGGGTCCCAGCCGGACCGCCACGAGGTTCTTGCGGAACATCGAGATGGCCAACCTGCCGTCGCGCACCACCAGGGTGCCTGCGACTGGCCCCTTCGTGGTCATTCCGCCGACGTAGCTCGCTGAGGCCGAGATCGTGACGGGTCTCCGCTGGGAGCGAATCTGCTTCTTCGTGGGTTTGCGATAGATCCCCGGAAAAGGTTTCGGCAAGACCTCGGCCGATCCTAAAGGTCCTTGCGGCACGGGGTTCGGAGAGCCCGTCCCAGCCTCGAGCGTCAGCGCCTCGCTGGAGTACCAGCAGCCATCGGCACTTCGCCACTGCTTCTCTCCGTCCGGTAGAACCCGCCAGCCCAGTGACATGCGGAAGCCAGGGTACGGGACCAATGCGAGAGTTCGCTAGGCCTTCATGGTCACCGCTGGCGGGGGGGAGACCTCATCCCACATGACGCCCGGGAGAGGTCCCGTTTCCCGATCAGGCAGCGGATCCGTAGAAGGGGGCTGCCCTCGCAGAGACGCCACGGTCTGAGCCGAGCAGCCAGCAATCGCCCAGCGCTTGTCCCTCCGGTCGAGACGTTTACATTGAGCGCGTCGTTCCGAATCAACCGGTGTGCCGATCGTCGGCAGGACGGCGGACCCAGTGACGGGCGTCGTTCGATCGACATCGCCACTCCGTCTTGCTGGTCGCAACAGGAGTGACCACCGAAATCTGAATCAGACACACCCTGGCCGATAGTGTGCGCTCCACCAGAGGCGCTGGTGCGAGGGGCCGGGATCTAGGGGCAGGCGGTGCGGCAGGCTATTGGGTGGAGCGTGTGGCTGGTCTTCGTACTCGTTGGCTCTGTCCTTGTCGTCGGAGGTGGCGCGGTGAGATCCACGGCCGACGCGGCGCCGTCACCGAACCCGGGTCAGATCGCGCAGTGTCAAAGCGCTGCGACCGGGCACCACTCCTTCACCAAGTCCGACATGGCGGCATGCGCGAACTTCCCGTCGATCTCCCAGCAATGCCCGAGTGGTTCAGCGGTCCGCGTCATCAGCGTCAACTCCAACAATGTCGCCATCCGGCTCGGCCAGGCCCCGGCGCGGCTCTCGAAGAACTACACCGTGAGCCAGCTCAAGGCCGTGTGCCACAAGACCGCATCGAAGTCCAAACCCAAGAACGGCACGGCCGCGCCGACACCGCCGAAGTCAGGTTCGTCGGATGCCGCGCTCAAGAGCGTCTCGATCCCGAGCACCTTGGCCGGCACCGCACACCCCGTATTCAGCCCGGGCCCGCTCGGGAAACTCGACATCGTCTATACCGGGGCGGCGTATAGCCCCGGCGGCGAGACGGCCGACGGGACCATCGTCCCCTTCGCAGTGTGGAATGGCACGACCAAGTCGGTCCAGGACCTGAGCGCGTCAGGGACGGCGTCGCTCGGCGGCAAGGTCGTGGGTTCGGGGAACAGCCAGGACATCGAGCCGCCCAACCTCGCCCGCGGGCAGGTGGCGTTCGGCATCATCTTCTTCCAGACCGCGACGCCTGCTGGGGCGACCTTTAACATCTCGGCGAGTTCGGAGGCCGACTTCTCGAACACGTTGGTCGCGCAGGTGACACAGGCCAACGAGGTTCCCGGTTCGTTCAGCAACGACGTCGTCGGGTCGATCACCAACCCGAACAAGCAGCCGATCATGGGCCCGCTCGGTGCGTACGTGTTCTGCTTCAACTCGAGCAACATGCTCAGCGCCGTCGAGACCGGGTACGCGTCTGGTAATGGGCCCTGGGCTCCGGGGGCTACCGCGAGCTATGACACGTCCCTCGAGGACCCATGCCCGACCTTCTTGGTCGGGGCATCGGGATTCAGCGACTAAGGGGACCTTCTTTCTTCTACGGCTCGTCTGAATCGTTCTTGGTTGTGGTCCAACTTGTTTCCTTACAACGGGAACAAGGCTGCTGTGCGAATTCTTCAAAGTCGCCCAGTGATGTAGCGCCACCGCCGACAAGGACGGCGAGGTGTCGTGCGAAACCGCACCCGTCACATCGCTGTCGCCAGCCGTAATCCGGTTGCATCACTGAAAGACTATCGATGGCCCAACAGCTGGAGCTGACTGGGCGTTGCGCGACGATCGGTGGCCACCTGATCAACCCGTCCTGCACGAGCTGGTCGCCTCGGCGTGCATCTGATTGTGTGAACGGTGGCTCAACTGCGGTCAGGACCGCATGAGATTCGGACCGTCGCCATACGAAATGGCATCTTCGAGTCGAGACCCCATCCCGCTCAGCCCGTTCGCAAGCACGCCTATTCGGTCCTCGGGTGGCGGGTCACCACAAGTCCAACGGCGTCGAGCTCGGAGTAGGGCGTTCTTGCCGCCTCGTACTCGGAGCGCAAATCCAGCTCGGCAATCCGACGGTCCATGCCTTCGTCCCAACGAGCCCGGACCAGAGCTTGCTCGTCGCTGCCCAACTGGTCGTAGTCGGCCATGATTGTGACGCTACCGGCGAATCCTCGGCTGCCGCTGCACCTTCCCAAGCCGCGGGTCAGCGTTGCCGCCTAAGCAGCATGCGCCACGGGTGCAATGCCGGCCCCCCTCTCCGCTTGTCTTCGAAGTCGGCAAGTAGCCGCGGACGCAGATGGCCTTTGACGACCAAGTACTCGATTGCGTCTTCGAAGTCGTTCCAGTCGGCCTCGACAGTGGTGGGCCAGTCGCTGACGACCTCGAGCACGACCACCTCAGATGGGGTGAGTCCTAGTTCGCGGCGGAGGACGTGTCGCCTGGCGAACGTGACGCCGGCGGGAGCTTTGGGAAGATGACGGCTCACAGAGGCACGGCGACTTCGATCACAGACGGCACTTGGGTTGTCAGTCCCAGCGCGGACGCCGCAGAGAAGCCTGCGGGACCGCTTCCTTGCCCAGCGATCTGCAGTGCCACATCGAGCGGGTGGGGTTCGGTCAGGCCCAGCGCCGTGTGGACTCCTTTGTAATAGAGCCCCGGTCTGACCCGCACGAGCTTGCCGGACGTCACCATCCGGGCGAGTTCTTGGCTTGCGGCTCTGGACAGCGACGCACCAAATTGAACGGGAGTGACAAAGGTGCCCTCGGGCATTTGGGCTACCGCATCTCGGACCTTGGCCGCCATCCCCTCCACCTGCCGATGGGTACACCTCGGGTGAGCTCACCCAGGACGGGTGCTTGCAGTGGGGCCCCAGCCCCGGTCTTCGGGACCCTCAAATGCTATGGCTGCTGAATCTCAACGCGAGCCAACCTCAAGGCGCTGAGTACCTCAAGCCACGTCGCTGCTCGAGCTCCAAGTACCAGATCTGGGCTTCGCAGCCGCGGTGCTCACGGTGGCGTTCTCATAGGTCGGCCGATCCAACCAGTGGCAGTTGATCTTCTCGCCCGAGACATGGAGACGCGCTGACGGGCCGAGTTCGACGCGCCACGCAGCGACCTCGACTGACTTCCACGTGTGATCCAACACGGCATTGAGCGCAGGCTCGAGGTCAGGATCCGACGAACACAGCACGGCCACGTCGAACCGGTCTTGTACGGCGAGGACGAGAAGATCAACAGCCATGGCGATCAACAGCGCACAGCGGGCATCGTGATCGGGTTCCGTTTGTGGTTCCGAGACCTGCGCACCACCGTGATCCCTGAACCTCGCCACCGCTCAATCTGTTCCAACGTGTCGCCGAAACCGCTCAGATCGCACCTTGGGTCCGGGATGCTTCTATAGACCCTGACGTGATCGAGGGAGCGGCCCGGGAGCGACGAGATGAGCAGCCTCGACAACCTCAGCGGGTCGATCTCGAGTGTCTCGGACGGCTTGAAGGCGCGCTCGGCACCGGCGACGATGTCCTCGTAGTCCACGAAGACGGTCGTCCGAATCACCGGCTCAGCTGCTCGTCGACTGGATCCACGGCGCGAACTCGACGGCGGGATTCGCCCTGCGAATCGCCGAAAAGAACCCGTCGCGGTCGTCAAGTTGAGCCCACACGATCACCTTGGTATCGACGCTTACGAGATGAAGGAACTGGTGGTAGACGTCACCCCGAACGGCGATGATCTCTCCGGGGCCGAACGACCATCGGCCACCTGAGGCCACACACGTGAATGTCTCGTCGGCGAGGATCACGAGCCACGCCGTCCGAAGCACCTTCCAGAGCAGCCAAGCACTGAGCGCCGCGATCACGACGAAGAACACCGAAGATGCCGAGGACTCCTGCCACCCCTGTTCGGCGACGGCCACGACACACGCCGTCAGCGCGCCGAATGCGAGACACGCGAGAAGCGCCGGCACGATCCGGCCGAGAATCAATGGGCCACCTTTGGCCGACCACTGTCGCGCCGCCACGGTCACGCGAGCCCCAGAACGGCAGATCGGGCTCTTGGTGTCATCGCACGCTTCGTCACGGCGCCTGTACCTCCTCGGTTGTACAGACGCCATCAGCTCAAAGCGAGCAGTTTCGAGACACGCTCGGCGGGGGCTTCATCCCGCTCAACTCACACTAGCGACTGCCAAAGCACCATCGGGACCTCAGGCGCCCTCGGTTGGGATGGGACGCCAGACATTGCCGAGGTACGAGGCGCTATGTCGGTGCAACTCCGAATGACTTGTACCGGAGCGGACCAGACCCTTGATGTAGCCAGCAATCGGCGGCCGGAGCTGGACCTGCTCGAGTCCATGCAGCGGGACGAAGACGGGTTTGAGGCGTTCTTCGATCTGGCGCGGAGCGGCGTGAGGATCCCGCTCAGACCCCAGGAAGACAATCTCGATCAAGTGCTGCTCGAAGTTCCAGCTGGTCGCTTCGAGCACGAAGACCACCCGTTCGGCTGCGACTTGGAGGCCTGTCTCCTCGGCCACTTCGCGACTGGCTGCTGCCGCGGTCCCTTCTCCACGCCCAGGCGTGCCGCCCGGCAGCACCCACACATTTTCCTCGTCGGTACGCCGGCAGAGGAGTACCGAGTCATCACGAAAGAACAGTACCGAGGCGCGCACCGCGATGGGATCGGCGTCGTCGGTGGTCACCGGTCTTTTCCCTCACGGGCTCTCGGTGGAGTCGCTGACTCACCCGGACTGATGTTGAGTTGCGTGACCTCCCAGCCATCCCCTTCTGGTTCGACGATGTTGAAACAGCCTGTTGCTTGGGGAATCGGACTGTCTTGTTCCAAGCCGGGATCCAGGGCCGGAAGAAGGAGCTGGAGCACCGCGTCATGGGTGACAAGCGCTGCCGAGCCTGAGTCGAGGCGTTTGGTCACGTCCAAGAATGCGTCCATGGCGCGGGCGAAGACCTCGGCTGCCGGCTCGATTTCGGGCGCCGCATCCAGCGACCCCCACCGAGCGATCACATCGGACTTCGGCTTTCCAGCCCAGGATCCATAATCACGATCGATGAGCCGGCCATCGGTCTCGACTGGCACTCCGGCTCGAGTCGCTATGTGCGTTGCCGTGTCGGTGGCTCGCTTGAGGGGACTCGCCACAACGAGGCTGATCCCGGATCGCCCGATCGCCTCCGAGAGCGCCCAGGCCTCGATGAAACCAGTGAGGTCGAGCTCCGGATCTAGCCGGCCCCGGAGCACTCCTCTGGTATTCAGCGCTGTCTCACCGTGACGCACCAAGAAGTACCTGGGGCCCACGCTCCGTTCCACACGCGTCGTTCGAAGACGGGTGACTCGCGAAGAGAGGGTCCGATTCTTCGGGCCCCGCTGAGAAATCTCACCACTCATCGGCTCTCCTGCTCCTCACCATCAGCAGGAGCCATCAGCCGTTATGGCGTTCGTGGCGAGCTCCATCGCCACCACCCATCCTACCTGAGCGGCTGAAGTCAGTCTTCGAACTCAACGCACCTCCACTGGTGGAGTAGATCGTGGAGCGGCAACGAAAAACACCGAAGACACGAGCGAAAGCGCCATCCACCCGGCCGCGTACGCGAATGCCACCTCTGGTGAGATCGTGGCGTAGAGGACGCCAACCGTGAGCGACGAGACAACGTCGCCGACGGCTTGGACCCCACCCAGCACCCCAAAGGCGCTGCCTCTAAAGCGATCCGGCACCGCTGCGGCCACCAGCGTCGACTCGGAGGTCTCGCTCAATCCGATGCCGATCCTGCAAGAGCGAACGCCCCGAGAAGGAGGGGCCACGTCGTCGGACCGATCCCGAACCCGACGTATGCCACGACGTAGAGCGCCGCGCCAGCAGCAAAGGCTGCCCGCGGGCTTGATCGATCGATCCAGTGTCCGCCAAGCAACGCGGCAACGGCCGCTGCCGCGTTGTGTCCGGCGTAGATGGCTACCGCCAGCGAGGTTGCCGCGATTACGGATCGCCCGTCGGCCTGGAGGAGTTGCGTGGCTCGGAGGATGAGGAGGGTGACTGCGGTGTTGCCGCACTCGAAGAACACCACCGGCAGCATCGGGCGCACCAAGCCGGCGCGCCGCAGCGCGCCGAAGTGAAACGACAGACTTTGATTTTCCGCAGCGGGGAGCCGGCGGGCCTCGAGCGCCGCGAACGTGATGGCGACGGCGGAGAATTGCGGCACACCAGATGGCGGGGCGGATCCCGATCGCTCCCACCAACCATGCGGCAACAAGTGGGCCGACGACTGCCCCCAGGTTGTCCCCAGCGCGTTCGACGCCGAAGGCCCGGCCGTAGGCCTTGGGTGGTGCGAGCGAGGACAAGAGGGAGTCGCGTGCGGGCGAACGCACTCCCCTCGCCATCCAGGCAAGGGCTCGCAAGACACCCGCCTGCCACAGGGTCGTGGCCAGCCCGATCGCGGCAGTTGCCGCAGCCGTGCCGATAGCCACCAGTGGCGAGGCGGCGGCGGCGCGTCGAGTCGTTGGCCCACGGCCCCGCCACGAGCTTCATCAGCCCCATTAGGGCGTCGCGCAGACCTTCGATGAAACCAAGCGCTGCCGCCGAGCCGTGCAGCATCGAGGCGATGAAGCTCGGCAGAAGTGCGGTGGCGATCTCGTGGCCCGAGTCGGAGAAGAAGCTCGCCGCGCCGACGCTGACGACTCCTCGACTGAGCCAGGCGTCGCCCTCGAGGCCCTGCGGTCGTGGGTCGGCGTCCGACTCTTCGGACCCGAGAGACTCTGAACGCGAGCCTTCATCCGCGCGCGCTGCGCGTTCGTCTTGCGCCGCGGTCCCCTCTTGTGACGGGTCCACCACTCGTCCTCTCGCCGTTGCCGATTCGGGCGAGGCCACGGGACCCGCGAGGCTTCGTTGCGCATTGTGCACCTGGGACCGAGTTGCAAGGCAAGTTCAGCGCGACGGACGAACGGATCGTTGACCTTTGGGGGAAATCGGGTAGGGTGACTGACACCGGATGAGGCCCCGGTGGGTTTCGGCCCGAACCGCCTTTGGGCTAATGGCTTCTACGTGACGATGGTTCGCGTGGAGGTCGAATGCTGTGGGTCCCAGCGTGTTAGCCCCCCAGGCCGTGCAGGCCCTGCAGGTGCTGACGATCCTGCTTGGCGCGCCCTTGGTGAGCGGCATCATCTCGCACGTCGAAGGACGACTGCAGGGTCGCCGCGGTCCGCGCATCCTCCAGCCCTACTACGACATCATCAAGCTCTTCCGCAAGGAGACGGTCGTCACCGAGGAGTCGAGCTGGGTCTTTCTCGCCGGGCCGATCGTCGCTTTCGGCTGCTACCTGATCGTCCCACTCCTCATCCCCGTACTCACCACGTACGGGCTGCCGCTCGGGTACATGGGCGACATCCTGGGCGGCGGCTTCATCTTGGCGCTGGCCGGGTTCTCGGTCGCGCTGGCGGGGACTGAGTCAGGCGCTCCCTACGCACAGCTCGGTGGGAGTCGGGCCATGACCTTTGGAGCGCTCATCGAGCCGACGATCCTCTTCGTCATCTTCGCGGTCGCCCTCATCACCTCGACGGATCTGCCCTATGCGCTGGCGGCCACCGTGCGCTCGTCCTCTGCCGAGGTGGTGCGACCCGGTCACGTGTTGGCCGCAGTGGCGTTCTTCTTGGTCGTCTTGGTCGACACCGGTCGCATCCCGGTCGAGACGCACTCGGGGACGCTCGAGTTCGGGATGATCGACGAAGCAAGAACGCTCGAGCA
The DNA here is from genome assembly GCA_035503015.1 of Acidimicrobiales bacterium. Taxonomy (GTDB): domain Bacteria; phylum Actinomycetota; class Acidimicrobiia; order Acidimicrobiales; family RAAP-2; genus Bog-473. Next base: position 45,904 of record DATJTU010000026.1, on the reverse strand, counting down.
CTCAGGACCGCCCTTGGCGCTCTTGAAGTGGGGATCAGCCATGAAGCAGCTGATCCTCTACACGATCCTCATCAATGTCTTCCTCGCGCCCTGGGGACTCGCCGGTTCGGGTAGCGCTGGCTCTGTAGTCCTCGCCATCCCGTCCCTGCTCGGCAAGGCCGTCGTGATCGGGATGATCTTCGCGGTGATCGACAACCTGTTCTCCAAGCTACGCCTGTTCAAGATCACCGAGTTCATCGCCGCTGCCTTCTTGCTGGCCGTCCTCGCGGTGCTCGTCTTCTATGCCGGAGGAGGCTGATGTCACACGTTCCTTCCACCTACTCGGGCGTGGCAGACGTGGCCGCCATCGTGGTGCTCCTCACCGAGTTCGCCATGTTGCGTGCCCCCCTGCTGCGGTCACAGGTGCGCCTCTACGCCTTCCAGTCCCTCGTGGTGAGTGCTCTCGCCGTCGACATCGCCGCGACGCGCCACATCAACGAGCTGTATGCCCTCGCCGTCCTTTCGTTTGTGCTCAAGGTGATCTTGGTTCCGGGGCTGGTTTTGCGCTTGCTCCGAGAGGCAGACGTGGACCTCGCCGGCAGCTCGGTGCTCAGCGTGGCATCGATGGTCCTCATCGCCCTCGCCGTTTCGGCCTTTGGCTTCTTCGCCGTCGGCTCGCTTCATGTCCACTCGATCGCGTTGCCCACAACCGCACTCGCCATCGCGGCGGCGGTCGTCCTAGTCGCCTTCGTTTTGATCATCTTGCGCTCAGACACCGTGTCTCAGGCCATGGGCTTCTTCTCACTGGAGAATGGGGTCTCAGTCGCCAGCCTCGTCGTGGCGGCCGGGTTGCCGCTGGTGGTCGAAGTCGCCTTCCTCTTCGACCTCTTGGTGGCCGTGGTGGTCTTCGGCGTGATCATGCGGGTCCACCACGGTCGGACCCAGACGCTGTCGACCGAAGAGCTCGATCGGCTGAAGGGCTAGACGTGGCCGCCCTCCTCGTCGTGCTCTTGGCGATCCCCTTCGCCGCCTCGGTGGTGACGTTCTATCTTCCCCGGCGTCCCGCCTGGATGGTGACGGTTGTCACTGGGGCAGCGACCTTCGTACTGTCGCTCGTTCTCATCCCGACTGCGGCGGCCCATGCCCAGATCGTCGTCGGGAGCGTGCTCCGGGTCGACGCGCTCTCAGTCGTGTTTCTCGTCGCGACGACGTTTCTCTACGCGGCCACGGCGATCTTCGCCGGCGGCTACCTCCACCTTGCTGACAGCGCAGCGGGGCGACGCTACTCCCGGCGCTTCTACGCCGGACTCAATTTGTTCTGTTGGTCCATGGTGGCCGCGCCGCTCGTCAACGGCCTGGCGCTCTTGTGGGTGGCCATCGAGATCACGACGGTCATCTCGGCCCTCTTGGTGGCGATCGACGACACCGACGGCGCAACCGAGGCCAGCTGGAAGTACGTCCTCATCGCCTCGCTCGGACTCGGCATCGCGCTGTTGGCCACGATCATCATGTACTACGCCGGGTCGACGGTTTTCGGGTCGGCTTACGACCTCTCGTACGTGAAGTTGCTCGCCGGTGCCGCCCGGTTCCCACCCGACGTAGTGCGCCTCGCCTTCGTGCTCGCTGTACTCGGCTTCGGAACTAAGATGGGCCTGGTTCCCGTCCACACCTGGCTCCCGGACGCACACTCCGAAGCCCCCACCCCGGTCTCGGCTCTGCTCTCCGGAGCGCTCTTGGCAACCAGCTTCTACGCCATCTTGCGCTACTTCCAGATCGCGGTACGCACGCTCGGGCCGACCTTCCCGCGCAACGTGCTCTTGATCTTCGGCCTGGCATCGCTCCTACTCGCGGCCCTCTACCTGTTGAGCCAACGAGATCTGAAGCGGCTGCTCGCCTACTCGAGTGTGGAACACATGGGGATCTTGGCTATCGGGATGAGTTTCGGCGCCCCCATCGCCGTTGTGGGTGTGCTGCTCCACGTATTGGCCCACGCAGCGGCGAAGGGCACCGCTTTCTTCGGAGCAGGGTCGGTGGTTCGCAAGTTCGCCACTAAAGACATGACCAAGATCCGAGGCGGGATCGGCGCGCTCCCATGGAGCGGACCGATGTTCGTCGTTGCCATCCTCGCGCTCTCGGCCATGCCGCCCTTCGGGATCTTCCGCAGCGAGTTTCTGATCGTCTCTGGAGGTCTGTCGGATCCACGCGACACGGTGACCGCCGTGCTCGTCGTCCTTGCCACGGTGGCCTTCTTCGGACTGTCGTGGTTCACCACCCAGACCATGCTCACGCCCGATCTCACCGTCTCCGTCGAAGACGTCGGAGCTACTCCGGGTCCTCCCAAGGGAGAGGTCAGCGGGCTGATCGTGGTGGCCATGGGGCTCGGGATCGTGGCCCTGGTGATCCTCGGCGTCCATCCGCCGGCCCAACTAAGCCACCTGCTCGATCGCGCCGCGAGTCAGTTGGGAGTGCCCCGGTGACGACGGAGCGCGGAGTGGTCGACGATCTCGACACCTTCGTGCCCCGCGTCGTCGCACAACTCTCCGAGGGGGCGCGCTTTTGCGGCCTCTTCGCCAGCGCACAGGGCGACGCTGCGACCCTACTGCGCTGCGTACTGGCGCAAGACGGCCACCTCCCCTACGAAGACACCCTTGTACCAGCGCACTCCGCCGGCTTTCCCTCTCTCGCCGACCACACGCCCGCCGCCGCCTGGTACGAGCGCGAGATTCACGACCTCTTCGGCTTGGTTCCCCTCGGCCATCCCCGGCTCGACCCCCTCGTCCTGCCACTGCTTCGTGAAGAGACGCCTCCGCGCCCGGGGTCAGGGAGCGAGCGAGCTCCGGTGGTCATCGACACTGACCCGCTCCCGGCCCATCTGCTCGGCGAAGGTGTCTTCACGATCCCGTATGGACCGGTGCGCTCTGGCGTCTTCGAGTCGATCGAGTACCTCGTCGAGACTCCTGGTGAAGACATTCCCCATCTGCGGACACGCGTCTTCCACAAGCACCGCGGTGTCGAATGCCGCTTCGAGGGGATGGGGGTCGAGGACGGTGTGCTGTTGGCCGAGCGCACGGAAGGTGTGGCGTCGGTTGCCCATGCCCTGGCGTTCTCCCAAGCGATCGAGCGCATCGCGCAAGTGGAGGTATCCGAGGGAGCCGCCGTGGTTCGAGTCATCCACGCCGAGCTCGAGCGGGTCGCGAACCACCTGGACTCGACCATCCGTCACACCGAGGCGGCCGGTCAGGCGGTGGCCTATGCGCGACTCTCGCTGCACAAAGAACGGGTCCAGCGCTTGCGGGCGCAACTGTGCGGCAGCCGCTTCGGTCGAGGTGTGGTCGTCCCCGGAGGGGTCGGCGGTCCGCTCCGGCTTGAATCCAGCCAACTGTTTGCCGCGATCGACAAGATCGAACGAGACGTGCGATCTGATCTGCGGCTCTTGCTGGCAACCCCTTCGTTCGTCGATCGAATTCGCGGGACGGGACTCATCGACCATGAGCTGGCCGCGTCCTACGCACTCTTGGGTCCGGTTGGTCGGGCCTCGGGCCAGAACGAGGATGTGCGCTTCACCCGTCCCTACGCCGCCTACATGCGCCTGGGACACCAGCTGCTCGACGTGGGCGAAGGCGGCGATGCGCTGGCACGACAGCGGGTGCGAAACGAGGAGATTGCCGGCTCCTTCCATCTGATCCGCCAAGCGATCGACCGCCTGTCAAGCACTGATCACCGCGAATGGAAGCGGCCGCTTGGCGCAGTCAGCGGTGAGGCGATGGGGTGGGCGGAAGCGCCGCAGGGTGAGGTGCTCTACCTGGTGAGCATCGAAGACGGAGCACTGGTGCGGGTCAAGCCTCGTTCCGCGTCGTTCCACAACCTCGCCGCGTTCCACGCCTCCTTCCCCAAGGACATCTTGACCGACTTCGCCTTCATCGAGGCCAGTTTTGGTCTCTCGATTGCAGGAGTCGCGGGTTGATGCCGTGGATCCCACAAGGGCTCCGCGAGGGCATCGTCACATCGCGCTACCCCCACCGCCCCGACGGCTATGGCGAAGGATTCGCCGGATCGCTCCGAGTGCGGCCGGACACCTACGACGCGGTAGGGGTCGACGAGGCCATCGCCCTGTGCCCGACTGACGCCATCGGACGACCGGGCCGCGGACAGGTCCGCCTCGACCGGGGTCGCTGCATTTTGTGCGGCCGATGTGTCGACATCTGCCCCGACGTCTTCGAGCTCGACCCAGGCTTCGAGACCTCGACGACCGACCGGCGCACGCTCGTAGTGCCGACCACCGACGAGGACGATGACCTCGTCGAGGCGATGCGGCGTGCATTGCACCGGCGAGTACGGGTACTTCGCCGCTCGATCCACATCCGTCACCTTGATGCTGGATCGGACGGAAGCGAGGAGTGGGAGGTCGCCGCGCTGACCAACCCGGTCTACGACGTGCAGCGACTCGGCATCTACTTCACGGCCAGTCCCAAGCACGCAGACGTGCTGTTGGTGACGGGTGCAGGTGCCGCGGGGATGAGGGACGCGCTGGAGCATACCTTCGATGTCATGCCAGAGCCCAAAGTTGTCATCGCTGCGGGGACCGACGCCATCAGCGGCGGTCTGCTCGGCAGCGGCTACGCGACAGCGGGCGGTGTCGCTGGGTCCGTGCGAGTCGACGTGTTCGTCCCTGGCTCTCCACCGACGCCATTCGGATTGCTGCACGGCATCTTGACGGCAATCGGGTTGCTCGGCGCGCCGGGGTCTTCCGCTTCGCTGCGTCGAGGCGCTGACGGGCCGGCCTCCCCGGAGGACCCACCGGTGGAGGTCGGCCCGTGAATGCCGACCTGATGGCGGCGGCGCTGTGCTGTTTCGGTGCCGGAGTGCTGATCGATGTTGTCGCGGGCGTCGGCTATGCCGCCTCGCGCCGCCTGCCCTATGTCTTCGCTCTCGCTGGCAGCGTGTGCCTGGTCGTCCTCGGCGCGCGGACGACAACCGGTGCGCCGACACGGATCGACCTGACGGGGGTGTTCGGAGTCGGGCACAACGCACTGCGCATCGACGCCCTGGCGGGGTTCTTTCTCACTTTGCTCTTCGCCATTGCGGTCTGCGTTTCTGCGTGCTTCGTGTCGTGGAGCGGCCCGGGTCGAAATGGGCACCGGCGCGGCACCGCATCGGGCTACGCGCTCCTCCTCGCCTCGGTCGCCGTGATCGTCTGCGCAGCAGACGCCTTCACGTTTCTCTTCGCCTGGGAGCTCTTGACCGTGTCGTTCTACATGCTGACCTCGGTGACACGGTCAGAGGACCGCCAGGTCGGCGCCGCGTGGTCGACGGTGAGCATCGGCAAGGTCAGCGGTGCCGCTCTCCTCTTCGCTTTCTTGTTGATGGCGGGGCACACCCACAGCCTGAGCATCGCGAGCTGGCACGCCATCGGGCCTGGCGCCATCCACGACGTCGCCTGGGTCCTGGTTGTGGTCGGCTTCGGTGCCAAGGTCGGCCTGGTCCCCCTCCAGGTCTGGATCCCCGTCGGGTACCCCGCCGCGCCAGGACCAGCGCGCGCCGCCATGGCGGGGATCGCGGCCAACGTCGGCGTCTACGGGCTGTGGCGCTTCTTGGACGTGCTCGGTCGTCCACCGGTGTGGCTGGTAATTGCGGTGCTCTTGGCGGGCGGCGTCACGGCCCTGCTCGGCATCACCTTCGCCGGAGTCCAGGGCCGCCTCGGGGGGGTCATCGCGTATTCGAGCATCGAGAACGCAGGGCTGATCGTCACCGCGTACGGAGTCGCATTGACCGGGGCCGTCGTCGGTTCGCAGCCACTCGTGGCGATGGGACTCCTGGCTGCCACCTTGCAGACAGTCGCCCACGCCATCGCCAAGTCCGCGCTCTTCACGTCACTGGCCAATGTCGAGTCGGCAACCGGCACCGACGAGCTCGACGCACTACGCGGCATCGGTCGGCGGTTGCGCTGGAGTGGGGCTGCCTTCGGGGCAGGTGCGGTGACGTTGGCGGGTCTCCCCCCGACCATCGGCTTCGTCTCGGAGTGGTTCATCCTCGAGGCCCTCATGCAGCAATTCCGAGTGCCTGGTCTGGCTATCCGTCTCGGTTTGGCCGCTGCCGGCGCTCTCGTCGCCCTGACCACCGGTCTCGCCGCGCTCGCGTTCTTGCGCGTGCTCGGACTCACGTTCTTGGGGCGGCCGGGATCGGCGGTGGTCGCCGAGGCCAAGGATGCCGGTCCCTTCGGCAAGGCCGGCGTCGTCGCCTTGGGTTTCAGTTGCTTGGGGTTGGCCGCGGTGACGCCTTGGGAGATCCGCTACATCGCGCACGGCCTCTCCCCCATCGTCCCAGAACACGCCACCGCCCAGGCGCTCAAGTCGCCTTGGGTGCTCCAGCCCGTCTTCAGTGGCTTCTCGATCCTCTCGCCGTCGTGGCTGTGGATCGCCATGCCGACTGCCTTCGCCGTCGTCTTCGTCGGGGCCGTCGCACTCTCTGGGGGACGCTATCTGCGCGTGCGCCGCGTGCCGGCCTGGCGTTCGGCAACTTTGGGCGTCACTGGTCCCTCGTCGTACTCGGCCTTCGGCTTCGCCAACCCGCTCCGCCATGTGCTCGGCAACATCTTGGGCACGAGCCGCTCGACCACGCTCGTGGTCTCCGAGTCGAGCGGCCCGGATCCCCATCCCGTCGCGCACGTCGAGACTCGGACCCGGGTGATCGAGCCGGTCGAGACGTACTTCTACCGTCCACTACGGCACGGAGCCCTTGCCGTAGCCCGGGTGGCCAAGAAACTGCAATCCGGCCACCTCAACGCGTACGTCGCCTACATGCTCTTCGCGCTCTTGGTCGCTCTCGCCCTCACCGCGGCGCTGCGATGAAGGAGGTACCTGTGACGCCAGACGTTTTGTCGAACGGCGGCGGCGTTTTCCGCCGAATCCTGGTCGGCTACGACGGGTCGGCCGAAGCACAACACGCGCTCAGAGTGGGTACGGCGCTCGCGGCCGACCTCGGGGGCGAGACCCACGTCTTGTTGGTGATCCGGCCCGGTGCGCACGCGGAGACGGACGATGAACGCGAACAGGCCTTGTTTGCCGAGCGCGCCAACCTGTCGAAGGGGCTGGGTGCACTGGCATCAGAGAGCCACCACGGCTGGGACGTCACGACCGAGGCGGTCTACGCCGACGATCCAGCCCAGGCCATCGCGGCCTACGCGGAGGAGCATGGATTCGACCTCGTAGTCGTCGGTGGTCACGGCCGCGAACAATCGACGCACCGGGGACTCGGCCGTTCCCTCGAGGCCTTGTTGCGTCATCACCCCTGTCCGGTGCTGGTGGTGTGATGGCGAGCACCCGAGACACCGTCGGTCGCGGGCACGTCAGCCCTCACGAAGCCCGAGGACAGGGGGACGGGCGGTGTTGATCGTCACCGACGGCGCCGTCGACCTGCCCGCTGAGCTGACCACCTCCGGACTGATCCGACAGGTGCCAGGAGAGATCTGGGGTCCGGACGGCCCACTGCGAGTCGACCGCGATGAGTTCTGGTCGCTGCTTCGGCGCGGGGAGTACCCCTCGACGAGCCCACCCACTGTCAGTGCGCTCATGGATGCCTACCAATATGGCGACCTCGTCGTGGCCCTGCACGTCTCGGGCCAGCTGAGTGCCACGATGGCGCGGGCCAACGAGGCTGTCGAGCGCGTGGGCACTGGTGTCAGCGTCATCGACACGGGGTCTTTCAGCGTGGGCGCGGGGCTCATCGTCGCCGAGGTACATCGACTCGCATGCGAGGCCTCGGTCCCCTCCATCGTCGATGCTGCCGGCACGCTCCCCTCCCGCCTGCACACCTTCGCTCTCATCGAAGATGTCGAGGCGTTGCGCCGCAGCGACCGCTCGGGACTCCTCCCAAGCTCGCATCTCGCACGCAACCACCCCTTGGTTATTGCCGTGCGGGGACGCGTCGTGCCTCTGGCCCAACCCAAGCAGCGCGCCCATGCTGTGGCCGAGCTCTCCCGACACATGCGGAACCGCTCGGGACCATCGCTCGCAGCGTGGGCTCTCGGTCACGGGGATGCGGGAGACGTCGAGACCGTGATCCAGGGGCTCAGCAACTACATGGGACGCCCGCCGTCCTTCGTCAGCTATCTCGATCCCACCGTGGGCGTCCACCTCGGCCCCGACTCGTTGGTGGTTGGAGTGCTCTCTGAAGATTCGGAGGACTAGGCGGTGGTGCGCGGAGCTTTGGGCGTCGGGTCGTCGAGTGCAGGCGATTGGGTCGTGCCGAAGCGAGTCACCGTGACTTCTTCGCGGGTGACGAACGAGCCTGGTGCCAGTTCCTTGACCACGGGGAGGAACGCCTCGATCCGCTCGGGTGAATCGACCACCTCGACGGTGACGGGCAGGCCGATCATGGCATCAGGAAAACGGCCTGTGCGCATCCGTCCCGAACTTCCGAAGCCTTCAATGCCTCGCCAGATGGTCGCCCCCGCCAGGCCGTCTTCGCGGGCCCTCTCCAGCAGTGCCTCGTGGAGGCCGTGATGGCCGATGCGATCGTCCTCGCTCAAGAAGATCACGATCCTTGTTGCCACTTGCGTGGTGGGCATCCGCGACCTCCCTTCGTTGTCATGTCTCCGCGTACCCTACTCCCGAGCCGTACCGCCAATCTCGGTGATGAACCAATGCCCTCGGGTGAGTTGGTAAGTTTGTGTCAGGCGATGGAGCTCGCCTTGAAGGCCATGTGGCTGATGGCTCCTACCGAAAGCGTGCACGTGTTGGCGCGCGGAAGGAGGAGCAGATGAGTCCATTCGGCGACGACCATCCCGGCGTCCCACTCGACCCCGATCTCGGCGTCGACCCTCCCGGCGGATTCGGCTCGCGTCGCAGGCGGCGCCGCATGCTGCGGCCCCAGGTCGTCATCGTCGGCGCGCTTGCGGTCGGCGGTTCGATCGGCGCCGTGTCGCGCTACGCCATCTCACTGGCATTGCCGACCGTGACGGGCCGGTTCCCCTGGGGCACCTTCGTCATCAACGTCTCGGGCAGCTTCGTGCTGGGGTTCCTGCTCATCACGTTGATCGAGCAGTTTCCTCTGGGACGACTCGCCCGCCCCGTCATCGGGACGGGGATCATCGGCGCCTACACCACGTTCTCAACGTTCATGACTGAAGCCGTGCTGCTCGTGCGCGCCGGAGACCCTGCGCTTGCGTTGGCCTATCTCGGCGCGAGTCTCGTTGTCGGCCTGGTCGCCGTGTCGGCGGGCATGCTCGGCGCCCGCGTCGTCCTCCGCGCCGAGCGCTGGCTCCAAGAGGAGATGACATGAAGAGCAGGGCCAGCTCCGCGTATGAGGGTCGTCCAGCAACCCGCCTCACGTTGCTCATGACGTTCCACGACCACGCCGGCCGCAAGGGCCTCGAGATCGAGGTGCTGCGCCGGGCACGCAGGGCGAAGCTCGCCGGCTTGACGGTTTTCGAGGCGGTCGAGGGCTTCGGGAACTCGGGGCTTTTGCACAGGAGCCACCTGATGTCCGACGACGCGCCCTTGGCCGTCGTGATCATCGACGAACCGCACAAGATCGAGTCCTTCTTGGACTCGATCGCCGAGCTGCTCAACGGCATCCGGGTCGTGCGTGACGACGTCGAAATCATCGACCTCTGAGTTCTCTGGCCCGTAGCGATGTGCCCGACCTTCTTTCTCGTCGTCGCGGCCGGCGGCTTTTTCGGCGCACCCAGTCGCTATCTGCTCGACCGCGCCGTCACCAGGCGAGTGAACTCGGATCTCCCGTGGGGGACGTTCGTCATCAACGTGAGCGGCTCGCTGCTGCTCGGAACCCTCACGGGCCTCACCCTCAGCCACCACCTCTCGGATCTCGGCCGGGCCTTGTTGGGAACAGGGTTCTGCGGTGCCTACACGACGTTCTCGACCTTCACCTTCGAGACACTGCGCCTGGTTGAAGACGGGCGCTACCTCGAGGCCGCGGGCAACGTGTCCGTCAGCGTGATGGTTGGGCTGGTCGCCGCGACGGCCGGGCTCGCCCTTGGGCTTTGGGCCTGAGGGCTCGCCCGATCGTCAGCTTGTCCCGTCCCCGATGGCGGCGGCGATCCTCGAGAGCAAGGCGCGGAGCTGAGCCCGAAACGTCGCTCGCTCCGTTCGTACGGCGTCTCCGAGTTGACGCAAAGCCCTTGCCTCGACGCAGGCGGCCAAGAGCGAGGCCTGGGTCTGTTCGAACTCCGCTTCCATCAGCCTCGTCAACTCCTCCTTCGCGCTGCGAAGGCGCTCCGCGAAGTCGTAGCGGGCACGACCAGCGTGCTTGTCGAACTCCTGGGCGAGCCGCTGTGCGGCGCGCCGGTATGCCCGTCTGCGGGCGATCGAAGACGGCACCAGTCGTGACGCTGCGTGGCCGATGACAGCGTTCTGGGTCTCGAGGTAGAGAAAGTGATACGAGAAATGGTCGCCTTGGCTCCCCAATGTCGGAACGGAGGCCCTCGGCAGGTGGACGTCGAAGAGGTCCTTCGCCGCCGCCACGACGCTGTCGAGATGACCCTGCATACGCCTGGTGAAGCGGGTGACCAATGCGAGCCACTGTGATTCGACCTGCTCGGAGCCCTGCAAGCGGATCGGCTCGAAGTGCCCGCGCACCAGGCTCTCGACGACATCGAGCGCGCCGTGCTCAAGATGAGCTCTGGGTAGATCGGCCATCTTGGCGCTCAGTTCGGGCCGGCAGTCCAAGGCAGAAGTTGCCGCCCGAACCGACAACTCAACGCCGATCGTGTTGAGCGACGCTTCGACGTCATGGCCGAGAACGACCTCGTCCTCGACCAAGAGTCCCCGGCCCTCTTCGACCGCGCGAGTGAGCTGAGCGATCTGGTCGTCGAGGGTACCGGCGTCGAGCGCGTCGGCAGCTTCTTCGAGATCGAGCCTGCGCTCGAGATCACTCCCCAAGCGCCCAAGCTCGGCTAATGCGGCCGACCGACGAGCTGCTGTGAGATCGTGCTCGATGAAGTCGTCGAGCGCGGCCCGGAATTGGTCGAAGTCGATCGAGCCGGGCGTGTCCGCCCGGATGCCTTCGAGCGCTCTGCGAGCGGAGACACAAAAGACAGGGTTTGACGTTCCGAGCACTGCCTCGACGTGCGCAGAGACAAAGCTCCGAACCTCTGCCAGCTCATCGGGCGTGAGGGTGTCAGCGCGGTTGACGACAACGAAGACCCCCGCTTGACGCTGCGCGAGGATTTCGAGGACTTCGCGCTCGCTCTTCGAGAGAGGGTTGTCAGCGGCGAGAACCACGATGGCGCCGTCAGCGTCGAGGAGGGCCCGCCGCGCCTCCTCGGTGTTGCTCTCATTGACAGAAGAAAAGCCGGGAGTGTCCACGAGAACCAGACCCGGCGCGCCGAAGCCGGCCGCCACTCCGACTTCGGCGCGCACTACTCCCTTGGCATTGGAGGGGTTCGCCTTCTCGGTCACGTAGTCAGCTATCTCGTCGGGATCGATCTCGAGTCGCGTCCCGTCCCCGAACAGCAAGAGGCTCGTAGTGCTTCCGATGTGGACCTCGGTCGCCACCGTGGTGAGGGGTACAACGCCCGATGGGAGGACAGCTCTGCCGATGAGAGCGTTGACCAAGGTCGACTTTCCTCGCTTGAAGTCGCCGAGGACTGCGATGTGGTAGCGGGCAGCACCGAAACGCTCGATGAGTCGCACGACTCGTCCAGCGACGTCAGTCGCACCCGAGACGCCCTCGAGGGACCGGGCCAGATCGATCAACTCGTGGAGGGCCTCGATGGCGCCCGCATCGGTCGAGATCGGCGTTGGATGGCTGCTGGTCATGCGTCGGCGAACACCTTGACGTAGAGGTCGGCTCCATAGCTGGTGGCCTCGGGTTCGTGCTCGGCGATCTTGAAGTTGCGCACGCCCTTTGCGTCTCGCTCGGCGACCAAGAAGAGCACGTCCGAACGCGTTGAAGATCGATAGAAGCTCTCGGCGAAGTCGAACTGGTGCGTCACGTAGATGACTCGGACCCCCGAGTCAAGAAGTGCTCTGACCACCTGACGGCCGATTTCAGAGCCCTCGGCCTCGTTGGTCGACGCGAACGACTCGTTGCACAGGAGCAGAGCACCAGGGCCCATCACGCCGATGACCTGACTCATGCGAGCAAGCTCGTCATCGAGGCGCCCCCTGGTCATCGTGGAGTCTTCTTCGCGGATGAAGTGGCTAAAGACGCCCTGGCACACGCTCGAGTCGAAGCTCTCGGCGCTCACGAAGCACCCGCAGTGCATCAGGACCTGGGCCAGGCCGATGCTGCGCAAGAAGGTCGACTTCCCGCCCGAGTTAGCGCCGGTGACGATGACGAGGGTCTTGCGGTGGGCGCGCAGGTCGTTGCCGAACACCGGACCGTCGGTGTGGAGCACCAGCGAGGCATCGCGCAGCCCTGTGGCGTGCAGCTCGACCGGCGCCGTCGCAGTCGGAGTCGGGAAGCACAGATCGACTCCGCGCTCGGTGAGACCGGCACGGAGGTTGAGACAGCCGATGTAGAAGGCGAGCTCGGCTTGGAGCAGAGAGAAATAGCTCTGCACGTGGTCCGACGACTGAGCCACCGCGTTGGCGACGAGGTTGACGCCCCGGGCGCGGAGGTTCTCGAGAGCCTGTGCGGCCGCCTCGTCGCGGGGCGGGATGGTGAACGAGTACCCGTCCTTTGGGCGGATTCCGAGCCGCTGACGCCACGTCGTCTTCGTCTCGTTGGGGCGGCGCAGCACGAAGTCACGGCCAGAGAGGTCAGGGGCGAGATCGGCGCTGATGAGCACGCCCTCTTTGAATCGCAACTGCCCGAGGTGCTCTTCGATCGTCTCGAAGTACTCGTCACTCAGATTCTCCTCGAGCGACGCGATGAACCCTATGAGGCCCTCGGAACGGACTTTGTCCGTGTAGGCCAGCGCGATCGATCTCAGATCTTTGAGCAGGCGGACGTACATCTCGAGTTCGCGGACCGATCCGCCCAAGATGGATGTGGGGTTGGTCGAGGAGCGGCCCCAGATACCCCAGTTCCCCTTCCGCTCCTCGACCGAACGCACACAGACCCCGTAGAGATCAACGGCCAGATCGGGGTTCGTGATGAAGTCTCTGAGTACCGCTTGGCGGTAGCGAATGGCTGCGGGTGACGTCAGCCCGCGCGGGATGACTTGCCGGACGATTGTGTCGATGTAGGCGTTGCCGCGCGACATCACACCGAAGATGCGGTCGAGTTCGAGATCTTGGACCAGGCTCCGTTGCGTTGGGTCGAGCTTTGCCTCGAAGCCGTCGGCATCGGCGAATTCGAAGTCCGTGTCGGCGAAGAGGAGATGGACCTTCATGGCGCCAGTCGCTCCTTGATCTGGTCATAGGTCACGCCGTGCTTCTCGGCCAGAGCCAAGGCGTGGGCCAGGCCGTCGGCCGGCGCTCGCACCACCTTGAAGGTGCGCTCTGCCGGGTTCGAGGGGACGACCATGCTCATCATCGAGACGACGGATGCCCCCATCGATGCCATCTCGTCCACGAAGGTCACGAAGACGCAGAGCAGGTCGAGTGCGATGATGCGCTCCATGATCTTTGTCCCGAGGTAGCGGGCGTCACTTAGCGCCGTCGAGGTGAAGATCTCGTTGAGGATGACGATGCTCTGAGTCGACGCCATTGACAAGATGTCGTGGATCCGGAGCAAGTCGTCCTCGAGCTTCCCGCTCAGGCGCACCAGGTCCTCTTCGCGCTCAAAGTGGGTGAAGATCCGGTCGAAGATCGCTAGCGCCGCAGCGGTCCCTGGGACGGGTGCGCCGATGCTCGCCAGGTGGTGGAGCTGGCCGAATGTGCGAGCGAAGGTCGTCTTGCCCCCCTGGTTCGGACCAGAGACGACAAAAATGCGTTCGGGACCGCAGAGCATGAAGTCGTTGGTCACGACTGGGCCCGCCTTCGCCGAGACGAGCTTGGCGGCCAGAGCCAGGTCGAAAGTGTCGTCCACGTGGATGGCCTTGGACTGGGACACCTCAGGCGTACAGAAGGACAGCCCTGCTGCTTTGAGGGGCTCGATGTAGTCCAGCAAAGCCAAGTAAAAGTCAAGCTCGCGCTCGGACTGGCGGATCGTGCGGTCAAAGAAGCTCCGATGGCGGACGCACCAGGACTCGAGCTGAGCGAACTCGTCGGGGAAGAGCTTGGCCACCATGGTCAGCACCTCACCTCCGATACGATCGATGCCCGGCCAGCCCCGGAACTTGACGCGGTAGTCCTTTGCGACACCCTGGCTGAACCGCTCGAAGGTCTCCTCCACCTCGGCGCTGTAGTCGGGCTCGCCCTGCGAGCGGACGACGTCGATTCGACCAGGGGTGATTCGCATCGCGTACGTGATCGCGCCGAATGCCTCCTTGCAGGCCTGTGTTTCACGTTCGAGCTCCACGAAGGGCGCCGAACTCCGGTACCGCTCAACGTATCCACGGAGCCCCTGCAGTGCGCGTGCTAGGAGCGTCGAAGCGTCCAGGGTGCGGCCGAACTCCGAGACGGCATCGCAGTAGATCGCGCCGGCGTCGAGGAGCCAGCCGTGTCGCTGTAGCGCGTGAGGCATCTTCGCTGCCTGGGTGATGTGGCTGCGTACCGTCCGCAGCGCATCGGCAAAGCGAAGAGCGGCCCGGCGAAGACCGGGAGCCTCAAGATCAGAGAAGACCTCTTGGCGATAGCGGATCACGTCCGCGTCTTGGACCTGAGCCAGAAGGATCGACCGGAGGTAGTCGGGCTGCTCTCGCTTGGCCACGATGCCTTCGACGATCTGGTCGAGGTTCAGGTCACGAACAAAGGCCTCAGAGCTTGCGACCTCTGGCATTTTTGCGTCACGCGAAGGGAACAGAAGCCCCGTGTAGGGAGAAGTCGGACGATGCTCGGTCTCAAGAGCTGTGCCCGGAGCGCGTTCGAGCGTCTCTTCGACGGGATTCATGGAACCTCTACCGTCCGCTTCAGGTGAACCGTTCGCATGTTGCTCCTGATCTGTGCCCTGCACACTCAGGAGCCATCAGCCACCTTGGCGGTTCAGGCGAGCTCCATCGCCTCCAACGAATTGTACCCCGAGGTCAGCGCCAGCGAACACCCCGGCGCGCGACGGGCTGCGGCGCCGGGTGATCGGAGCCCGCTGGGCGATCGTGGGTCGAGGATGTGGCGGTCGCTCCGGTGAGACGCAACGGGCAAGATGGCGCGGTGGCGGCGCGGACTTACCAAGGGGCGCATTGACGTGCGCTGGAACGGCTCATGAACCCCGACCACTGGGAGATGGAGTTCTATGAGGATCCGTCCGGCAAGGAGCCGTGCAGGGACTTCATCGACGGGCTCGACGTCGCGAAAGCGGCAGCCATGCGTTCGGCGCTGGTGCACATCTTGGCGCGACAAGGTCCCGACGTCTGCGAGACCGAGTTCGGCAAGAACCTAGGCAAGGGCCTCTACGAGTTCCGGTTGCGCCACGACGAAGCCGAGATCTTGAACCGGGTGCGCCCCGACCTGGCGGCGAAGCTCAAAAAGGCCGGCGCCCCGAAAATCTTGCTGCGGGTGTTCTTCCACGCCCATGGGGACAAGCTGATCCTGCTCCTTGGGGGCTATGACAAAGGCGAAGATCCAAGCAGTCGGCGCCAGCAGGGCGAGATCGACCAGGCACGCAAGGCGCTCGCGGCCTGGAAGGAGGCCCAGCGCCGGGCCCAGAAGGCTGGAAAGCGCCGCTCGGGGGTGGCGCCCGGGCACAGCTTTGTGACCTACTGGAAGAAGTTCCGCCGGCGATCGTGACCCGGTGTTCCTCCTTGACTCAGCTATGTGTTATGGCACATAGTGTAGGTACGAGGAGGAGCCATGGGAACCAAGTTCGACGACTACATCGCCAAGACTGAGGCGAACGCCAGCCCCGAAGAGCGTGAGCTCGCCGAGGCTTTCGACGCCCATTACCAGGCCGTTTACCTCGCCCACTTCGGGATCGGCCAGCAGCTAGCAGCCAGGCGGGCCGAGGCTCACCTCTCCCAGAGCCACCTGGCCAAGGTGTCGGGTATCCCCCAACCCGAGATCTCACGAATCGAGAGCGGGCAGAGCAATCCAACCAGGGAGACCCTGGCTCGACTCGGAGCTCCTCTCGGATTGGTACTCGCTTACGTGAGCCCCGACGATCCAGTGGTGGCGCTCAACCCGGCTGCATCGTAGCTGGTCAGGGGCCTAGGCCCCTGGAGCGGGCCCCACCGGGGTGCCCGGATCGCCGTGTTGACTGCATGCGCCGGTGCCCAAGTGCGCGAGAAATCACAGTTGTTGCGCGCTTTTGCGAACTTGTGTTCGCTTTCTCCGCGCGACTCCCATTTTCGCCTCCGGACGGTGAAACCATGCAAGCGGCAGCCCTCCGGGGGACAAATTACAGCGATGTAATCGTGACAGCCCAGGTGAAGCGTGGGTTCGTGGCGGTGACAGAAGTACCCAAGGCGGAGATGCGCCCTCGTCGAGATCGAGGCGTCAAACCCAAAGGACCCGAACCTCTTCGGAGTCCTCCTAGACCGGATCGTCGACGAACTCACTCGAGGAGAGCCGGACCCTATAGCGGCACTTCGCATCTCTGGCCGGGCTGTGGTGGGGACCCCGTGGGCGGCCTTTCGAAGCGGCCGGGCCCGCCTGGCTACGGCGGCGGCCAGCTACCTCAACTGGATTGCTCCGCCGTTGCCATGGGAAAGGGTGGACCTCGGCTTGCGCGTGGACGGCCGGCGCCCGATCGCGTGGAAGTCGGGTGGAACCGTCTTCGCAGACGTCTTGGTCCAAGGCGAGCGCGAGGCGGCGAGCTCTGCCAGAAAGCTCCGAGCCAGCGGAGCGGACGTGGGAGTCGTTCGAGCCGTCGATGTGTTGGCGCCGGCCCGTTCGAAGGTCTACGAGAAGGGTGCTCGAGCGGTGCCGCTGCGCGGCAGCGCCTGGGACTTCGGAGGGAGGGCGCAATGAGCATTTCCTCGTTCGACGCTGCGCTCGGCGTTTACCTGTCTGCAGCTCCCGAAGAGCGCGCCGAGCTCGACATCGTCCTCAACACCGAGCAGTCCGAGTTCACGAAGTTGCTGCTGATCCGCGCCGAAGGAAAGACGATTACCAAGGAGCAGTACGCCGAGGCGTCTGCGGTGCTCAACCTGTCGGATCGACAGATCCAGCGCAAGCTCAAGTCCCTGATGGGGAACGTGCCGCCGCCGGTTCGCCGGCCCTTCGAGCTGACCGAGCATCACATCCAGGTCATCTTCGCCTGCTGCGGCAACGTGAAGCGGGCCTATCACGAACTCTTCGACGACGCCCCGGACGCGCCCAGCCACTCGGTCTTCTGGCGAGCCTGGCACGAGCGCCACCCAACAGCCACTCAGGAGACCGCGCGCCGCGGCGGCGAGGCCATGGCGAACTACTGGATCTACACCCCCTTCACTGCACCCGAGCGCAACACGGTGTGGCAAGCCGACCACTTCGAACTTCCCATCGATGTAGTGGCCGACGGCCATGGGACTCGCCTCGTCAAGCCCTGGCTCACCCTCTTCGTCGACGACACGACGCGCAAGGTGATGGCCTGGGCGCTTACTGCACAACCCGACCGCCGTCCCGACGCCGAGACCGTCCTCGCCACGATCGCGGCGGGGATCCGGATCCGCCTCGAGGACGGCGCCGAGGTGGGCGGCATTCCCCAGATCCTCCGATGGGACAACGACCGCTCGTTCACCGCCGGGATGGTCACGGCTTTGGGCGCACGTGTCGGCTTTGAGTGCCACTGCGTACCGCCGTATTCGGGACACATGAAGGGAAAGATCGAGCGCCTGGGGCGGCGCGTCCAAGAGCAGTTCGTCATGCTCCTACCCGGCTATACGCATGGCCCGAAGACCCTTCGCATGATCGATCCGTTTCGCGACACCGTGCCTCTGACAGGGGAGCAGGTCCGTGGTCGTCTGGCGTTGTGGTTCGCCGAGTACGACAACGCCCATCACGAGGGCATCGGTACGACTCCAATGACGGCCTGGCGAGAAAGCATCAACCCGCTGCGCCGCGTCACCGACGAGCAACTGCGAGACACCCTGCTCAAAGAACCGAGACCGCGCAAGGTGGTCCTGCGCAAAGGCGTGCCATTCCGAGGCCAGTACTGGGCGTCAGCGGAGCTGCAGCGCCATGTCGGCAAGCACGTTGAGGTGCGCTACCCGATCATGGGAGACGACTTCATCGAGGTGTACCGCAACGGTCAGTGGCTTTGTACGGCCTGGCCGGCGGACAGCCTCACCGAGTCGCAGAAACGGGCGCTGTGGGACGGGCGCGACGAGCCTTACAGGGACGGGCGAGCGCACCAGGAGCGTGCGAAGGAGATCCGGGCCGGAGCAGAAGCGCAGATCGATACCTCCGACGCCACGCCTTCGATCGCATCGATGCCCGAGGTCGATCCGTTGGCCAGCGACCTCGACGATCTCTTGGACCTCATTGGCGACGATCTCGACGATGAAAGCGGGGAGAACTCGCAGTGAGCGCGGCCGTCACATCGCGGCCGGAGCTTGTCAGCGTGGCGCCGGCGACGGTCCCCACGAAGTTCTTCGTCCAGGCTCACACGATCGCCAAGACTGCACTCAAGCAGAGCAAGATCGCTGGTTTCTTCGGCAGCCCGGGGACAGGCAAGACCACAGCGATCACCGAGTTCTGCGGGCGCTGTGGCGTCCCGAGCATCTACATCTCTGCGGCCGTGATGCCTCAGCGCAAGGAGATCTACGAAGAGATCCTCTTGGGTTCGGTCGGAGCCTTCTCGCCCAAGGCCACGGCGCGCGAGCTACGCCGTGAATGCGAAGCGGTCCTCTCGTCGTGCCCTTGGGTCGTTGTCGTGGACGAATGCCACAACCTGCGCAACATGTGGCATCAGCAACTGCGAGGGCTTCACGATCCGGCCAGATTCTGCCTGCTACTCGTCGGCACCGCAGACGCGGCCGACAACCTCAAGCGCGACGGGCAGCTCTGGAGTCGGGTCAAGTTGCGAATGTGGTTCGACACGCTCGAAGGAGCTGAGCTGGTCAACGTGCTGCACAAAATGCACCCAGTGCTCGCCAACACCAATCCAAATCTCCTCATGGAGGTCGACCGACGCGACTGCCGGGGTAATCTGCGCGATTGGGGCGCCATCTTGGACCTTGCGCTTCCTCTGCTCCCCAATACCCGCACACCCGATCGACTCGGCGAGCGCGTGGTCAAAGCAGAGCCTCCAGGGATCCCAGGGCGATTCACTGTTCTCTTGCAAAGGGGACGCTGACGTGGGTCGCGCACGCATCCGGCCGCTCGTGCTCGACCATGACAGCGACGTCGAGCAGGTACGAAGATTAAGGGGCGCCACCAACATCGAGGGAGGACTCCTTGTCGCAGCCGTTCCACCCACTATGCGTCGTGGCTACGAGTTGACCTGGGAGCTCCTCATCGCTTTGGGCAAGACGACCGACGTCACCGGTGCCGGGCGCCACGAAATCCATCAACTGGGAGGTGCTGGTGGCCTGGGTGCTGGCGCACCGCATCGAGCACATCGCCTTGGTCGATGCCCAATGGCTCCGTCAGTCCATGCTCGAGGACGTCATCGGGTTGGCGTCGGTGACTGGGACGACGTTGTGGCTGGTAGCACAAGATCCGCTCGAAGACGAGTACGAGGCGGCGCTCGAGCTCTGGCCCCTCGAACACGCCACTAAAGCCGAGCTCAACGCCGTCGTAGAAGCGGCCGGGCCCGAGCCCGAGCTGGCCGCATCGGAGTACTTTCCCGCGGTACCAACCGCGAGCTTCCTCACCTTTCGCGCCGAAACGCGCGATGCGCTCGATCCAGAGTCGTTTGCTGTTGTCGATCAGCGGTTCACAGGCGCGTTCGCCGAGTCACAGGCGTGGCTGGCGAGGCACGAACGAGTCGACGAAGAGTCTGTGTTGTCTCTGGTCCGCTCCGAGCTCCGCGCCTGTTCGTGCACTGACGAAATGCTCAGCGTGCTGCGGGCCGTCCAGGCGGCGGCGTTTCGCGGCGGTTGGTTGGTGTCGATGGCGCTCAATCGCCTCGTCGTCAGCGCCAAGCGAGCTTCGGCGGCCGCCATCCACTCGCCGGGTACCTGGGTCCGCCTACGCGCTTATAGGGAGCCCTACCGGGGCGCGGCGTGCGCGCTCGCAGCGGCCGAAGTGGCTCCCGACACCATGACGGGCCTGAGGCTCGGCGACATCGACGCGGAGGGCGTGGCGGTCCGACCCGGCGCTCGGCACCCTGGTGTGCAGCTTCCCGCCGGCGCCGAGGTCTACCTGCGCTCGCAGCTCTGGTACCGGCGAATGCAGGGGGCTGCTGACGATGACCTGCTCTTCGTCGGTGACAACGGCCCGATGCGGCCCAGGTACCTCGGCGACGCCATCAGGGCTGCCCTGAGCGACGTGGGTTGTACCCCTCTTCTCCCAGATGGTCGAGCGCGCCGAGGTGGACTCCAAGCGATGGGCCAACCGTTGGGGACTGAGCGTCCAGGAGCTGTGATGAGCCAGTCCGTCATCGATACCCAACTGATCCCGAAGGCGTCGGGCCGAACTTGGGATCTCCGTTCGCCAACTCAGTGCGGTTGCGGGTGTGAGAGGACCCGCCTACGCAGCGCTCGAGAACGGCGTCGCCGGCTCAGAGATCACACTGGGCGCAGCGAAGAGGCTGGCCGGCGCACTGGGCCTCAATCTCGACGAGATGACGACTGTCCACTCTGGCGGCACGGAAAACGAACCAGTCGATGACGCGGCCCGTCTAGGGGCGGTGCTTATGGCGTCTGAGACCCTCACGCCAGTCGGATCCCTCTGCGAGATCCTGGGCTGGGAGCTCGAACGCGTCCATCACGCCGAAATGGAATTGGCCCGCCGGCTCGAGACCGTCGGCATGTCACTTCGTCGCTCGATGGCCCGACTCGCTATCACGCGCGCTGAGTCGGCAGCCGACCGAGCAGAGGTCCGCGCCGCTACGAAGCGACATCTCGCACGCGACAACGTCGCACTGACCGAAGCGCGTCTCCTTCGTTATGTCATGTACGGAGACCCGCCGACCCAGCCATCGAACAACGAGAAGAAGGCCCAAGGCGTCTTGGTCAACGCAGGCCTCGTCAGCTTCGCGGCTCGCTGGACGCGCACGGCCGAAGCCGAATTGGTGCTAAGCAACGACGTCCGTTTCTCCCTGCTGCTCGATGAGGCAACGAGCTCTGCCGAGGCGGCTCCCCGACCCGACGTTCGCCGGCAACTGCGCCCGGCGGACCGGGCCATCCACGCCGCGGACAACCGCTTGCTCGGTCTCGGACCACCAGGTGAGCTAGACAGGGCCACTCTCAACCTCGGCGATGGTGGACAAGTGGAAGTTGCTGGCAACAGTCAATTGGTCGCGCCGGACGTCATTGATCGTGCGCAGCGCTTGAAGCGACTCGACCTTTTACGTCCTTGGAGTCTGCAGCGCTGCGTTGTTGACTTCGGCGATTGATTCGTCGATTTCGTCCTCGGAGGTGAAAATTCCGGTTTCGATCAGGTGAGCACGATATGGCTCGAGAGATGGAAGATCTGGGGAGATCGAGTGCCCCCAGCTGAAGTAGCGCCACCAAAAACGGCCGAGGTAGTTGCCCCACGACGAGTATCTGCGAATCATGACCGCCAGCAGATACTCAAGTGTGTCGAATGCGCGGTCGTAGTCTTCATCGCTTGTGAAGATCTGGCGTGTCGGCTCCTTCATTGCTGAATGGACACGGTCCGACGCAGGGGTGAGGAGGCGCTGTTGGCCGCCCGATACCGGAGCGATCACCTGCGAGGCGCCATGGCCGAGGGCGTAGGGAGGCAGAGCCCGAAGCAGCAACGGTTCCTTGGTGTTCGACTGCCGGTAGCGGACCTCGGTCATCACGGTGGTGAAGAACGAACCGATGTTCCCGCTAGCGATCCCCGCCAGACCCAACGCAAAGACGCCTAGGACGGTCGGGTACCCCTGAAGCTCAATTAGCACTTGCTTGCCGCCCTGACCTCGCGGCCGCAGCTCCATCATCGTCACGGAACGGACCCAGAGCGCGTCATGAAGGGCCGGGTCATCGAAGTTTACGCCTGTGGCGAGCAGAGACAGCAGTCGCTGCGTCTGTGCTTCGTAGCGCTCAAGACGCTCCTCGACGATCTCTCTAGTGATGTTCGCGGCGTCGAGGGGAAAGTTCGTCTCGGAGATGGCATCGACGGTGCGTTGGGTCTCATCGCGCATGAAGTCGTCCAGCCGGATTCGTTCGAGCGGATTCGGCAGGTACCGCTTCAGCTCGGCGACTGCGAGAGCCGTGTTGAGCGGAGGTGCTATGCGACCTTCGGCGATCAGCGACACCTTGGTCGCGAGTTCGTCGAAGAAGTCGTCAGCGTCGATGATCACAATCTCGTGCGCACCTCTTTCCGCCGCCAAGGCGGCGGCTTCACCAGTCAGAGCGCGCCGGCGGCACCAGAAAGTCCCGTACCGCCGGTTCGAGCAACGACCCACCGCTGTACGCAGGGCCTCGTCCCACTCCCCCGACCAGCCGCAGACGACCAGGCCGTAGCGGTCCAAGATCTCGTCGAGGTAGCTGTCGATTGCGGGCTCGTAGTAGCCCAGCTCTTCGACCGTGTTCTTCAGGTCGGGTGACATGTAGTCGCCGTGCAATTTCAAAATGGTGACTTGCGCATGGTTGAGGGGGATTGCCCGGTGCGCCGATTCCGGCGAGGTGATGACCTGGGGTTGGATACCCGCCTCGACCAGCGCCGTCTCGATCAGACGGTCAAAATTCGTGGTGACGATCACCTTGATGTAGCCGTCCGCGACAAGGCGGGCGATAGCTCGGTGAGCCTGTGTTGGCGCCTTGACGCCATGTGCGCGCTCGTCTTCGGTGGGCTCGAAGTAGGGCTCGAGCAACGCGCGCCGGTCACCCGTGCCCTTGGCCAGATCGGCGAGGAGGCCCGAATAGTCCATATCCTCCCCGTGAGCATCCCGATACCACGCGATGGGGTCGTCACCCGGGTCGGCACCTTGTGCGAGTGCGACGAGTCGACAGAGGTCCGCGACGACCTCCCAACCCGTGGGCACCTGCGCCGCCCGCGACACCCCGGAACCCAACAGCAACGCGTAGGTGCCGGGTCCCGCCTCGATCGAGAGCGCAAGCGGGATGATTTCGTCCATCAGAGCCGTCCTTCCACCTACGTCACAGACGTCCTATCCGGATCCGGAGACCGGCCGAGTGCTCGACGAAGCCGAACTCGCTGTCCTCCAGGTACGGCGCCCATGTTCCACAGCCGTTCACGAGGTGACCCCGAGACCGGACGAAAACGTCCAGCGCATAGGGATCGGACGACAGCTTTTCTTGCCATGTCTGGATCTCCCGCATGATGGCGTCACTCCTCACCGTCGAGGCAAGCGCCGTCCCCGCGGTCGACATCGTTCCCACGACCCAGACACCGCCGTCCACGGGAAGGAGCGTCGTCACACCAGCCTCGCGGAGCTGCAGCAGCTCTCGGTCGTCGTAGGACTGACTGAGTCCGATGGCTCCCTTGAGCTGTCCCATCACGAGACTCTCATCCGGCCAGTTTCGAATGATGATTTCGACGAGCGAACTGTCGGCCCAGCGACCATGAGGCAACAACTGCAGCAGGTACGCATCGTCGGGACGAAACACCGTGAAGAGAAGCAACGCCGATCGCTCCGGCGCGCGTTCAAGATGCAGGTGATGAATTCCCCAATTCGAGATCAGCAAGTCGAGATCTCGTCGATGCTTCAGGCGACCGCGCGCCGCGCTTTCGGTATAAGCGACGCTCGTCCTACTACTGAGCCATGGGGTGAGATCCACGCCGGCTGCGATGCCAGCCTCGATTTCGGCCAATTCGGCGGCGTTCTCCTGCGCCTCCTGGCTCGCCAACAGTTCCCTGGATCTATGCACCTGGCGGGGCCGTGGCTCGACCAGTCGGTCCCGCCAGTTGAACCACGTGATGAGGAGATTCGCTGTGGTCATGGCCGCGAGCTCTCCGCTTGGATCGCTCATCACGGAAATGACGTGCGAACGCAGCGCAGTCTCGAGCTCCTCCACCACATCCCGGTTTTCCGCTGGCGCTGACTCGGCAATCACTTCGGCAACTCCCGTGCGCGAGGGAATGGGAAGGCCGGAACACGGAAAGGCTGGCCCCAAAGAGCCTCGGGTGAGTAGGAGCGTCGCTTCTCCCCCGTCAGCCAGCTCCAGCGGATCAAGTCGTCTTCGGTCGCTGGGAGGTGGCCGTTGAGCTTCGAGGTCAACGTGCCACGCCCCTCCTTGAGCACCAGGGCGATGTCGGCCACCGAGTTCTTGTGCTCGGCGCGCAACACTCCGATGCGGTACGCCAAAGCATGCTGTTCACGGGCGCGTGCGAGATGGACCGCATCGTCCCAGTCGACGGCGAGCGTCCATTCAACCTCGTGCTCGGCGAAGGGCCAGAGGTTGGGGACGGCAAGATAGTCCCGAGGGACGAAAGGGGCAGTGCGGGGCACGGCTACGAGGGTCCGACGCGCGATGCGGCCCCCGCCCGGCCGGGGCGAGGGCCGCTGCTTGCTGGCGGCAAGCGCGTAGATGTCATCAAACGCGATTTCTCGCGTCATCGACCGCGAATTCCGGCGACATCGAACGCGAAATGCCTGCGTCACCAAACGCGAATTCTCATCAGGAGCATCCGCTGGTCGACCCGCAGCTCCCGCATACGTAGCACGAGCCGGCCCGCTGCATCGTGTTGCCGCAGTTGTAGCAAAGCGGCGCGTCGAGCTGTTCCGGCCGGGCCGTCGGCGCCACGACGCCGTAGCCGGCTCCTGCGCCGAGGCCGGCGCTCAAGCTGTCCTCGACCAGTCCGCTCGAGGGCGTCGCCATCTCCTCGACGCCGGGCAGCGTCGGCTGCGTCCGCTCCTGCGTGGAGAGGATGCCGAGCTCGGCCCGCTCCACCTCCGGCAGGTAGTCGAGGGCGAGGCGCCGGAAGATGTAGTCGATGAGGCTGGTGGCGATCCGGAGCTCGGGGTCGTCGGTGATGCCGGCCGGCTCAAACTTCATGTTGGCGAACTTGCGCACGAAGGTGGCCAGCGGGACGCCGTGCTGGAGTCCGAGGCTCAGCGAGATGGAGAAGGCGTCCATGATCCCGGCCAGGGTCGACCCCTGCTTGGAGACCTTGATGAACACCTCGCCCGGACGCCCGTCCTCGTACTCGCCCACCGTCACGTAGCCCTCGCAGTCCGCCACGCGGAAGGAGAACGTCTTCGAGTTGCGCTTGCGGGGCAGGCGCTCGCGCACGGCGCCGACGACAAGGGGCGACGCTGCCCGGAGGCGCTCGCTGTCCAGCGCCGCCTCGAGCTCGGCGATGCGCGCCGCTATCTCGCGGTCCCGTGCCTCCGCGTCGGATCCCGCCGGCGCCGTGTCGCCGCCCACCGAAGCGCTCTCCTTCTTCGTCGTCGACAGCGGCTGGGCCACCTTGCAATTGTCGCGGTAGATCGCGACCGCCTTGAGGCCCAGGCGCCAGGCGTCGATGTGCAACTGCTCGACGTCCTCGACCGACACGTCCTCGGGCATGTTCACCGTCTTGGAGATGGCGCCGCTGATGAAGGGCTGCACCGCCCCCATCATGCGAATGTGGCCGAGGTAGTGGATCGTGTTGTCACCCATGGAACACGCGAAGACGGCCATGTGCTCGGGGGCCAAGTGCGGGGCGCCGACGATGGACATGTGCTCGTTGACGTAGTTCACGATGTCCTCGACCTGCTCGAACCCGTAGCCGAGCTTGGCCAGGGCGCGGGGCACCGTCTGGTTCACGATCGACATCGTTCCGCCGCCGACCAGCTTCTTGGTCTTGACCAGACCGAGGTCGGGCTCGACGCCGGTCGTGTCGCAGTCCATCAACAGACCGATCGTGTTGTGGCTGACGAAGCCGTTGGCGACATACGTGACGTTGCCGGGAACGGAGAGGTCGTACGTCAGCTCGTCCGCCCCGAGCCGCACAGCTCCGACCGTGTCGTAGAAGAAGGCCAGCAGGTGGCCGAGTTCGGGATCGCCTGTCCGGTCGAACAGCTCGATCGCGACACGCCGGCTGACTCGCCCCCGGCTGTGCTCCATCAACAGAACCGTCCGCAGCCGGTCAGTCTCGGGAGCGAGCCGGTCGATCAGGGTCCGCGTCAGCGGGACGTAGTCCTTCCGAGCCGCTTGTCCGAGGCCGGGATCGGCAATGTGAACGCCTGCGTTCTTGCGGTCACCCATGAAACCGACGGCGTCGAGCCACGCATTGGCATAGGCCACGTTGAGCGTCCGGAGCGAGGCGAGTGGTGCCGTTCCCCAACGATTCTCGCCGGCGCGGTCCTTCACCGACAGTGTCGTCGGGATGCCGAGTGCCATCAGCATCGTCTGGGCGTCACGCACCATCTGCAGCGACGTGTTCTTGAGGTGCGGGTAGCCGGCGCTCGTGTCGCCGTCCGCCTCGTAGAGCCCCCGAAGGAAGGCGCCGTACACCTCTCGATCGTTGGCGTGCAGCACCGCATCGGGAACGTGGGCGGTGTAGCCCTTGCCGCGATGGCCCTCCGTCGGCGGGTACTTCGCAAAGCCACACGCTTCCCACCACAGTGCGAGACGCACGGAATCGATGCGCACCTCGACGTAGCCGCGCTTCGGCGTCGTCTTCGCTGCCGTGCCGAAGCACTCCTTCGAGAGGAGCTCCAGCCGCTCGACCACATCGAAGTCCGATTGGGTGACGCAGAAACGCAGCCCACGGCTGTGCAGAAAGCCATCGCCCATGAAGTAGCCGAGGAGCTCAGCCAAGGCAGGCGTCAACTGCCGAGGGACCGAGACGTGGTGCTCGCCCGTCCAATAAGCATCCGCCAGTGGCGGCAACGGCACATCTTGCGGCTCACCGAGGAGCGAACCCATCGCCAAGGGAACCAGATCTCCCTCCGTCAGCTCACCGAACCGACGCCAGACCCACTCGCCTGAGACTGGGTCGACCACCTTGATTCGGTGGGTCGGCGTGCCCTTGATCCTGTGTCCTCTCGCCGTGTCCACCGTCACGACAGCCTCGGATCCGTTGACGTAGAACTTGGTGGCCTGCTGCGGACCCTCGTCCGTGGCGACCTCCGTCTCCAGGTCCTGCCACTGCGCCCCGTCCGGGTCGCCGAGCGAGCGGAGTCGCACAAGCCCGCGTCCGGTGCTCACGAGCGTCCCTCCGACGAGGCATCCCGTCGGGGCGAGCACCGAGGCCTGCGAGTTGCGGACGCCGTAGACCTCGGCCAGCTCGACGGCGGCGTCCCACGACTCCTGCGCGGCGGACAGCAGTTCGGGCGGCACGAGCTCCTCGTCGATGCGGGCCGCCTCGGCCTGGTGCATGCGCAGCACGTTGAGCATGGCTTCGCCGTTCTCGTGGAAGCCGGCGAACGGGCCCATGCGCGCCGCCGTCCGCGCCGACGTGGCGTAGGCGTGTCCCGTCAGCAGCGCAGTGATCGCACCGGCCCAGGCGCGGCCGGCGTCGGAGTCGTACGGCAGCCCCTGGGCCATCAACAAAGCGCCGAGGTTGGCGTAGCCGATGCCGAGCTGGCGGAAGGCGCGCGTCGTCTCGGCGATGCTCTCGGTCGGGTAGTCCGCGTTGCCGACGATGATCTCCATGCCCGTAAAGACCACGGACACCGCGGCCTTGAAGCCCTCGACGTCGAACTCGTCACTCTGGTCGAGGAACGTCAGCAGGTTCATCGAAGCGAGGTTGCAGGCCGAGTTGTCGAGGTGCACGTATTCGCTGCACGGATTGCTGCCGTTGATCCGGCCCGTATTCGGCGCGGTGTGCCACCGGTTGATCGTGGAGTCGTACTGCAGGCCCGGGTCCGCGCACTCCCAGGCCGAGTGAGCGATCTGACGGAACAGGTCGCGCGCGGGCACCGTCCGGATGACGGAGCCGTCCGTGCGTGCGACGAGGTTCCAGTCGCGGCCGTCGAGCACCGCCTCCATAAACTCGTCGGTGACGCGGACCGAGTTGTTGGCGTTCTGGTATTGCGTCGAGTGGCTGTCGGCGCCGTCGAGGTCCATGTCGAAGCCGGCGTCGCGCAGCACGCGCGCCTTGCGCTCCTCGATGGCCTTGCACCAGATGAAGTCCTCCACGTCGGGGTGGTCGGCGTCGAGGATCACCATCTTGGCGGCGCGCCGGGTCTTGCCCCCGGACTTGATGGTGCCGGCGGAGGCGTCGGCGCCGCGCATGAAGCTCACCGGGCCCGAGGCGGTGCCGCCGCCCTTCAACAGTTCCTTCGACGAGCGGATGCGGGAGAGGTTGACGCCGGCGCCCGACCCGCCCTTGAAGATGACGCCCTCCTCGACGTACCAGTTGAGGATGGAGTCCATCGTGTCCTCGACCGAGAGGATGAAGCAGTTGTGCACCCGGAGACCGCTGCTCAGATACTCGCCGCTCTCGGTCTGGATGTCGTAGACGTCCATCTCACCCAGTTCCTCGATTCGAGCGATCTCGAGGGTCTTGACGGCATTCGCAGCCAACCCTGGCAGGGCGATGCTCTCAAGGAGCTTGTCCTCCTTCGCTGCATCGATGAAACCGATCTCGTTCGCGAACGCAATCCGATCTCCTCGGGTCCGGATGGTGAGCGACCAACAACCGTTGCGGTCGGCCCGGCGATCAGCCTTGAAACGAACCCTCGAGAAGATGCCGAACTGCGAGAGCAATGCTTGGACGCCTCGCACAACACCTTCAGAGATCATGTCCATCCCTATGAGAGCCCCGCTCTCCTTGATGCTGACGTACCCTTCGGCCTGAAAGATGCTGCGGAGATACGCCCGAACCACAGGCAGAGGCTCGGTGAACAGTTTGGCCGGAACGGTCATCGCCAGCCCACGCGTCCGCAGGTCCCACCGCTCGACGAAGTCACGCAATTGCTGGCCGTACAGACGCGTCCGACGACAGTCCAGCGAAGGGTCCAATGTCTCCACAGCCCGCTCATGACGGTGGACGCCTGGGAACACCTCGTCCAATGCTGCGATCACCCATCGGTGCTCCGCCTCGGTCACCGACATCGCCTCGATCGTGAGCGAGCTGTTCGTGCCCTCGTACTGACCGACGAATCCGTCCGACTGCAGCCAGCCCGCCAGGGCTGCTTCTGCCACTTCGGTCGACGTATGAACGTGCTCGCTCAGACCGTGTCCGTCTGTCCGGTGCCAATGCAACTGGTCTCCCGCTGCCAGATCGGCCGCCGGCACGAACCTGCCTGTCGATGCGCTGGAGGCGCGCCACACGAGGTGATCTCCGGTGACATCGAGTTGGTGACCCGCCTTCGTGTGGATCCTCAGGACCTGCTTGCGACCGTTGTGCTTCGTCGCGACGATGCGCGTGATGCCATGGGCGTCGAAGATCTTCGTGCCGACCGCATCCTGCTCGACCAGCTGGCCAATCGGGATGAGCCCTTCCGGCGTGCTGACCATCGAGTGGTAGGGCTGGCACGCTGAGCCCTGCTGCGGCACGCCCTGCACGCCGATGTTGAACCACACCGGCGAGTTGAAGGCGGCCTTCTGGTGGATGATGAGGTACTTCAACTCGTGGTTGAAGACCTGCGCCTCCTCGTCGTCGACGAAGTAGCCGTCCTTGATCCCCCATGCGGTGAGGGTGTCGGCCACCCGGTCGGCCACCTGTCGCAACGAGGACTCGCGCTCGGGGGTGCCGAGGGTCCCCCGGAAGTACTTCTGCGCCAAGATGTTGGTTGCGTTCACGCTCCAGGACTCGGGCACCTCGACACCGAGCTGCTCGAAGGCCACGGACCCGTCGCGATAGTTGGTGATGCGCGCGTCGCGCCGTTCCCAGCGCACCTCGTCGTAGGGGTGCACCCCTTCGGTCGTGAAGTGGCGGCGGATGCCGATCTCTGATCGCTGGGGGGCGATGGCCATGGCGCTGGGGTCCTCCTGCTCGGGTCGTCGTGCTCGGTCGTGGGTCCTGCTGCGGTGCTGCCGGCGGGGCCGGCCGTGCTCTGCCTGATCTGCTCTGCCTGCTCCTCAGGCGCCGCCAGGGCAGTCCCCAGTCCAGCGGGACGGTGTCTCACGGCGCCTCTCCCGATCCAGCGCCCGGAAGGGGGGTGAAACGCCTAACCACAATATATAGTGGTCGCCCCTCCCCCGAGACACGAGATGCTGTGGTCATTACAGCACTGTAGTTACGTCGTTGTCAACCAATCTCGCGCGTCGTCCACGCAGGTCACGGGCCGTTCGCGAAGATTTGCGCGCGGGGCCGGCCGGGTCGCCGGGTTAGCGTCGGCCCTCCATGGCCAAGGTCGTCGCCGTCGATGCGGGCACGACCGGCGTTCGCGCCGCCGTCGTCGACGAGCGGGCCCGGGTCACCGACGTCGCCTACCGGGAACTGACCCAGCACTTCCCCCGGCCGGGCTGGGTCGAGCACGACCCGGCCGAGATCTGGGAGGCGGTGTGCGCCACGCTGGCCGAGGTGGGCACCCGCCTGGCGAACGCCGGCCAGCGCGCGGAGGCCATCGGCATCACGAACCAGCGCGAGACGCTGGTCGCCTTCGACCGCTCGAGCGGGCGGCCGCTGCACAACGCGATCGTGTGGCAGGACCGGCGGACCGCGCCGCTGTGCGCCGAGCTCACGGAGGCGGGCTACCTCCCGCTCGTGCGCGCGACGACGGGCCTGGTGCTCGACCCCTACTTCAGCGCCACCAAGGCCGCGTGGCTCCTGCGCGAGGCGGACCTCGCGCTCGGCCCGTCCGATCAGGGCCTCTCGTTCTGCACGGTCGACACCTGGGTGCTGTGGAACCTGACCGGCGGCGCAGACACCGACCGTGGCGGCTCCCGCAAGGGCGCCGTGTACGCGACCGACCCGTCCAACGCCAGCCGCACGCTCCTCTTCGATACGGCAACGCGCACCTGGTCCGCCGACCTCTGCGAGCTCTTCGGCGTGCCCGTGCACACCCTGCCCGAGGTGCGCCCCTCGGCGGGCCGCATCGGCACCGCGGCACTCGGCGGCCTGGGCGACGCCGCGCCCGCGCTCGACGGCGTGCCGATCTCGGGCGTGCTCGGCGACCAGCAGGCCGCGCTCTTCGGCCAAGCCTGCTTCGACCCGGGCATGGCGAAGGTCACCTACGGCACGGGCAGCTTCGTGTTGGCCAACGCCGGACCGCAACGCCCGGACGCGCCGGACGGGCTCACCGTCTCGTGCGCGTGGGACCTCGGCCCGTACGTGGGCACGCGCCCCGCCGTCGCGTACGCGCTCGAAGGCTCCGCGTTCGTATCCGGCGCCGCGATCCAGTGGCTGCGTGACGGGCTCGGCATCATCGAGTCGGCGGAGGAGATCGGCCCCCTCGCGCAGTCGGTCCCCGACAGCGGCGGCGTCACCTTCGTCCCCGCGCTCACCGGCCTGGGCAGCCCGTGGTGGGACCCCCAGGCGCGCGGCATCGTGACGGGGATCACCCGCGGCGCCGGCCGGGCCAAGTTGGCGCGCGCCTGCGTCGAGGCGATTGCGTTCCAGGTGCGCGACATGACGGACGCGATGAATCAGGCCCTGGCCGCCGCGTCGTCTGCCCCACTCTCCGCGCTGCGGGCTGACGGGGGCGCCGCCGCGATGGACCTCCTCCTCGAGCTGCAAGCCGAACAGAGCCGTCTCCACGTCACGCGTCCGCGCTCGCTCGAGTCCACCGCTCTCGGCGCGGCGACGCTGGCGGGGCTCATCGAAGGCGTGTGGTCGTCGCTCGACGAGCTCGCTGCGCACTGGGAGGCCGAGCGCCTCTACGAGCCCCAGCATCCGCTCGAGCTGGCGGACGCGACGTACGACGTGTGGTGCCGCGCCGTCGAGAAGGCCAAAGGGTGGGCCCCGGCCGACCCCTCGTGACGCCATGGCCGCCAGAGCCGGCGGATTGGTGGGCCGGCGGATTGGCGCCTGCCCCCCGAACGAGGGGCGGCCCGGAGTCCCGGGGGAGAATGCGTCGCGCCGGATCACATCCTTCCGAAACTCCGCTCCGTCACCCGCGGCCGCGCGCAAAGGGGCACTGACCAGGGTCAGCAGCAGAGCCGGAAATAAAGCAAGGTTTTCCTTGTTATATTTCACCCAGAGGAGCGGTAGACCGCTCAGAAGGGTGGGCAGCCATGAGCGTGGCCATCGTGACAGGGGCATCCCGGGGACTCGGCGAGGCGCTGGCCGTAGGGCTGGCACGGGCGGGCTGGTCGCTCGTGATCGACGGCAGGGACCGCCCCTCGCTCGATGCGGCGGCCGATCTCGTCCGCGCCCAGGCCCCGCCCGGCACGCACGTCGTCGCCATCGCGGGTGACATCACCGACGAGGCGCACCGCCACGACCTGACCGGTGCCGCGTTCGACCTCGGCGGGCTCGACCTCGTCGTGAACAACGCCGGCACGCTCGGCGCATCGCCGTTACCCTCCCTCGGTGACTACCCGCTCGACGAGCTGCGCGTGGCGTTCGAAGTCAACGTCGTCGCACCGCTCGGGCTGGTGCAGGACGCGCTGCCGCTCCTGCTCGACGCCGCGCACCCGCGCGTCCTCAACATCACGTCCGACGCCGGCGTCGAGCCCTACGAAGGCTGGGGCGGCTACGGCGCCGGCAAGGCTGCGCTCGAGCATCTGGGCGCCGTCCTGGCGGTCGAGTACCCGGCCCTCACCGTGTGGTCGGTCGACCCGGGCGACCTGCGCACCGTGATGCACCAGGCGGCGTTCCCGGGCGAGGACATCTCCGACCGGCCCGAGCCGGCCAGCGTCGTGCCGGCCTTCGTGGAGCTGATCACCAGCGACCGCCCGAGCGGCCGCTACCGCGCCGCCGACGTGGTGGCCGCCGGGTCGGGCGGCCACGCGGGCGTGGCGGGCGCGACCGGGACGAACGGACTGCACTCATGAGCGCCCTGGCCGCACCGTCGCTCGCCGAGGCTCTGCCCCGGCTGCCCGAGCTGCACCCGCTCTCGTTCACCCTCCCACCCGAGCTCGAGGCCCCGGCGCCCCCGGAGAACCGGGGCATGACGCGCGACGCCGTGCGCATGCTCGTGGCGACCAAGTCGGACGGCTCCCTCGTCCACTCCCACTTCTCCGAGCTGCCGCGCTTCTTGGACGAAGGCGATCTCGTCGTCATCAACACCTCGGGCACGCTGGCAGCCGAAGTCGACGGCACTGGTCCCGACGGCGAGTCGGTGCAGGTCCACCTCTCCACCCAGTTGCCGGCGGGGCTCTGGACGGTCGAGCTCCGCCGGGGCGGCGAGGCCTACCTGACGGCCTCGGCCGGCGACGTGCTCGCGCTCCCGGACGGCGGCACCGTGTCGCTGCTCGCGCCCTACTCCCCCGGGCCGGGTGGCAACGGCGTGCGCCTGTGGGTGACGACGGTGCAGACCCCCGAGCGCCTGCACAGCTATCTCGCCCGCCACGGCCGTCCGATCCGCTACGGCTACGTGCGCGGCAGCTATCCGCTCACCGCGTACCAGAACGTCTACGTCACCGAGCCCGGCTCGGCCGAGATGCCGAGCGCGGGCCGCCCCTTCACCCCCGAGGTGCTGACCCGCCTCGTGGCCAAGGGTGTCGGTGTCGCCCCCGTGTTGTTGCACACCGGTGTGGCCTCCCTCGAGGCAAACGAGCCTCCCTACGCCGAATACTTCCGGGTGTCGTCAGCCACGGCGCACCGCGTCAACGACGCCCGGCGCGCCGGCGGCCGGGTCATCGGCATCGGCACCACGGTCGTCCGGGCGCTCGAGTCGGTGGTCGACGAACACGGACGGGTGCACCCGAGCGAAGGGTGGACCGAGACGGTCGTGTCGCCCGAGCGGCCGGTCCGCTCCATCGACGGCTTCCTCACCGGATGGCACGAGCCCGAGGCGTCGCACCTCGCCATGCTCGAGGCGATCGCGGGGCGTGACCTCCTCGAGGCGTCGTACGCGGCCGCCCTCGCCGAGGGCTACCTGTGGCACGAGTTCGGCGACGTCCACCTGATCCTGCCGTGAGCACGTCCCACCTGTCGCCCGCCGCCACCGAGCACGCGCCGCCGCCTGAGTCGCCACTCCAACAGCTCCCGACGACGCGGCGGGCCATCCTCAACCTCTTGAAGCGCCAAGGTCCGCTCGACGCGGCCGCGGTGGCCCACGCCCTCTCCCTGACCCCGTCCGCGGTGCGGCTCCAGCTCACCCGGCTCGAGGAGGACGGCCTGCTGGCGCACCGCGACGAGGTCGCGCACGGGCCGCGCCGCGGCCGGCCCCGTCACGTCTACGAGCTGACCTCCGCTGCCGAGGCGCTCTACCCCAAGCGCTACGGGGATCTCACGACCGAGCTCCTCGGGTACCTCGGCGGGCCCGGCGGGTCGCAGGTCGACGAGCTGTTCGAACAGCGCCGCCAGCGCCGCGTGGCCGACGCGTTGCCGCGTACGGCCGACCGTCCGTTCGACGAGCAGGTGGCGGCGCTGACCAAGATCCTCGACGACGACGGCTATCTCGCCGACGCCGAGCGCCTCGACGACGGCAGCTGGCGCATCACCGAGCACAACTGCGCCATCCTCACGGTGGCCCACGGGTTCTCGCAGGCGTGCACCAGCGAGCTCGCCTTCATCCGCGATGCGCTGCCGGGTGCGACGGTGCGACGCGTCGCGCACTTGATGGACGGCGCACACGTGTGCGCCTACGTGGTCAGCCCGCCGCCGTCGTAGTGTCCGCCGAGCGGATCTCGAGGACCGACACCCCGTCGACCTCGTGGATCTCGTGCTGCAGCAGGTCGATCAAGTGCTGGCCGCCGATCTCGACCACGAACTCGTCGACGGCGTTGCCGCCGTCGCGCTCGAGGATGTTGATGGCCACGATGTCGCCGCCGACGGCCCCGATGCGGCTCGCCACCAGGCCGAGCGCTCCCGGCCGGTCGGGCAGCGAGATGCGGACGACGTAGCCAGCCATTGCCCAGACGTTATGCGGTCAATGTGAACTGCCTGTTTCGAATTGCTTACGAATGGTGGGGCGCGTGCGTGACCTGCGATTCCGACGCTGACGTCAGATTTGAATTCGAGTGGGTCAGGCCGCGGCGGCGTTCGTGCGTGCGGGCACGTACTCGTTGACGTACGGCCGGTCCGACAGCTGGGCGATCTCGTGCATCAAGCGGTCGGTGAAGTCACGGCACTGCGTGTGGTCGTGGTTCTCCAGAGGATGCGCGGGATCCTCGGGCGGGTCCATCTGCATCGGGGGGCCGAAGCGGATCGTCACCGTCTTGAACGGCCGCATGAACTTGGAGTTGACCGGCTGGACCTCCTCGGTGCCGAGCACGCCCACGGGGATCACCGGCACGCCGCACTCGCGCGACAGACGTGTCACCCCGGTCCTGCCCTTGTGCACGTAGCCGTCGAGCGAGCGGGTGCCCTCGGGGTAGAGCCCGAGGAGGCGCCCCTGGCCAAGCACGTCCGCCCGTGCGGTCTCGAGCGCGCGCTCTGACACGCTGCCCCCGCCGCGCCGGATCGGGATCTGCCCGGCGGCGCGGAAGAACCACGCCGTCTTCCACGAGTCGAAGTACTCCGCCTTGGCCAGGTAGGTGACACGTCGCGCGACAACCAGCGGGATGAAGAAGGAGTCGCAGAACGACTGGTGGTTCGCCGCCAGGACCGCCGCCCCGTGTTTGGGGATGTGCTCGCGCCCTTCCACCTTCACCCGGAACAGCACCAAGAAGATCGGGGTCAGCACCGCCTTGAGCACCCAATAGGCCACGCGCCAACGGTACCCCTGGTGGATCGGCGCCGCACCGGGCGCGCCGGCTGTGCTGAACTGCGGTGCCTCTCCGCAACCCGGCGACGGTGGAGGCAACACTGGAGGCCCCGTGACGAGCGAGACGAGTGACACGAGCGACACCCTGACCGCCGAGCCGTTTCTCTCGGGCCTCTACTTCGGCGAGTGCCCCCGCTGGCACGACGGTCGCCTGTGGTACTCGGACTTCTTCGACCATGCGGTGTGCTCGGCCTCCCCCGACGGTGAACGCCAGGTCGAGGTGGCCTTCGACGGCGAGCCCGCCGGTCTCGGCTGGCTGCCCGACGGGCGCCTGCTTTTCATCTCGCGCCTCGAGCGCGCCGTCATGCGGCGTGAGGACGACGGCACCATCGTGCGCCATGGCAGCCTCGAGCCGTGGGCCACCTGGCATGCGAACGACATGGTCGTCGCGTCCAACGGACAGGCGTACGCCGGCAACTTCGGTTTCGACCTCGACGGCCTCTACGAAGGCCGCGTGAAGCCGGCCGACATCGGGCCGGCCTCGCTCGTGCGCGTGGACCCCGACGGCACGAGCCACGAGGCGGCCTCGGAGCTCGGGTTCCCCAACGGCACGGTCATCACCGATGACGGCGCCACGCTGATCATCGCCGAGAGCATGGCCGGCCGCCTCAGCGCGTTCGACCGCGCGCCCGACGGCACGCTGACCAACCGGCGCGAGTGGGCGGTCCTGCCGGGCATCGCGCCGGACGGGATCTGCCTGTGCGCCGACGGGACCGTCTGGGTGGCAAACGCAGGCGGGCACGAGTGCGTCCGGGTGGCCGAGGGCGGCAAGGTGGTCGAGCGCGTCACCACCTCGATGAACTGCTACGCGTGCATGCTCGGCGACGAGGACCGCCGCACCCTCTACCTCGTCACCGCCGTGGACAGCCACGACGCCAAGGCGCGTGCGGCGCGCAACGGAGCGATCGAGAAGGTCCGCACGAGCGTGCCCGGCGCCGGGCTCCCCTGAGCAGGGGCGTCACCCGCCCCGCAGCGCACGCGACGGCGGCGCGACCGCAGCGACCCTGCGTTGTGCTGGACTTCGGTACCGGTTGACCGTCCGTCCCCGAGGAGCAGCGTGACGAGCCAGACGCAGAGGCAGCCCGCGGCGGCGCTGGCGTGCCCCGCCGGCGACGGCCACGCCGAGCGCGCCCGGCTCTCCGCCTCGAGACGTTCCGTCGCCACTTTCGGCGTGCTCGTGCTGGGGCTGCTGGCCGCGCTCAGCGTCGTGGTCCCGTCCGCGCCCGCCGGGGCGAACACCGTGCGCTCGACGGCCCCTCCGTTCGACCTGGCTCTCGGCGGCTCGGGCTCGGTCGGCTTCCAGCCCACCTTCACGCATCCGCACGGCCAGCGGACCGATTCGGGCTACGCCAACGACCTCGCGCTGCGCGAGCGGTCGCGCTGGCCGAGGCTGACGCTGATCCAGCTCGGCTGCCCGGGCATGACGACGCTCACCATGATCGGGGGCGGCGGCCACTGCCTCTACGACGACGGCTCCGAGCTCGAGACGGCGCTGTCCTTCCTGCACGCCCACCCCTCCACCGTCCTCATCACCGTCGACCTCGGTTTCAACAACGTCGTGTCGTGCCTGCACGCGATGAAGGTGGACGACAGCTGCGTCGACGACGCGCTGGCCACCGTGCGGTCGCAGCTCCCACAGATCCTCACCGCGCTCCAACGCGCCGCGCCGCCCGGCGCGTCCATCATCGGCGTGGGGCACTACGACCCGTTCCTCGGTGACGCGTTGCGGGGCTCACACGGTGCGGCGTTCGCGCACGCGTCGCTCCCCGTCATCGACCGCTTGAACGGCGTCCTGCGCGCGGCCTACGCGCAAGCGGGTGTCCCCATGGCAAACGTGGGCGCCGCCTTCGACCTGGGTGCCACCGCCCCGGTGCACGTGCCCGGACTGGGCACTGTGCCGACGGACGTCGCCCGCACGTGCTCGCTGACGTGGATGTGCACCGCGCGGCCCCTCGGGCCGAACAGCCATCCCAACGACGACGGCTACAGCGTGGTCAGCAGGGCGCTGGCATCGACGCTGGCGCATCTCAAGTCGGACTGAGCGCCTCCACCCGGGACGCGACCGGGGCGTCGCCGCCCGCGAGCCCGGGACCGACCGCGGCCACCACGGCCGCCGGCGCGGCGACACCGGGACCAGCTGGCACGACGCCCGGCGCGGGGTCCGCAGCGGCGGCGGCTTCGCGCTCCGCGCGCCAGGGCACACGCGAGCGCCCCGTCAGCGGCTTGGCCCACGGCGTCCGGGCCAGCAACTCGGTGAGGCCGAGGCACGCCGCGAAGACGACGACCACGGTCAGCGCGCTGACCACCGGCCACGGCAGGACGCCGTTCAAGTGCTCCCAGCCCAGCCAGCTGAGCACGGTGATGAAGAGCAACTGCGCGAGGTACACCCCGTAGGAGTTGTCCGAGCCCGAGTGCACCGCCCTGCGCACCCGTCGTGAGCGACGGCGGTCGACGAGGGCGACGCCGATCAGGTAGATGCAGGCGATGGCGCCGATGTTGAACGGGATGACCACCGGCTGGAACGGGTCCGCGCTCGAGCCCAGCCACGACATGACGTGGTCGACCGAGAGGTAGTACCACGCTTCGGCGACGACGGCGGCGGCAACGGTGGCGGTGACGATCGTCCAGACGTGCGTGCACAGCCAGCGGTGGAACTCGTCGAGATGCAGCGCCATCACCATGCCGGCGATCAAATAGAACTGGTACGACGTGACCTCGCGTGTCGCCCAGTACCCGGTCATCCATCCCGGCGCGAGGCCCCAGTGCATCGCAGAGACGAGCGCCACCTGCGCCGCGCCGCTGGCGAGCAGCAAGAGGCCGTGGTGCCCCACGGTGCGGCGCACCAGGATGAGGCACAGCGGGAAGAGCGCGTAGAACTCCAAGAGGACGAGCAGGTAGTAGAGCTGGTAGTAGCCCGTGCCGACGAGATAGAGCAGGTGCAGTGCATCGCCGCCGACGGTGCCCGGGGCCGAGCGGATGGTGACGACGAAATAGATCACGCTCCAGCACACGTACGGGACCGCCACCAAGGAGAAGCGGCGGCGCCAGAACGTCCGGTGGTCGATACCAGGCAGGTCGCGGACGCTGTACGTGAGCATGCAGGCCGAGACGAAGAGAAATGCCTCCCGCGTCACGTGGAGCAGCTGCAACGAGGCGCCGACGGTGACGGCGGCGGCCAGGGGCGCGAAGAAGAGCAACGTGTGGGTCGACACGACGCCGACCTGTTTGACCGGCCGCATGGCGTCGATGTGATCGAGCCGCTTGCGCGTGCCGACCCCGGCCGCGGGCGTCAGCGGGGACTCGTCGGGCATCAGACGCCCGCGAAGCTGTGCAGGACGTCGATGCCCGGCTCGCGCAGCGCACGCCGGCGCACCTTGCCCGTCGCACCCGCCGGCAACGACGCCACGACGTAGAGCGCCACGGGCCGTCGTGCTGGCACGAGGCTCCGCTCGAGGGCGTCGTTCAGCCGGCCCACGACCCGCGTCGCCCCGTCCGCGTCGCCCGGAGCCAGCCCGCGGAGCGCCACGAACGCAATGGGCACCTGGCCCAGCTCGGGGTCGTCTCGCCCGAGGACCGCGGTGGAGATCACGGCGGGGTCGGCGCTCAGGACCTCTTCGATCTCACGGGGGAACACCTTCTCGCCCCCGCGGTTGATCACGTCGTCGGTCCGGGCGACGAGGTAGAGGTAGCCGTCCTCGTCGCGGCGGCCGAGATCGCCGGTGCGCAGCCAGCCCTCGGGACGGAAGCGATCGCCGTGCTCGCCCCCGGCGTACGACCCAATCACGGCGCGACCTCGGATCTCGATCTCGCCGACCTCGTGCGCCTCGCACTCGGATGGCTCGTCGCCGCTGGCGCCCTCTGCCCGCACGACGCGCAGCTCGATCCCGACGGGGACGCCCACTGAGCCCGGGCGGCGCGGCGCCGAGAGCGGATGCGCTGCGATCTGGCTGGCGGCCTCCGTCATGCCGTACGTCTCGACGATGGGCAGGCCGGTGGCCTCCTCGAATCGGTCCGCGGTGGCCACCGGCAGGGGCGCCGACGCGGACCGGACGAAGCGGATGCCGTGAGGGACACGCTCCCCTGCCCGCAGCTCAGCGAGGCGCGAGATGATCGCCGGGACCGCGTTGATCCACGTGATGCGCCGTTCGCCCATGAGGCGCCAGAACTCGGTGCGGTGGAAGCGGTCGTCGAGCACCAGGGACGAGCCGGCGACGAGCGCGGAGAGCAGCCCGACGACTTCGGCGTTGATGTGGAACAGCGGGAGCGGGTTGAACCCGCGGTCGTCGCGTGACAGGCGGTGGTGGGCGACGACGCCCCGCGCCGTGTGCAAGAGCTTGTCCTGACCGAGGCGGACGACCTTCGGCCGGCCCGTCGTGCCCGACGACGACAGGACGACGCCGCCTGCCTTCCCGGTGCTCCTGATGATCCACGCGGTCGAGACGGCCGACGGCGCGCCCGTCCCGTCGCTGTTCGGATCCAGATCGGCGGCGAGGGAGTCCAACTCGTACCAGGGGCAGGACGCCCGGTCGGGCGCGGGGCGGTCGGAGATGACGGCGTCGGCGCCCACCCGGGCCACCAGCGAGCCCACCCCGCTCGGGCCCGTCTCGGGCGTGGCCGGGTCGAGCGGCGCGACCCACAGCCCTGACGCGATCCCGCCGATGAAGGCCGCGGCGCACTGCAGCGGGTCGCTGACCATCAGCGCCACCGTGGTCCCCGGCCGGAAGGGCGATCGGGTGAACGCGCCCCGCCAGCGGTCGAGGTCCTCGAAGGTGAGCACGCGGTCGTTGCGCGCGTGCTCGGCGAACGTGCGCGCGCCCGACACATCGGCCTGCCGGTGCACGAGCGTGCCGAGGTCCTCCCGCGCCGGCGTCGCCGCCACGCACCGGCGCGCCGCGGGTGCGTGCGCAGAGGCCGGGACCGCAGCCGCAACCGGTGGAGACGCCGGCGGGGCACCGGCCACGAGAGATCCGACGGGTGCCGCCACCTCAGTACATCATCCGGGGGTCGTCGTAGTGCTTGAACTCGACCAGGTTGTCCGACGGGTCACGCACGACGAAGGTGCGGTGCGCCTCGACCAGCCCTTCGAAGCGGACGCTGACGTCGGCGAACAGCTCGATCTTGCGCTGCACGCAGAGCTGGTGCACCGCGTCGAAGTCGTGGCCCTCCCGGAAGGTCACGCCGAAGTGGCGGGGATAGAGGCTGAGCGCGGCCGGTGGCTGCTCGGGCGCGTCGACGAGGTGGCAGACCAGCTGGTCGCCGAAGAAGTCGATCGTGATGCGGTCGGCGTAGCGGCGTGCCAGCTTGCAGCCCAGCGCGCCGACGTAGAACTCCTGCGCTGTATCGAGGTCGTAGACCGGGATCGCGAGATGGAAGACGTCGCGGCTCTCCCTCATGAGACCCTGGCTTCGAAGCTCTCCAACGTGTCGGACCGCAGGCCCAGCCGGATCGTCTCGAGGCCGATGACGGCGGTCGAGGGGATGTTCCCGAGGTTGACGTCCGTGCCGACGCGGCGGACGAAGTAGCACTGCAACTCTGTCGAGGGCGCCTCGAAGAGCAGTCGCTCGACGGGGACCTCACTGACAAGGATCTCCTCGATCAGCCCGAACCGGAGCTCGCCGTTCGGACGGCAGATGCCCGACTTGCCGCTCTCGCGCGCCTCGAGCGTCACGAGGCAGGCACCGGCGTCGATGTCGCCGTGGATGTCCTCGATCCACCGGTTCGGGGCCAGGCGCTCCGATCGCTCCGAGTCCTTGTACCCCACCTCGGAGATGACGTGGAAGTCATCGGCCAGCTTGGTGACGTAGCCGGCCTTCTCGATCCCGGACAGGCTGATCGTGCCGTTGGACACCTCGACGTAGCGGCAGGCGTAGCTCTGGCAGAACTCGCGGTAGTCGTCGAAGCGGTCCTGCAGCACGAACTTCTCGAACAACGTCCCGCCGAAGTAGTAGTCGACGCCCGCCTCGTCCAGGATGTCGATCTTGCGGCGCAGGTCGTTGGTGACGATCGCCGTGCCCCACCCGAACTTCACGAAGTCGAGGTACTCGCCCCCGCTCTCCACGATGTCCTGGAAGCTCCGGGTCGGCAGGCCGCCGTCGACCATCATCGTCAGACCTGCGGTCCTCGGCTTCGAGGACCGTGCCGGTAGTGCCAGTGCTGTTGGTCTCACGTGCTGCTCCTTGGGGTGATCCGGCGTCCTTACGCCGGCGTCCGGTGGCGGACGGGTTGACAGATCTCGCGCAGCCCCACTGACCAGAGGCCGCCGTTGGGCACGTCGCCCCACCCCATGCGGACGACGGGGATGTCGTCGCAGCGGGCGAGGGCGACCCTGATCACGCCGCCATGGGTGACGACGAGGACGTCGCCGTCGAGCTCTTGCTGCGCCAGGCGGCAGAAGAAGTCTCCGACGCGCCGGCTCAGCGCCTCGAGCGACTCGCCCCCGGGCGGCCTGGCCTCTGCGTCGACGACCCGCCCGCTCTCGACACCGGACCACTCGGGACGCAACTCGGCCAGCGGGCTCCCCTCCGCGGCGCCGAAGTTGCGTTCTCGCAGCGCCGCGTCCTCGGCACAGGTGAGGCCCAGCCCCGTCCCGATGACCGCGGCCGTCTCCTTGGCGCGCGTGAGGTCACTCGAGACGAGCGTCCGGATGGGCAGTGCGCGGACGCGGCCCGCGACCGACTCGGCCTGCTCGAGGCCGGCCGCGGTCAGCACAGGACCGTCGGCTTGGCCCTGCACCAAGCCGGACACGTTCCATGTGCTCTCGCCGTGGCGGACGAGCCAGATCGTTGGATGTGGACGGCGGCGTATCACGCTCTTCCACATTGCCGGGAGACTCTGAGTCCCTACTGGGAGAGAGGCTAAAAGTCGATGAGGAAGTGTAAGGAGTTTGTGAGAGCGGGCCGAGAACGGCCTCGCGCTGTCGTGCGAGGTCAGGCCAGCACGGGTTGCAGCGCGTCACGCGCCTCCGCGGAGGTCGCGTCCGCGTCGATGCCATGTGCATCGTCCACTCGACCGTCGAGGCCCGTTCTATGAGATTCAGCTGAGTACGCGTCGACACCGAGGCGCGCGCGTTGCTCGGCGCGGACCGGACCCGTGAGGACCGCGCGCAGCGGCGTGCGCAGCAGCACGGCGGTGCACACCCCGGCGCAGCCCATCGTGAGCACGAAGGTCACCGCGACCAGTCCCGCCCAGCCGAGATGCGGCGCGATGCCCGTCGCGCCGAGCGCGCTGCGGACCAGGTTCAAGAAGAGCACGTGGCAGAAGAAGATGCCGCCCGTCAGCCCGGCCAGGTACTCGGCCGAGAAGGCGCGGGGCCACCGGCGCGGCGCACCGGCCCGGCGCACCTGTCGTCGGTGCCAGACCCAGGTGGCGCACTCGAGCGCGGCCACCGCCGCCGTGAACCACAAGAAGGCGATCGGTTGGTAGAGGTCCGAGGCGCGGCCGGTGTCCGACCCCGTCCACACCGCGACGAGGTACCACAGCGTCGCGGCGGCGCACATGACGGCCGCCAGCGCGATCACCGGGCGCCACCGGCGCGCGACGAACGCCCGCACCTGGTCGAAGTGGAGCGCGACGAGGATGCCGGCCACGAACTGCTCCTGGTAGGTGATGGGGTCGCGGGCCCAGGGCCACACCAAGGCGATGGAGCGGGTGACGTTGCCGACGACGCCGAAGTACTGCGTGTAGTGCAGGTCGGCCGCGAGGGCCAGGGCGAACAGCAGGCTGGCGGCCATGATCGCCGCGTGGTGGCGTGCGTTGCGCAGGAGACGGAGCAGCCACGGGAAGACCAGATAGAACTGGAGCAGGACCACCACGAAGTAGAGCTGGTAGTAGCCGAACACGGCGTAGTTCCAGAGCAACGAGCCGGCCTGTCCCCACGCGTGGTACTCGACCATGGAGAAGACCCAGTAGATCGCGGTCCACACCAGGTACGGGATCCCGATCTGCACGAGGCGCTGGCCCCAGAAGCGCTGGACCGGGCGCGGCCGCTTGATCTCCGCGTAGGTCAGGAGGAACGCCGTGAGGAAGAAGAAGGCGGTGCGGCTGAAGTGCAGCAACATCACGAACGCCCACGCCGGCGTGTTC
Organism: Acidimicrobiales bacterium; assembly: GCA_035503015.1. Taxonomy (GTDB): domain Bacteria; phylum Actinomycetota; class Acidimicrobiia; order Acidimicrobiales; family RAAP-2; genus Bog-473. The sequence goes on along the minus strand of DATJTU010000026.1, from coordinate 2,152 downwards.
CCCACCGCGACGTTCCAGAGCAGCGAGTGCTGGAGCACCACGGCGCAGCATGCGATCACGCGGTACGAGTCGAACTGCCCGAGGTAGCCGCCGCCGCGCGGCGCCACGCGGGCGGGAACGCCGAGCGTGGCATCGACGGGGAGCAAGTCCGCTGCCGACGCGACGGCCACGTTCGCACCTTGGCCGGCCGGGACGCGGCCGTCCTGCAGCGTGTCCGGACGGGCCATGGGCGCATCCTGACCCACGCATCTTGAGACAAGCTGAGAACGCCACGCCGCCGCGGACAGCGCGGCGCGCCGTCACACCGGATGCAGCCTCGTCATGACATCACCGCCGGACAGCCGGTGCGACGCCCGACGGGACGAAAGAGAGCTAACCGAGTTTCGTCAGCGCGCCGCGCAGGTTGCGCACGGCCTGCGCGGTGCGCAGTTCGTTCTCGATGAGCGCGAACCGGACGTGCGTGTCACCGCCCGGACCGAAGCCGATGCCGGGCGACGTGGCGACGTCGGCCTCGTTCACCAAGTACTTGGAGAACTCGAGCGATCCCATCTCACGGTAGGGCTCGGGGATCGGCGCCCACACGAACATCGTCCCCTTCGGCGGCACCACGTGCCAGCCGATCCGGTTGAGACCGTCGCACAGGGTGTCGCGCCGCGACCGGTAGATCTCGTTGACCTCTTTGGGGTAGTCGGGCGCCTCGTTCATCGCCACGATGGCGGCGATCTGAATGGGCTGGAAGGTCCCGTAGTCGAGATAGGTCTTGAGCTTGGTCAGCGCCTGCACGATCTCGGCGTTGCCGACCACGAAGCCGACGCGCCAGCCCGCCATCGAGAACGACTTCGTCATGGTGTAGATCTCGACCGCCACGTCGGTGGCCCCCGGCACCTGCAAGATGGAGGGCGGGTCGTAGCCGTCGTAGCCGAGATCCGCGTACGCGAAGTCGTGCACCAGCACGACCTCGTGCTCGCGTGCGAAGGCCACGAGCCGCTCCATGAAGCCGAGGTCGACGCACGCCGTCGTCGGGTTGTGCGGGAACGAGAGCACGATCACGCGCGGCTTGGGCCACGACTCCTCCCAAGCGTTGATGAGCCCGTCGAAGAAAGCCTCGCCCGGGTCGGGCGCGTCGTCGGACGAGTCGCGGGGCCCCTGTAGCGGGACCTGGCGCACGTCGGCGCCGGCGAAGAGCGGACCCCAGATGTGGATCGGATACGACGGCGACGGCACCAGTGCGGTGTCTCCCGGGCCGACGAGCACCCACATCAGATGGGAGAAGCCCTCCTTGGCGCCGATGGTCGTGACGACCTGGGTCTCGGGGTCGAGGTCGACGTCGAACTTGCGCTTGTAGAGGTCGGTGATCGCGCTGCGCAGCTTGGGGATGCCGCGGGAGGCCGAATAGCGGTGGTTGCGGGGGTTCTGGGCCGCCTCGGCGAGCTTGCTCACCGCCACGTCCGGCGAGGGCAGGTCGGGGTTCCCGAAGCCGAGGTCGATCACGTCGCGCCCGGCTCGCCGTGCCGACGCCTTCAGGTCGTTGATGGTGGCGAAGACGTAGGGCGGCAACCCGTTGATGCGGCGGAACTCCATCGTGGAAGTCTACGACCCGGACCCTGTCCGGGCGGACGACGCTCAGCCGGCGGCCCGTGCCCCCGTGACCAGCTCGCTGACGTCGACCGGCCACCCGAAGACCGCCCACGTGGCGCCGGCCCTGCGCAACACAGCCAGCCGGTCGGCGAGTGGCGGTGACGCCGAGGGCGGCGGCCCGGCCCACGTCACCTCGAGCGCTCCACCAGCCGTGCGTTCGGCCACCACCGAGGGATCCACGTCCCAGACGTTGAGCGCGGCACCGGACGCCCGGGCTTCCTCGGTCCGTCCGGCGGGGCCGCCGGCGACCCACACCGTGATGCCCGCGCTGACCAGGTCGCGCGCCACCTCCACGAGCTCGGCCCGCCGCTGGGCCGCAGGGTCGAAGGCGATGCCGTACGCCTGGTTCTCCTGCTCGCTCAGCTTGTCGCCCGTCCCGAGGCCGGCGATCACGCGCCCGGGCGCCAGGTGCCCGAGCGCCGTGAATTGCCCCGCCAGCACGGCGTTGGGGACGAGGCCGATGCGCGCGACGAGCGTGCCGAGGTACGGCCCGTCGCCGTCCCCTCTCGGCGCG
>DATJTU010000025.1:0-7149 GCA_035503015.1 Acidimicrobiales bacterium | reverse complement strand
CCGCGATCCCGGCTACGAGACGTTGCGCAAGCTGGTGGAGGCGGCCGGCGAGCAGCTCCGGGTGGACGCCCGGCCGCCGGTCCCCGACCTCCCGCCGCCCGCCGACCTCGAGGAGCACGCCCGCCGCCTGCTCGACGTCCTGTCCCTGGCCGATGCGATCCCGGTGCGCCGGCTCGACCCGGTGCTCCACGCGCCGCGGCTCGTCTCGGCGTGAACCCACCGCTCACGCTCGCACAACGGGTGCTCGCTATCGACGGCGCGCTGGCCCAGGTGCCGCACGCTTTCGGGGGCGCCCTGGCGCTGGCCTATTACGCGGAGCCCCGGGCGACGATCGACATCGACCTCAACGTCTTCGTGCCGGCCGAGCGCTACGCCGACGTGGCCACGCCGTTGGCCGCGCTCGGCGCCCCCGCCGATGATCCGGCCACCGAGACGGTCGTCCGGCGCGACGGCCAGGCCCGGGTCATCTGGGACCGGACGCCCATCGACCTCTTCTTCGCCTACGACCCCTTCCACGACGCCGCCGCTGCGGCGCTGCAGACGGTCCCCTTCGCCGACGCGGCCATTCCGATCCTCGGCCCGGACCACCTCGTCGTGTGCAAGGTGATCTACAACCGGGCGCGGGACTGGGTCGACATCGACGCCATGGTGTCGGCGGGGGCGGACCTCAGCGCCGCCGAGGTCCTGCGCTGGGTCGCCCGGATCGCCGGCGACGAGGACGCCCGCTACGACAGGATCGCCGCCGTCCTCACCATCCGCTGAGTTCGGCAAATCGTGTTGATCGGGTAGCGTCAAAACTGTTGTTGGACCCTGGATCTTTTGGGTCCCCCGAGGCGCCCTGAGCGAGCCTGTCAGGGCGCCTGGTCCGCCGCGCGGATGCTCAGGTGCACCGTGGCTGATCGCCGGGACCATCACGAGGTAGAACCGGTCGAACAACCGGGGTTCCACAGCCGGGCGGGGTCTTGACCGGCGAGCAGACCCCGAACCAATCGGGCCGTAGCGGCGTCATAGGAGGCACTGTGGTTTGGAAGTTGCTCAGGCTCGCTGTCGTCTCGCTCGTTGCAGTGATCCTCTTGGGGTCATGCTCGAGTTCCCCTGCGGCCAGCTCGCCGCCAGTCGCCCCGTCGGGCTGGACGACTCACACCTACGACGGATTGACCATCTCCACGCCTGCTTCTTGGAAGGTGTTCCGGCAGCCACCGGTCTGCCCTGGTGCCGCGCGCATTGGGGCGCTGTTGCTCGGCCCGGTCCAAGGCGCCGGGTGTCCGGCACCGCCCAAGATGAAGCCTCCCTACGGGATCGCACCGAACGTGGTGAGCGTCACGGACTTCTCGGGCACGTCGTCGTTGCCGGAGGGATACCACTCAGATGTGGTCAACGGGTTCCATGTCAGAGTTCTGAACGAGCGTTCCCCCGCATGGTGGATCCCCGGCCTTGGCCTCCTGGTGTCCGGTAGCGGTCCCAAAGCGAGCCAGGTGATGCACACGATTCGTCCCACGGCCCATGTAGAGGTTCCCAAGGGCTGGGCTTCCTATACGTACAGCGGAGCGACGATCTCCGAACCAAAGAGCTGGACGGTTGAGCACAACAGCAACTGCCCCCTCACGACTGCGCGTGGAGCACTTCTGCTCGGCTTCCCGAAAGTGCTCATGAACTGCCCCAACTACCCGGTCTCGTTGGGTCTCGTTGAGCTCTACCACCCCACCCAGGCCGAAACGCCAACGATCGGAAGCATCAAAGTGAACGGTGTGCCGGTCGGGGTGATTCGAGCGTCGCCCTCCTACACAGTGTGGTCCATCCCGTCCCTTGGCATCGACGTCACCGGCGTGGGGTCTGAGGCAGTTCAGATACTGCACACACTGCGACGTGCCTGATCCGACGAACCCGTCCTGACCTCTCAGACACGGAAGCGCTTGGGCTGCACTCGCCCGACCGGTCGTGCGATCAGGGGCGACACACCATCTCTGGCGGGTCGGGGCATGCGCTCGAGCACTGACGCACTCCAGCGGTGTTGCCAGGCGAGTAGCTCGTCCCACGCAGGGTCGCTGTTGCGACGTTCGAGCGCATTGTCGATGGCTTCCTCGACACCGGCCGCATCATCTCGAAGAGCAAGCTGACGCGCGTACGCCAGTGTGATGCGAGGCTCGACGACGCCAGCGGCTACCGCATGGTCGACCACGCTGAGCGCCTGGGACCCCTTGCTCTCGGCTTGGTAGGTCTCGGCAACCAGCCACGCCATGTAGCCGGCGATCTCGGGCATGTCGGCGGCGCAGAAGCGCTCGATGCCGCTGGACTTCTTCGGTGTGGTGGTATGCACGCCACGGCGGAGCTTCTGTGGCACGACCGAACCCCGGGCTCCGCACGCCACGACGGCGAGGGAGTGGTGCACGCTGTCGAGCGCACAGATCAGTCCAGCCCGGCAGTCGGGGCAGATCTCCTCGTCGTCACCGCAGCGTGGCATTGCCCGGATGGCCGCTCCGTGGCGTCCCCACCATGTCCGAACGTCTCGCTCCTTCAGCGCCGCCGTCGTGAGCTCGTTGAGCGCACCGAGCAACGTGGCTCCTTGCCCGGGTTCAGCGAGGTCGCCGAGGCGTCCGCTGAGGGCCTTGTGCAGTGCTGGAGCGTGCGCTCGGGCCGCAGCGGCCTTGTCGGCCAGCATGTCGCAGCGCAGCTCGGCGCACGACAGTGCCGAGGCGACCCAGCGTTGGAGCTCGGCACGGGTTGGGTGTTGGCCGAGGACGAGGGTGTGGGTCCTGGCGTGCTCGTCGATGACCGAGGGTTCGGCCGCGCGACGCGTCGGGCGTGCCTGGGTGGGCTTGTACGTGCTCGAGGTCCCTTGCCCGGCTGCCTGGAGGAGCTCGGTCAGGTCGTCGTGGCCGTGTTCGGCCGCCACCTCGAGCAACTCGATCAGGGCGTCGGCTGTGCACGTGGCGTCAGATGCGGCGTCGTGTCGGTTGGGGTTCGAGAGGCCGAAGCTCTCGAGGAGCGCATCGAGGCTGCGGGCCGAGACGGGGTGGCCGACTGTGGCCGGGAGCCGCATGGTGCAGAGCACAGGGACGTCGAAGAGTTCCCGGCCCAGTGGCTCGTACTCGGTGCGCAGTACGCCGAGGTCGAATTTGGCGTTGTGCGCCACGAAGACGACGTTGTCGCCGGCCAGGAGGGCCTCGAGATCGGCGACCACCGAGTCGAACGCCGGTGCACCGGCGACGTCCTCGTCGGTCAGGCGGTGATCGCCCCAGGGGGTCACGTGGACCCCTGGATTCACGAGTGTCGCCCAGACGCCCTTGCGCTCTCCACGGCGAACGACGACGGCCGCCAGCGAGATCAACCGGTGCGTGCGATCGGGACAGGTCGTCTCGGTGTCGACGACTACGAACGTCGCCTGCTCGACGAGACGCTCGAACGCTCGGCTGCGGCGCTTCGGAGGGCTCACGCCAGCTTCTTCGCGCGGGCGATGTCTCGCACCAGGCCCACGTCGCGCAGCGAGGAGTAGCGGCCGGTCTTGGCCCCGGGTACTTGCTGGCGATCGGTGACCGCACGCAGGGGCGTGCTCCAGCCGTCGGCGTTGGCGCTGTCGCCTCGGATGAGCGAGACCACGGTGCTCATGTTGCGGAAGAGTCCTCGGTCGTAGCAGACGACGAGGTCGAGCAAGCGGTTGGTGCGCTCGATGTTGGCGAAGGCGTGGGAGCGCCCGTGCAGCACCGGCAGCACTCGGTTGCGCAACAGTGTCTCGAGGCCTCCCGAGGACACCGGCACGTCGACCGTTCCGGCCAGGGCCGGCAGCATGGCGGCCACGGTCGCCTCGTAGTTGTCTCGGCGCTTGAGCGTCGGTTCGAGGCTCACCCCCAGCGTGTCGAGCCCTCGCTCGAGATCGTCCCACCACTGCGACCAGCCCGCCGAGGTCATCGTCGTGATCGTGGCGTGGGACAGCTCAAAGAGGTGCTCGGCGATTGCTGGCACGATGAACTTCGTCGTGCCTCGGCGCTCTTGGGTGTACGCACCCTTGGTGGCGTGGAGGCCGACCTCGATGGCCTGGCGCACGTGGACCAGGCTTGGCACGAAGGTGACGGCACCTCGGTAATACTCGTTAACGGCCTTGACGATGCCGGTCGCTGCGTCGGCCACGATGAAGTCCGGCGTGTAGCCGAGCTCGTCGAAGACGAGCTTCCATGCGTAGTGCTCGGCCGCCGGGACCGCCCGCAGGATTCGCAGACGCAGGCCCGGCGCCTCTCGGCCGAACGTCTCGGCGAGGGCGAGCACGAAATAGTCCCGCTTGGCCGTCCGTGAGCCGTCCTGCCTCGTTCCGCTGGCATAGACGGGGAGGTCGTCGATCACAATGACCCTCGGCGTGACGTCCTCGCCGCGCTCCCGCTGAAGCTCCTGGGTCTTGGCTGCCTTCATCGCCCGGCCTCGCATCTGCTGTTCAACGTGTGCGTAGAGGACCGGCGAGTAGACCTCGCACCAGTCCGCAGCGATGTGCCAGGCGTTGCGGGACAGGTGCTTGTTGCGCCGCTCCTCGGGCTTGCGCTTCGCATCGGCACGAGACCGTTTGCGCTGCGTTCCCTCGATGGCGTTGCGGCTCACGTTGGCGTAGCTGAGGCCGACCGCAAGATCCCTGAGGGCCTGGGCGACCACGCGCGACGACCAGGACTGGTGCCGTGACACCGCCAGGTCGCCTCGGTGCACGCCCCGGACCTCCTCGCACTCGGGGCAGGACTCACCGCCGAGGTGCACGTGATTGCGGGGCAGTGGCGGCGTGAACGTGTGGAACTGCCTGGAGTTCGGCTCGGGGTAGCAGCGGTAGCGCTGGCGCTGATGGGGCTTCTTGCCGTAGGGACCGTTGCGCACGACTCGCCCGAAGGGATGCTCGGGACACCGGGGCGGCGACGCCAACTTCTCGAGCGCCGGCGCAGCTCCCGACTCGGTCACTCGGAACGTGTGCATCTTGGCCCCGTCGGGCTGGCAGGAGTACACCCGCCGAGGACCGTCCTGGGTCTGTCGGGTTCCTCGGCTCTGGACGTTCGAGTTGGCGTGCTCGGGGATAGGGCAGCGCACCCGCAGCGGAGCGGCGCCCTTGCGGCGGGCGTGCGCCCCCGCGCGCGGTTCGGCTGGGACGCTGAAGGTGTGCCCCGGCGATCCCTGGGGGCAGCAGCGGAAGCGCTGGACGGGCCCGGACTTGGTGTCGAACCGGCCGGCCCGGATGACCCAGGCACCGGGATGGTCCGGACAGGACGGGACGGAGCGGCCCCGGCGCTGCTCAGGCACGATGAACCCCCTGACGGGGCCATTCAGCCATGCCCTGAGCGTGGTCCCCCTCCAGTGCTGGAGCACTCCTCAGCGAACAGCCCGGGCCTACGCCCGGTTCAACCCCAATTTCACGCTACCCGATCAACACGATTTGCCGAACTCACCATCCGCTGACCTTCGGCCGCCCGGGACAGACCAGTGGCGCGGCGATCGCGCCGAGGCGTAGGACTACCCTTTGCCGGTCAACGGCCGTTTGCCGGCCGGCGAGATCTTTCCGTTCGACGGGCTTCTCGGTTCCCCGAAGACACGTCCGAGATGGGGCGGATACGCCATGGCTGTACCCGCACAATCATCGGCTCGACACGCAGCGCACGGCAACCGGCCGGACCTCAATTACGTCCCAGCTCTCGACGGCGTGCGCGGCGTCGCAGTGCTCACCATCATGGGCTACCACGGCGGCGTCTTCCTGACGAGCGGTGGCTACTACTCCCTCGACACCTTCTTCGCGCTCTCGGGTTTCTTGATCACCACGCTTCTGGTCGCCGAGTGGCAGCAGTCGGCGACCGTCAGACTCGGGCGGTTCTGGGCCCGCCGTGCCCGCCGTCTGCTGCCAGCGTTGATCCTCCTCGTCGTCGCCGTGTTGCTGTTCGCACGCTACGCGGAGCCACCGGGGATGTACCCAGGGCTGCGAGGAGACGCCTTCTCGACGTTGTTCTACGTCGCCAACTGGCACTTCATCGTCGCCGGCTCCAACTATTTCGCACAGACCGGCGCGACCTCTCCCCTGCTCCACACGTGGTCGCTCGCCGTGGAGGAGCAGTTCTACCTGGTCTGGCCGCTTGTCGTCCTGCTGGTGCTCCGAAGCCGCCTCGGGTTGCGGGGCCTCCTTTTCGTGTGCGTGGGAGGCGCGCTGGCCTCGGCCGCCGCCATGGCAGTGCTCGCCTCACCAGCGACGCAGAACCGCGTCTACTACGGCACCGACACCAGAGCGCAATCGCTGCTGGTCGGAGCCGCGCTGGCGGTCGGCCTGACGCTGGCCGCCGACCGGAGGAAGCGTCTTGCCGGCGCACACAGCGACGCGACCGCCGTCACCAGCTCGCCGGGTTCCTGGCTGGGATCGACCCGGCGCGTGCGCCTGCTGTTCGGCCTTGTCGGGATTGCGGGAGTGCTCGGGACGGCCTTGCTCTGGACGACCGTCTCGATCTCCGACGCGGTGGCCTTCCGGGGCGGGTTCCTACTGGCCGCCCTCGCCACGACCTGCGTCCTCGCCAACATCGTGGTGTCACCGAGCAGCGTCGTGCCCCGCTGTCTGGCCTTCTCCCCCCTGCGCTACGTCGGACGCATCTCCTACGGCATGTACCTGTGGCACTTCCCCATCTTTCTGTGGCTCGACGCCGCACGCAGCGGCGTGACGGGCTTCCCACTCTTCGTGATCAGGGTGGCCTGCACGCTGCTCGTGGCGAACGTGTCCTACTACGCCGTCGAGCGACCCATCCGCCAGCGCCGACTGCTCAAGACGTGGGCAGCCTGGGTCGCCACGCCTGTGACGGTGGCCGGCGCCGTCGTGGTGGTCTTGTTGGCCACGACCACCGCGCCCGTCACAGCGGCGCCCACCGCCTTCCATCCGCCCGCCGACCACACGACCGGTCTGTACGCCGGAACCCCGGTCCGGCTGTTGATCGTCGGCGACTCGACCGCATTGACCATGGGCCTCGGCCTCGCCACCTACGCCCACGACTACAACGTACGGGTCGACAACGCCGGCATTCTCGGCTGCGGCATCACCGACGGCGCCGAGTACCAGCTCAAAGGCGTGGACGCGCCGATGGACAGCAGCTGCACGGGTGCGCGGGACACGCCGCAGTGGCAGGCGATCTGGCGGGACCACATCGCCCAGTTCCG
>DATJTU010000024.1:0-8290 GCA_035503015.1 Acidimicrobiales bacterium | reverse complement strand
GAACCGGCGCAGGCGCTTGGGCAGCTTCGCCCGCAGCCAGCGCCGCGGCCGGCGCGGCATGAAGCCGATCACCAGGCACACGAGCAACGTCGCGCCCGACAGGGCGAGGGCGGCCCACACCTCGCGCTGGGGGGTCCAGCTCAGCTGGATCGTGAAGTTCGGCCCGCCGAGCTGCTGGAGGTCGGTCGCGGTGACGGGCCACCCGTTGGCGAAGCTGTCGATCAACTGGGACGTGCCCAGGTTCACCGAGTGCGAGCCCCGCGCGGCGCCGGGACCCGGCACGGCCTCCGCGTGCCAGCCCTTGTCCACGCTCTGCCCGAGGACGAATTCGAACGGCTGGTGGGCGTTCGTCACCTGGTCGCTCTGGCTGTCGATGTGCGAGGACGCCTGGACGACGGTCGGCGCGGCACCGGGCTGGACGGGGGTGACCGAGGGCGGACCGGCGGGGGTCGTGGAGGCGGCGGGGCCCGGGGCGCCGCCCGCGGCGGAGTCGAGGACGAGCTGGTCGATGTTCCAGCCCGTGCACAGGGTGGGTGCGTTGGCGCAGGGCGGGTTGTGCCCGATGGCCGTCTGCACGATGTGGGCGCCTGCACCGAGCGTGATCCCCTTGGCGTCGGGCCCGCAGGGCACGAGCTGCATCTCGCCGTTGTCGAGGGCGCCCTGGGTCGACCCCGTGACTGCGACGTCGACGGGCTGCCCGTCGATGCTGAGCAGGTTCGAGGCGCAGGTGCCCGGGAGCGAGGCCGGTGTGGCCGGCGCCTGGACGCCGGGGAGCCCGACCTTCGCGATGCCGAGCGGGAGCGCCAGCGGCCCGGTGGAGTAGTAGTTCTTCGCGTACTCGGCCCGCACCGACGTGAACGTGAGGACGAACTGCGAACCGGTCAGGGGCGCGAAGCTCACGGGCACCGTCGTGGTCGCGCCGGGCACCGTGCTGTCGGCGATCGGGGGGAGGGTGACGCTGCGCGACTGGCTCCCCGACGTGACCGTCATGGTGGTGGGCACCGAGTGGCGCCCGTCCGCCACGATCGTCAGCGGGAAGCTGGTCAAGGTCTGGGGCTTGCGCAGGTTGTAGGTCAGCGACGAACCGATGTCGGCGTTGATCCCGAAACCGGGTTGCCACGCGGTCGTGGTGTCGTTGTCGAGCGTGGCGGACGCGGTGGCGCGGAGATCGCCCGGCAGCCGGGCCGAGGAGTACGCGGAGACGTATCCGTTCGCCGCCGACGGGGTACGCCCGACGAGCTTGTCGATCTCGTCGTCGGGGAGGAGCGCGGAAAGGCTCGCCGTCCCCGAGACCGTGAAGGTGCGCGCGGTCGGCAGCTGGAACTCGCGGGTGATCGTCGTCTCGGGGTCGGTGCGGGTCGGGTACGGCGACGTCTTCAGCCGCGTCATCACGTAGGTCAGGCGGTCCGAGGCCGACGCGGCGCCGAGCGTCGACGTGAGGTCGCTCGGCATCTGGATCACCTCTTGGACGTGCTGGCCGGGGATCTCGACCTCGGCGAAGCCGACCGCGGTGGAGTCAGGGGGCGGCGACGTGTCGTCGGTCGTGCCGTCGATGGTGACGCGCAGCGTGTGGAACGTCGTCGTCGGGAAGGTGATCTGCTGCCCTGCTGGCCCGTAGGAGGCCTTGGAGAGGTTGTAGGTCTCCTTGGTCTTGCCGTCGAAGGTCAGCGTGACCCGCGAGATCCACCGGGTGCGGTCGCCCTTTTGGAGCTGGACGAGGGTGACGTTGTTGGTCGTCACGGCGTTGCCGAACTGCACCTGCCACCACTGGCCCGACGGGTTCGTCACGAAGGTGCCGGTGTTCCACGAGGTGTCGAGGTTGTTGTCGAGGGCGCTGTAGGCGCGGTTCTCGGGGGTGAAGGACACCGGGTTGCCGTAGCTGCTCGCCGTCGCGTTGACGGCACCCGCGTAGCTGGCGAACGTCTTGGAGCCGAGCCCGGCACCGGGGAACAGCTCGACCGGGCTGTCGCTCAGGTCGGTCTTGGCCGGGTTCTCGTCCGGCGTCTCCGTCGCGCCGGTGTTGGCGTTCAGCGTGTTCCACCGGAACGCCTGCTTGCGGTTGGTGTCGGTGACGACGAGTTGCGCACCCTGCGCCGCCAGCGACTTCATCTGGTCCGGGTGGGTGTCGAGCGTGCCCGAGTAGTACAGCGCGCTGGTGGTGTTGAGGAGGCCGAGGCCCGCGAGGTTCTCGAGCCCGACTGCGTCCCCCGAGATGATCATCGCGCCCTGGTCCGACTCGCCCCGCACCACGGGGCGCGGGTTGTTGACGGTGTAGGTGACGACGGGGCTGGGCCAGGGGAGGTTGGCGGGCGCGCTCAGGTCCTGCTCGTTCAACGTCGACACGGCGGAGACGTTGGGGCGGGGCGCGCCGAAGGACTTGGGGTCGCTCAGACCGCTCGGCGTGTTCAGGAGCTGGAGCGCGAGCAGCTGGGGCTGGGGCACGCCGTAGTGCTCGTAGCGCTGGTCGTACTCCACCATGAGGTCACCGGCGCTCATGAGGCGGGCCATCGGGGCGAGTGAGTTGTAATTCTCGGTGTCCTCTTGGATGGGGTCGTCCACCGCGTAGAGGGTGTCGGCCGTCGCGATGGAGCCCATGACCTGTTGCTCGCGGGTGACGAAGTCCCGCGTGAGATACGCGGGTTGCGGGGTGTCGAGCGGGTCGCCCCAGCGGTAGGTGGCGAAGTTGTCGCCCGGGATGGCGAAGACGCGCGTCCCCTGGTGCGTGTCGTTCAGGTGGGTGATCGCCTGCTGCTCGTAGGCCGGCGGCGCGGCCGGGATGCTCAGGTAGTTGGCGATCATGTCGCCGTTGAAGATCGAGGGGTTGTTGCCCACCACCAGGCCGGCGAGGAGGACGGCCGAGATGAGCCCGACCCACGTCACCCGCTCGTAGAGGGCGGTCACCCCGGCGGCCAGGAGCATCACGAGGCCGAGCAGCACGACCGGCGTGGCACGGTCGGTCGACCGCAGCGCGAGCCCCGCGGTGGTGTTCGTCATGAACGACTTGAAGAGCCGTCCGATGACCGTCGGGTTCGAGAACGGGAACGGGCCGACGGAGAGCACCAGCCCCACGAAGATCAGCACGACGAAGAAGGCGCGTTCGCGCCAGCGCACGAAGGCGGACGCCACCAACGAGAAGACCGGGACGGCGTACGACGTCGCCAAGAGCGCGAGGTTCTGGGTGTAGCGGGCGGCGGAGTTGACCCAGGGACCGAGGCTGTCGCCGCCGTAGAAGAACCAGTAGCCGAGGCCGCGGATCACCTCGGACGGGCTCGAGGTGGCCGACGTCGACGGGACCGTCTCGGTGTACTTGAGGACGTTGACGCCGTACGCCGCCTCGATGAGCAAGCCGGCCATCCACCACAGGCACGCGCCGAGCGTGAGGATGCCGATGCGCAGCGCGGTGTCGATCGCCTGGCGCCAGGTGGCCTCGCGCAGCACGACGACCGCGTAGAGCAGCCAGAGGACGGGGGCGACGCCGACGTAGATGATGGCGGTCGCGTTGATCCCGCTGACCAGCGCGACCGTGAGCGCGAACAGAGCCGGCCAGCGCCACCCGCCTCGACGGAGGGCGAGGATGGTGAACGCCATCATGAAGGGCAGCCCCGACCACGGCAGCAGGATCACCGAGATGCGCGCCGCGTACTGCAAGAAGTACGGCGAGAGCATGTAGGCGAGCGCGGCAACGATCGGGCCAGGCCCGCGCAGCCGCATGGTGCGGCAGAGGTAGAGGATGCCGACACCGGCGACGAAGAGGAGGGAGCCGAGCCAGAACCGCTGCGCGATCCAGGTGGGGATGTGCAGCACGTAGGTCAGCGCGAAGAACGGCCCCATCGGCAGCAGGTAGCCGATGTACTCGTGGGTCACCGTGCCGAGCGCGACGGTGGGGTTCCACAGGAACGGCACCTGGCTGAGGAACTTGGTGGGGTCGAGGTAGAGGTACGGCTTGGTGTTCGCCGTGATGACGCCCGGCCGGACCGCGAACATCGGGACGTAGGCCAGCGCGGCCAGGATCACGACGCCGCCGAAGTCCCACCAGCGTTCGCTGTTGACGGTGCTGACCGCCGGGACGGTCGTCGTGGTCGGTTCGGTCGAGGCGGGAGCGGGCTGGCGGCGAGGCGCCGCGTGGCGTCCCGACCTCGCGGTGAGGGTCGTGAGCATGAAGAGATCTGGAGGGGTCGCCGGGTAGTGTAAGCAGGCAGCGCCACTGCGGCGTGTCACTGAGGTGTCGCCGAAGGGAGCGTCCGTGGCCTCCAGTACCAAGACCCGGCTGACGGGCGAGCGCCCGCAGCAGGGGGTGACACCCGACTCCCTCCTGGCGCTGCACGAGGCGGGGTACCGCGCCGTCCTCGATCGCATCGGCGAGGGCCGCATCCTCGACGTCGGGTGCGGGCAGGGTTTCGAGTCGGCGCGCTTCCTCGACGGCCGCCGCGAGGTGATGGGCGTGGACTACGCCGCCGAGGCGGTGGCCACGGCGGCGTCCCGTTACGGGCCCGAGGGCCTGCACGTGGCGCAGATGGACGCGCTCGGCCTCGGCTTCTTGCCCGGGAGCTTCGACGGTGCGTGCTCGTCACACCTCATCGAGCACTTCACCGACCCCGAGCCGCACGTGGCCGAGCTCGCGCGCGTGGTCAAGGACGACGGGCTCGTCTGCGTGCTCACGCCGAACAAGCCGGCCGACTTCGAGAACCCGTTCCATCTCCACCTCTTCGATCGCGCCGAGCTGCGTGGAATGCTCGAACGCCACTTCGGCGACGTGTGGCTCGGCGGTGTCGACGCGGTGCCGAAGGTGAAGGCCGACTTCGAGGCGCGGCGCATCAAGGCCGCGAAGCTTCTCCGCCTCGACGTCTTCGACGTGCGGCACCGCATGCCGTACCGCTGGTACGTCTGGCTCTACACGCACCTGCTGCCGCTCGCCTACAAGCTGGTGGCGCGCAACGACACCGGCGGCATCACGGGCATCACGGCGGACGACTGGTTCGTCACCGACGATCCCGACGACACGACCCTCGTCCTCCTCGCGGTGGCGCGCAAGCCCCTGCGGGACTGAGGGAACGGGCCCGCTCGTGCTCGCAGTCGGCCTGACCGGAGGCATCGGGGCCGGCAAGTCGGCCGTCGCCGATCTGCTCGTCGACCGCGGCGCCGTTCTCATCGATGCCGACCAGGTGGCGCGCGACGTGGTCGCGCCGGGCGGTCCCGCCTACCAACCCCTGATCGACCGATTCGGGACCGGCATACTGGCGCCGGACGACACCATCGATCGAAAAGCGCTGGCGGCGGTCGCTTTCGCCGACGAAGAGACGAGGCAGGCGCTCAACGCGATCACGCACCCGGCGATCGGCATCGCCATGATCGAAGCCAGGGACGCCCTCGAGGGCACCGACGCCATCGTCGTGCTCGCCATCCCGCTGCTCACGGCCGCGCACCGGGACACCGTGCGGCTGCACAAGGTCGTCGTCGTGGACGCCCCGACCGACGTGGCGCTCGAACGGTTGCTCACCCAGCGCGGCTTCGACCGCGGCGACGCCGAAGCGCGCATCCGCTCGCAGATCTCACGAGAGGAGCGGGTCAAGGAAGCCGACTACGTGGTGGACAACTCGGGGGACCGGGCAACCCTCGAGGCTGAGGTGGCCCAGCTGTGGGATTGGCTCCAGGACGCCGCCACGGAGCGCCGGGCGGCCGCAGCTCGCCCGGACGAGGTGTGACAGCTCCCGGGTAGCCTCGAAGGGCTATGCCCGAGTTCCAGGTCGTTTCGCCCTTCCACCCTTCTGGGGACCAGCCCCAGGCCATCAGGGCCCTGGCGGAGGGCGTGCAGCGCGGCGACCGCTACCAGACGCTCCAGGGCATCACCGGATCGGGCAAGACGGCCACGATCGCCTGGATGATCGAGCAGGTCCAGCGGCCGACGCTGATCATCGAGCCCAACAAGTCGCTGGCGGCCCAGCTGTCCTCGGAGCTCCGTGACCTGTTCCCGAGGAACCGGGTCGAATTCTTCGTCTCGTACTACGACTACTACCAGCCCGAGGCATACCTGCCGACGACCGACACCTACATCGAGAAGGACTCGTCGATCAACGACGAGATCGATCGCCTCCGCCACGCCACCACGTCGTCGTTGCTGATGCGCAAGGACGTCATCGTGGTGGCGTCGGTGTCGTGCATCTACGGCTTGGGCTCGCCCGACGAGTACCGGGACCGCATCCTCGGCCTGGCGGTGGGGGAGCAGGTCGACCAGCGCGACATGCTGCGCCGGCTCGTCGATCTCCAGTACGCGCGCAACGACGTGAACCTGGTCCGCGGCACCTTCCGGGCCCGGGGCGACACGGTCGAGATCCATCCCGCCTACGAGGAGGCCGCGCTGCGCGTCGAGATGTTCGGCGACACCGTCGAGCGCATCGTGCCCTTCGACGTGCTGACGGGCGAGATGGGCGACGAGATGGAAGACGTCGCCGTCTACGCGGCCACGCACTACGTGACGGGCGACGACATCATCCAGCGGGCCGTCGGGACCATCGAGGTGGAGCTGCGCGAGCGCCTCCAGGAGTTCGAGGGCGAGGGGAAGCTCCTCGAGGCCCAGCGACTGCGCGTCCGGACCGAGCACGACCTCGAGATGCTGGCGGAGACAGGCGTGTGCTCGGGGGTGGAGAACTACAGCCGCCACCTCGACGGCCGGGCGCCCGGCGAGACGCCCTACACGCTGCTTGACTTCTTCCCCAAGGACTACCTCTGCGTCATCGACGAGAGCCACGTCGCCGTACCCCAGCTGCACGGGCAGTACGCAGGCGACCGGTCGCGCAAGGACGTGCTCGTCGAGCACGGATTCCGCCTGCCGTCGGCCAAGGACAACCGGCCGCTCCGCTTCGACGAATTCGTCGAGCGGGTGCCCCAATGCGTGTTCGTCTCGGCCACACCGGGGCCCTTCGAGCTCGAGCACTCTGCACAGGTCGTCGAGCAGGTCATCCGCCCGACGGGATTGGTCGACCCCGAGGTCACGATCATGCCGACCAAGGGGCAAGTGGACGACCTCATGGCGCGCATCGCCGCCACGGTGGAGGCGGGCGGCCGCGTCCTCGTGACCACGTTGACCAAGAAGATGGCTGAGGACCTCACCGACTACCTGGCCGACGCCGGCGTCCGCGTCCAGTACCTCCATTCGGACATCGACACCATCACGCGGATCGAGATCTTGCGCGAGCTGCGGCTCGGGACCGTCGACGTGCTGGTCGGCATCAACCTGCTGCGCGAGGGTCTCGACCTCCCCGAGGTGGCACTGGTCGCCATCCTCGACGCGGACAAGGAAGGGTTCCTGCGCTCGGCCTCGTCGCTCATCCAGACGATGGGTCGCGCCGCGCGCAACGTGGACGGCATGGTCGTGCTCTACGCGGACACGGTGACCGACTCCATGCGCGAGGCGGTCTCGGTGACCCAGCGCCGGCGGGAACTCCAGATGGCCTTCAACCGCGAGCACGGCATCGACCCGCAGACCATCCGCAAATCCGTCACGGACATCCTCGAGCGGCTGCGAGGCACGAGCGGGGGCGTCGCCAAGGCCGGTCGCAGCCGGGCGGAGGTCCGCAAGAACGCCGCCGTCCGCGGCAATCGCCGGCCGACGCTGTTGGTGGAGGGGGAGGCGTCGACGCCCGCTGAGGCAGTGGAGCTGATCGGGCAACTCGAGTCCGAGATGAAGGCCGCCGCGGCCGAGCTGCGCTACGAAGAGGCGGCCCTGCTCCGCGACGAGATCGCCGAGCTGCGCGCCGCCGTCCCCGGCTAGTCCCTCCCCGGGGGCCTGCCAAACCCTCAACCTCAAGCTCAACCTCACCGTTAGATCCAGAGAATGGTGTCGCTTGAGTATCACCCTCTACGTGAGCTTTGCCCCCCTGATCAGGCCCCCGGGAGCGGCCCGCGGATAGCGTCGGCGCATGCCGACCACGACCCAACTCCGCGACGCCATGGCCCGCTACGCGGCCGCCGCCAGCTCCGGTGACGCCGACGCCTATGCCGCCCTGTTCACCGAGGACGCCGTCCAGGTGGACCCGTACCCGAGCGGCGTCCACAAAGGCCGCGCTGAGATCAGAGCGTTCATCGAGCAGTCGTTCGGCGCCTCCGAGAGCATGACCTTCGAGGTCGAGGAGTGCCATCCCGTGGCCGACAAGGCCGCCATCCGGTTCCACATCACGATCGGTTTGGAGGGCGGTGCCGTCATGCACATCAGGGGCGTCGAGATCTTCACCGTCACGGACGAGGGCCTGATCTCGGCGGTGGAGGCGTACTGGGGCGACGAGGACGTGGTCCT
>DATJTU010000023.1:0-4960 GCA_035503015.1 Acidimicrobiales bacterium | reverse complement strand
GAGCCCTACGAGCGCCTGCTCGGTGACGCGTTGCACGGCGACGCCTCGTTGTTCACCCGCGAGGACAGTGTCGAGGAGACGTGGCGCATCGTCGAGCCGTTGCTCGACAACCCACCTCCGGTCGAGGTCTACCCGCGTGGCTCCTGGGGCCCCAAGGGTGCCGACGCGCTGGTCAAGGGCTACCCGGCCTGGCGTGAGCCGTGGTTGGGGGCGCACCCCGCGGAGGGCTGAACGCGGGGACGCCGCGGCCGGCGCCCGGCCGCCGGGACCGCCGCCCCGGTCAGCTGCCGAGCTCGCGCTGCATGAAGCCGACCGACTTCTCCTGCATCTCGCGGGCCTGGTGCTCGATGAAGCGCTCCACCACCGGACCGGCGCCGAAGATCTTCACGCGCGCTTCGAGGAAGAAGGTCTCGACCGTCTGCGCGCCGTCGCGGGTGAAGGCGATGGAGCCGTCGATGTGGGTCTTGTCCGCCATCGTGCCCGGCGTCATGGTGAAGGTCGTCGTCGAGCTCGCCGGGTCGTAGGTGCTCACCTCGGTCGTCACCACCTCCTCGCCGAAGATCTTGCGAACGGGCCCCGGCATGGGGGGTCGTTGGCCGTAGCGCAGGGTGCGGACCAATCCGCTGGTCAGATCGCCCTCCTGGGAGATCACCTCCGCGGAGGTCGAGCCGAGGCACTCGAGGTGCAGGCGCACCGTGAAGTCGGGGTCGTAGTAGAGGGCCCAGAACGCGTCGGGGGTGCAGTCCCAGCTGTAGGTCAGCGACAGTTTCATGGCGTCAGGTCGAAGAGCATGTGATGTCCCAGTTCACCGGTGAGGTCGATGGTGACGTGCATGGTAGCCACCCGCCATGCACCGTCCACCTGCCGATAGGTGTGCCGGTACCGTCCGGCGACGATCGGCTGCAACGCGAGCGCGCCGGGCACGGCCTGCAACACGGTGAAGTAGGAACGGCTCGACGCCGTCGTCCCGTCGTCGTCCACGTCGACGATGACGTTCGTCATGACGTGCTTGGAGCGCGGCGTGCCGTCCTCGTAGCGCCGGGTGCTCCGGGTGTAGAGCGCCTCTACTCCCTCGCGCCCGCTGACCGCGCCGTCGAAGCCCTCGAAGGTCAGGGTCGCGTCCGCGAAGAGCTCGCCGATCCCGGCGAAGTCCCCGGCGTCGATCCGCTCGGCGTAGGTGTAGATGAGGCTGGCGATTGCCATCTCCGCCGACTGCACGTCGCCGATTCTGGCACTTGGACCATCGCGCGGCCTGGGATCGCCGCACCCGCCCCGCACCATCTTCGGATCGCGCCCTGAGCTACATCTGCTCCCACGCCTCGGCGAGCACCTGGCGCAACGTCGATGCGATGAAGTCGATCTCCTCTTGCCCGCAGATGAGCGGCGGCGACAGCTGCACGACGGGGTCCCCGCGGTCGTCGGCCCGGCAGATGAGCCCGGCTTCGAACAGCGCGCCGGAGAGGAAACCCCGCAAGAGGCGCTCGGACTCCTCGTGGTTGAACGACTCGCGCGTCGACTTGTCCTTCACCAGCTCGATCCCGTAGAAGAACCCGGCGCCGCGGACGTCGCCCACGATCGGCAGGTCGGCGAGGTCCTCGAGTGCGCTGCGGAAGGCCGGCTCCGTCGCCTGCACGTGCTGGAGGATCTGTTCGCCCTCGAAGACGTCGAGGTTCGCCAGCGCGACCGCGCAGCTGACGGGGTGACCGGCGAAGGTGAACCCGTGCAGGAAGGACGCCCCGGGACCGAGGAAGGGCTCCATCAGGCGATCGGTCGCGATCATGGCGCCGAGGGGGGCATAGCCCGACGTGAGGCCCTTGGCGACGGTGATCATGTCGGGCTGGTAGTCGTAGCGCAGCGCACCGAACCAGTGACCGAGTCGCCCGAACGCGCAGATGACCTCGTCGGAGACGAGCAACACGCCGTGGCGGTCGCAGATCTCGCGCACGCGCTGGAAGTAACCCGGCGGGGGCGTGAAGCACCCGCCCGCGTTCTGCACCGGCTCCAAGAAGACGGCGGCGACGGTGTCGGGGCCCTCCCGCTCGATCGCCCGTTCGATCTCGTCCGCCGCCCAACGGCCGAACGCGACTTCGTCGTCCGCGAAGAGCTCGGCGCGGTAGAAGTTCGTGTTCGGCACCTTGATCGCGCCGGGGACGAGCGGCTCGAACGGGGTGCGCAGGTCGGGGATCCCGGTGATCGACAACGCGCCCATCGAGGTGCCGTGGTACGCGATGGACCGGCTGATCACCTTGGTCCGCTGCGGCTGTCCGGTCAGCCTGAAGTACTGGCGGGCCAGCTTCCACGCGGACTCCACCGCTTCCGAGCCGCCGGAGGTGAAGAAGACTCGGTTGAGGTCACCGGGCGCATAGGAAGCCAGCCGGTCGGCCAGCTCGATCGCGCGCGGGTGCGCGTACGTCCACAACGGGAAGTAGGCGAGCGTCTCGGCCTGCTTGGCCCCCGCTTCGGCCAGCTCGGTGCGGCCGTGGCCGAGCTGCGACGTGAAGAGGCCGGCGAGGCCGTCAAGGTAGCGCTTGCCGTGCTGGTCCCACACCCACGCGCCCTCGCCGCGCACGATGACGGGGACCTCGTGGTGTTGGTAGTAGCCCATGCGGCTGAAGTGCATCCAAAGGTGACGCGCCGCATCGGCGCTGAGCTCGGCGTTCTCGAGGTGCTGCTCCACCGCGATCGGCTCGTCTCCCGACTCCACGTCGCTCATCGCGGCGTCCCCCACGTGTAGGTCTGTTTCGCCAGTTTCAGGTACAAGAAGGTCTCCGTCCTGCGCACTCCGGGCATCGAGCGCACCGAGTCGTTCAACACGTGCAGCAGTCGCTCGTCGTCCTCGCACACGATCTCAGCCAGGATGTCGAAGGAGCCGGCGCACATGACGACGTAGTCGACTTCCTGCATGGCCGAGAGCTTGTCGGCCACTTGGCGGACGTCGCCCTCGACAGAGATGCCGATCATGGCCTGGCGGGTGAAGCCGAGCTGCAGCGGGTCGGTCACCGCCACGATCTGCATGACCCCCGATTCGCGCAGGCGCTGGACCCGCCGGCGCACCGCCGCCTCGGAGAGCCCGACGGCGTCGGCGATCGCGCCGTAGGGCTGGCGCCCGTCGTGCTGCAGGGCCTCGATGATCGCCCGGTTCGGCGCGTCCAACAGGGCGCTGGCCGACTGGCCGTCTTGGCTGTCGTGGTGGCTGCCGCCTGCCTCCACTTGGTCGTCCGCGTCGGGCATCTCACACCTCGCTTCTCACTGCTCGCTTCGGCCGTGCCCAGGGATCGAACCCCGTGTGCAGAATTGTGTCACTTTGGGAACCCCAGTCAAGCTGAATTCGTCATTTTCAGGCGTTTCTGTTGCGAAAACGCTTGTGAAACGAGGGCCAACTGTGATTCTGTAACCAGAGCCACGGTCGGAGGGGCCGGAAGGGAACGACATGCCCGATTGGCGGAGCAGCAGCTACCGGAACTTCGTGGGGGGCGCCTACCGCGAGGCAGAGGACGGCCCCATGGCTCCGCTGGTCGACCCGAGCACCGGTGAGCCCTACGCCGAGGCCCCGGTCTCAGGGCCCGCCGACGTCGACGCCGCCGTCCGTGTGGCGGCCGAGGCATTCGAGTCGTGGAAGCGCACCACCCCCTCGGAGCGGAGCCTGGCGCTCTACCGGATCGCCGACGCGGTCGAGGGGTGGGCCGAGGAACTGGTCGGGCAGGAGTCGAAGAACACCGGCAAGCCCCGCGCCCTGACCCTGCGCGAGGAGATCCCGCCCATGGTCGACCAGATCCGCTTCTTCGCGGGCGCCGCCCGCAATCTCGAGGGCCTGGCGGCGGCCGAGTACATGCAGGGCCACACCTCGTTCGTTCGCCGCGAGCCCGTCGGCGTGTGCGGGGCGGTCACGCCGTGGAACTACCCGATGATGATGGCGGTGTGGAAGTTCGCCCCCGCGGTGGCGGCGGGCAACACCATTGTCCTCAAGCCTTCGGACACCACCCCCGTCACGGCGCTGCTCCTGGCCGAGATCGCGAGCGAGTTCCTGCCGCCGGGCGTCTTCAACGTCGTCTGTGGCGACCGCGATACCGGCCGGGCGCTCGTCGCGCACGAGACGCCGGCCATGGTGTCGGTGACCGGGTCGGTGCGGGCGGGCATGGACGTGGCGGCCGCGGCCGCACCCACCCTCAAGCGCGTGCACCTCGAGCTCGGCGGCAAGGCGCCGGTCATCGTGTGCGACGACGCCGACCTGCGGGCAGCAGCGGAGGGCATCGCGGCCGCCGGGTACTTCAACGCGGGTCAGGACTGCACCGCAGCGACCCGCGTCCTCGTCGGGCCGCGCGCGCACGACGAGTTGCTGAGCGGTCTGGTCACGTGGGCCGACCTCACACGCGTGGGCGGGCCGGATACCGAGCTCCCGGACTACGGCCCGCTCAACAACGCCACCCAGCTCGAGCGCGTGGAGGGCTTCGTTGCCCGCGCCCCGTCCCACGCGTCGGTGCTGACCGGCGGGTCGCGGGTGGGGGAGCGCGGCTATTGCTACGCCCCCACCGTGGTCTCGGGTCTGCGCCAGGACGACGAGCTGATCCAGTCCGAGGTGTTCGGGCCGGTCATCACGGTGCAGCAGTTCAGCGACGAGGCCGAGGCGCTCGCGTGGGCCAACGGTGTGCAGTACGGACTCGCGTCGTCGGTGTGGACGCGTGACCACGGCCGCGCCATGCGCATGGCCCGCGACCTCGACTTCGGGTGCGTCTGGATCAACACGCACATGCCGCTGGTGGCCGAAATGCCGCACGGTGGTTTCAAGCGCTCGGGCTACGGCAAGGATCTCTCTGCGTACGGCTTCGAGGACTACACGCGCGTGAAGCACGTGATGAGCAAGATCGAGGAGGAGCCATGATCATCGGCGTCCCGAGTGAGATCAAGACTGACGAGTGGCGGGTCGCGCTGACGCCGGCCGGAGTGCGCGAGCTCAGCTCCG
>DATJTU010000022.1:0-2962 GCA_035503015.1 Acidimicrobiales bacterium | reverse complement strand
GGGCTGAAGCCCGACCTGGTGAAGAGCCTCGGCGCGACCTACCACACGGGCACGATCGCCGACGCGTGTCCCGACGCGGACATCATCATCGAGGCCACCGGGGTGCCGGCGCTCGTGTTCGACGCCATGTCCAACGTGGGGAACGGCGGCGTCGTCTGCCTTACCGGGGTCTCCTCGGGCGGCCACACGATCGACGTCGACGAGGGGCTCTTGAACCGCAACATGGTGCTCGAGAACGTCGCCGTCGTCGGCTCGGTCAACGCCAACCGGCGCCACTACGAGGCGGCCGCGGACGCACTGGCCAAGGCGGACCACGACTGGCTCGGACGGCTGATCACGCGGCGGGTCCCGGTCGACCAGTTCGAGCAGGCCTACGAGCGCCAGGCCGACGACGTCAAGGTGATCGTCCAGATCCACGACGCGTAGCGCGGCGGCGCGGTGAGCCGGAGGCTGCGGTGAGCGGGACGCATTCGCACGGTGGGCGGACGCACCGGCACCCCGACGCCGGCCTCCACGTCCACGACCCCGAGAGCGGCGACGCCGTCCCCGCCGTCCCGCCCCCGCGTGCCATCGCGGCGGGCGTGCTCGAGATCGACACCCTGCTCGGCGGTTGGGAACGGGTCACCGCCGGCTATCTCGTCGAAGGTCCGGCGCCCGTCCTCATCGAGACGGGCAGCCAGAGCTCGGTCCCGGTGCTGCTCGCCGCGTTGGACCAGATCGGGGTCGGCCCGGGCGAGCTGGCCGGCGTGGCGGTCACCCACATCCACCTCGACCACGCGGGCGGCGTCGGGGACGTGGCACGTGCCTTCCCCGGCGCGACCGTCTACGTGCACGAGAAGGGCGCGCGCCATCTGGCCGACCCGACCAAGTTGGTGAGCTCGGCGGCGCGGGTCTACGGCCCGCTGCTCGACTCGCTCTACGGCCGCCTCGACCCCACCCCGGCCGAGCGCCTGCACGTCCTCGGCGACGGCGAGGAGGTCACCGTCGGGCCCGGCCGCGTCCTGGTGGCCGTGGACTCACCCGGCCACGCCAAGCATCACCTCGGCCTGCACGACTCGCTGAGCGGCGTGCTCTTCGCCGGCGACGCGGTGGGGGTGAAATTGCCCGACGGCGGCGTCCTGCGCCCGGCCACCCCGCCGCCCGACTTCGACCTGGAGCAGGCGCTGACCTCGCTGGCCAAGTTCGCGGCCAGGCAGCCGACCGGCATTGCGCTGGCGCACTACGGCCTGCTCGACGAGCCGCAGTCGTTGCTCGCCGAGGCGGAGGAGTCGCTCCGCGCATGGGCCGAGACAGCCGAGCGCGCCTACCGCGCCGGCGAGGACATCGCGCAGGCGCTGGCGGCCCGGTTCGATCCGCTGCTGGGCGACATCGATCCGGCCAACAAGGAGAAGCTCGAAACCCTCAACGGCGTCCACTCCAATGCCGCCGGGTTCCGGCGCTGGCTCGAGGGACGCGACAGCACGGCTACGGGGTAATCGGGCACCGCGAGCACAGCGAGGCTCGTTCTCAGACGACGAGCTTGGCCCGCAACTCCTCTTGGCGTACTTCGAAGTCGTCCAGCGAGATCCGGCCCTCGGCCAGGTCCTCGTGCAGTGCCGCGAACTGCTCGAGCAGCTGCGTCTGGTCCACGTCCTCCGCCGACGGCGTGCTGGCCGCCTGCTCGCTCGCCGCCGCCTTGTCCTCGCGGCGGGAGGCGCGGTCGTCCATCTTGGCCTTGGCCCGCTCCTTCTTGGCCTGGTCGCGTTGCAGTTTTCCGAATGTCGAACGTGCGCGTGCCACCGTTCACTCCTTTCCGGCCGCCGGGGGACGGCCAGCTGCTCGGTCAGGGTTCGCACCCTGCCCGCTGTTCCTGCCGCATTCGCCGGTGCGGCGGGCCTTCCGGCCCCGAGCGGAGGAGGTGGGATTTGAACCCACGGTACCCATGAGGCACAACGGTTTTCGAGACCGTCCGATTCGGCCGCTCTCGCACTCCTCCGGAGGAGATCCTACTCGCTGTGACCTGGTGCGGAGGTTCGGGGAAGCCCTGCGAGGCGGGTGTGCGGACCAAAGAGCGAGGTCAACGCAACGGCCGTGACAGCGTCGGAGCGACCCGGCTCGGCGCGCGCATCGCGTGGTCCTCAGCGTTCGCCGGCTCGCCGTCGGTCGTTGAAGAAGGCCGACAGGATCGCGCCGCATTCGTCCGCGCGCACCCCGCCGGTCACGGGGAGCTCGTGATTGAGGCGGGGGTCGGCGCAGAGGTTGTAGAGCGTGCCGCAGGCTCCTGCCCGCGGGTCGGTAGCCCCGAAGACGAGGCGGCCGACACGCGCGGCCACGAGCGCGCCGGCGCACATCGGGCACGGCTCGAGGGTGACCACCATCGTCACCTCGGCGAGGCGCCAGCCGCCGAGGGCGGCTGCGGTGTCGCGCAGCGCGAGCATCTCCGCGTGCGCCGTCGGGTCCGCCGTGCCTTCACGCTCGTTGTGGCGCGCGGCCACCACCTTTCCGTCGACCAGGGTGACGGCGCCGACAGGGACCTCGCCTGCGGACGCCGCCGCCCGCGCCTCGTCGAGTGCGAGCGCCATGGCGTCGTCGTCGCTCAGCGGGCTGGGTGTCTCGGGCGTGGCGATGCCCCAGTATGCGGGGACCGGCGGCGGCGAGGGAAGTTCGGCGCCCTGTCGCCGGTGCTGGGGCGGGTGTGCCGCGTGACGTGGGGCCGCCGTGTCAGGGCGCTGCGGGCGTCAACGCGTGCTCGAGCGCGTCCATCGTGGACTGCAGCTGGGTCGAGCGGGCGAAGAAGTCGTCGATGAAGAAGCCGAGCTGGACGGAGGGCAGGTTGTCGATGGTGCCGAGGAACGCGATGTCCTGGTGCACCTGCGTGTCCGCCGTCTGCGCCGCGTCACGCGCCGCCGCCGGGACCTGCACCGAGGACGCGAGGGTCTCGTAGAGCTGGAGCGAGTCCACGTAGGGGTTGATGATCGTGGCG
>DATJTU010000021.1:0-5518 GCA_035503015.1 Acidimicrobiales bacterium | reverse complement strand
CACGACGTTCACGCTTCGCTACGCGCATCACTTCTATGGGAGTCCGCCCGGGGGCATCGACTTCCACCAGGACCGCGACGACGCCCGCTACTCCGACTTTGCCTACCTCGCCTTCACCATCGGCATGACGTTCCAGGTGTCCGACACCGACCTGACGATGCAACCGATCCGGCGGGTCGCGCTGCAGCACGCGCTCATCTCGTACCTCTTCGGCGCGGTGATCCTGGCCGTCGTCATCAACATCGCCGCCAGCCTCTTGCACTGAGCCGCCGTGGCCGCCGGTCCCCGACGTCGTGACGCATAGGCCGCCACTGCCGGCGACATCACGTGGAGCCTGAGGTCGGACTCGAACCGACGACCTGCGCATTACGAGTGCGCTGCTCTACCGACTGAGCTACCCAGGCAGACGCTGCCCCGGCCGGGTTCGAACGTGCGGTCCGGCCGAGAACGGTCAGTCAGTGTACGCGCAGCATCAGCGGGACATGGACCGTGGCGGGAGGAACGCCGTCACCACGGTTCGGCGGCGATCGCGGCGAGGCGGTTCAGGCCCAGGGCGAGCGCTCCCTCCTCGCCGCTCCGCAGCAGGACAGCGGCCCGGCCGTCCTCGGCCCCGCGCCGGCTCTGCAGCGCGCGCCCGAGTTGGATCTCCGCGGCCGCGATGAAAGGCGGCGACCCCATCCGCCAGGCCAGGCGCAGCGCGGCCTCGAAGTGCACCTCGGCCAGGGCGAGGTCCCCCATCGTCCGCGCCAGGAGCCCCAGATATTGGTCGGCCGGCCCGATGCACCCCGCCGCGGGAGCGCGGATGACGACGGCGGTGCCCGCGTAGGGGCGCAGGCGCTCGTAGATGCTCGCCGCCATCCCGGTCGCCGCCGCGCCGAGGATGCTGCAGACGCCGGCGGCGATCGCCAGCGAGACACCCTCGGACTGGTCGTCGGCCACCTGGTCCCAGCCGAGGTCGGACAGGACCTGCATGTGCTCGAGCGCCTCCTCGCGGCGACCGCCTTCGGCGAGGATCAGCGCCAGCGTGGCTCGCACCGTCGGATACTCGATGGGCGCCTGGGCGACGATCGAACCGAACGTGGAGCCGGCGTTGATCAGGTCGCCGCGCTGCCACCAGGTCCACGCCATGAGGGCCCCGAAGAAGCTCAGCGCCAGTTCGTTGTGGGCGCCGGCCGCCTCGACCGCCTGCAGGCCCAACGACTCGGCCTCGTCGAACCGGCCCGCCAGCTGCGCCATCATCGCCCCGACGTTGTAGGCGTAGGCGGCCTCGACCGGGTGCACCGGGCCCGTGTCCCTGGCGTGGAATCTCGTGATCTCGGCCTCCACCGCCTCGGTGTGGCCCTGGGCCAGGAGCTCGCGGATGCGCCACATGTGCCCGTGCAGGGCCAACAGCTCGTCGCCGATCTCCTCGGCGATCTCCCCGAGCTCGGTGCCCGTCGCGAGCCGGTCTGGCGCAGGCGCGATGCCCCACAGGGCGTGCATCCGCGCGTTGAGGGCGTACCCGAGCGCCCGGCGGTCGCCCAGCCGGCGGGCGATGGCGACCGCCTCGCTGTTGAGCACGAGCGAGCGCTCGAGCACGGCGCGCCCGGGAAGACCCTCCGAATAGACCGTGACGAGACCGAGGCGGGCCGTCACCATGGCACGCAGCGAGGTGTCCTCGGCCGGCAGCGCAGCGCGCGCCTCGTCCAGCAGGCGGATGTTGTCCTGCGTGGCCGCGACGATGCCGAGGTAGCTCAGCGGCCCCGCCCGCAGGGCCACCTCGGCCAGCCGCTCGGCGTCGCCCATCGCGCGCGCCAGGTCGGCGGCCCGCGCCACCGCCCAATCCGCACCGGCCGTCTCCCCGGAGCGGTTCTGGGCCTCGGCCATCGCCATCAGGACGTCGCAGCGGGCGGCCATGTCCTCGGGCGTGTAGAGCTCGCACAACTCGAGCGCCCGCATGAAATGGCCAACGGCTTCTTCGAAGGCGAGGAGCTGGAGCGCGCGCTCGCCGGCGGCCACGGAATAGCGAATGGCCTTGTCGGTGTCGCCCATCGGCGCGCCCATGAAGAAGTGGTGTGCGAGCTCGTTGACCCATGGGTGTGGTGCGCCGGGGTGCGCGCGCTCCATGGTCAACCCGATGGCGTGGTGATAGCGGACGCGGCGTCCGCGCAGGAGCTCGTCGTAGATCGCCTCGCGCACCAGCCCGTGGCTGAAGGCGTACCTGCCGTCGGTGTCCGCGCCGACACGACGGAGCAGCCGGGACTCCTCGGCCGCGTCGAACGCATCGAGGGTCCGCTCGGGGCTGAGGCCGGCGGCCTCCGCGACGATGACCGCGTCGAACATGATGCCCGCCACCGACGCCACCTCCAACATGGAGATGGCGTCTTCGGGGAGCCTCGACACCCGGTGTGCCACCAACTCGCGGATCGCCTCGGGGGGGCTCAGGTCGGGCGGAACCTGTGCCGCGTCCGCCGCGTCCGCGTGCGCGCTGACCCCGTTCTGGACCTGGCGCAGCAGCTCCTCGAGGAAGAGCGGGTTCCCCTCGGTCAGCTTGCACAGCTGGGGGACGACGTCGGAGGACACGCCGGGCCACGACAGCGCCAACTCCTCGACGGCGGCGGGGCTCAGGCCGTCGAGGTGGACCGCCTCGACCGCGTGCGACGTCCGGACCTCGGCCAGGACCGGCCGCAGCCGGTGTTCGGCGAGCACTTCGGTTCCCGTGTACGTGGCGACGATGCCGAGCCGCGCGCCGTCGGTGCCGTGGAGGACGTGGCGCAGGAGCAACAGCGTCGGTTGGTCCGCCCAGTGCAGGTTGTCGACGACCAAGAGGACGTCGCGGCCGCTCCCGAGACCGTTCAGGGTCGTGGTGACCGCTTCGAAGAAACGGAACCGGTCGTTCTCGGGGTCGCCGCGCTCGTCCGACGGCTCGGGTGCGTGACCGCGGAGCCGCAGGACGAGGCGCGACAGCTCCGTCAGTTGCCATTCGGGGAGGCGCGAGATCGTGTCCGCGGAGAGCGACTGGAAGTAACGCCCGAGCGCCTCGGCGAACGGTTGGTACGGGGCGATCGGCTCTTCGTCGCAGCGCCCCCACAGCACCAACGCGCCGCGCGCCGCGACGCGGTCACAGTGCTCCGCGACCAGGCGCGACTTGCCGATGCCGGGGTCGCCGTCGACGAGCGCGAGCCGGCGGCCGCCCGACGGGACCGACGACCACCAGCGCTCGAGCTGCGCGCTCTCGTCCGCCCGGCCGACGAAGAGCCCCTCGAAGGCGGGGACGCGCACCCGGGATCCCGGCGCAGGAGACGGAGCAGGCTCTTCGACCGGGGGGTCGCCACCCTCGGCCGGCACCGGGAAGATGAGGGCGGGGTCGTGGGCGAGGATCGCGTGCTCGAGCCAGGCCACGTCGTGGCCGGGCTCGATGCCGAGCTCCACCACCAGGCCGGAGCGCAGGTCCTGGAACACGCGCAGCGCCTCGGCTTGGCGCCCGGAGCGGTACAGCGCCAGCATGTGCTGGGACCACAGGCGCTCGCGCATGGGGTTGGCGCTGCACAGCCGCTCGAGCTCGCCGGCCAGCGCGTCGTGGTGCCCGAGCGTGAGACCGGCGTCGATCCGTGTCTCGGTGGCCGAGAGCCGGAGCTCTTCCAGACGCCGGGCTTCGGCGCGGGCGAAGGGCTCGTTCTGCACCTCGCTGTACGCCGCCCCCCGCCACAGTGCCTCGGCCTCGTCGAGCAGGCGGCTCGCCTCTCTCGGCCGGCGGCGCGCCAACTGCCGGCGACCGTCTGCCACCAGCGACTCGAAGCGGATGACGTCGGTCGCTTCGGCTGAGATGTCCAAGATGTAGCCCGGCGCCCGGGTCATGATCACGTCGGGCGCGCCGGCTTCGCGCAGACGCTTGCGCACGCGGGAGATGGTGGAGCGCAGCGCGATCTCGGCCCCGGGCTCGTGGCCCTCCCACAACGAGTCCACCAGCCGGTCGACGGGGACGACCAGCCCCCGGTCGATCAGGAGCCGCGCCAGCAACGCCCTCGCCTTGGCGCCCCCGATCTCCACCGCGCGCCCGTCGTAGACGACCTCGACCGGCCCGAGCACGCGCACCTCGAGCCCGGGCGCGCCGTCGACGCGGTCCATACCGCCAATCACCGGAACCGTCCGACCGACACGTTGACCGCCAAACCCCAGACCCCCTGACGCCCTCGGGGAGAATGAGGAGACTCTACTCCTGCAACCCCTATGCGCGCCCAGGGAGAGTGGGATTTACGCCTCGAGGGCGGTCCCCCTCGGTCCCTGGCGCACCGGGTCTAGGCGGCCAGGTCCGCCAGGCGCACGAAGAGCGACTGCAGCAGCAACGTCTCGTTCGGGTTGCGCACCAAGGACTCCGCGGCGCCGGTGATGAGCCCGACCGCGTCGGCGGCGGCGCGCGCGTCGGGGTCGCCCTCGGGGAGGGTCCCGGCGCCGGCCGCGGCGACGAGGCGGCCGCGGTACGCGCGCGCCAGGACCCCGAGGCCGGCGCGCAACGCGTCGGTGCGGAAGCGGCGCTCCTCGCGCTGGTGCTGCTCCATGATCTCCTTGCGCCCGGGCAGGCCCCGCTCGCCCATCTCCTTCGCCGCTTGCGTCAGCGCGTCGAGCTCGCGCGCGTGTTCGGCCCGCAGCGGTTCGACGGCGCGGTCCGCTGCGTCCAGTACGCGCCGCGTCAAGGCTGCAGCCGACGTGCCGTTGGCGCGCAGCTCGGCGGGCACCGACGCCCAGAGCTCGACGCGCGCGGCGACGTCAGGGTCGTCGACCATCACCCGTGCCCGCTCGGGATTCCCGCCGCTGCTGTCGGCGACCACGGCCGCCACGTCCGCCGGCACTCCCGACTCGCCGAGCCACGCCATCAATTCGGGCCGGGGGACCGGCGGGAAGTCGATCTCGACGCAGCGGCTCGCCACGGTCA
This sequence comes from Acidimicrobiales bacterium, assembly GCA_035503015.1. GTDB lineage: Bacteria > Actinomycetota > Acidimicrobiia > Acidimicrobiales > RAAP-2 > Bog-473. The sequence continues at coordinate 606 of DATJTU010000021.1, read as the reverse complement.
CCAGGTCGGGCACGACCTGGTCTGCCAGCAGCACGAAGACCGTGTCCCCGGGCGGCTCTTCGAGCGTCTTGAGCAACGCCGGCGCGCGTTGGAGGACGAGGTGGACGTCGAGGACCACGATGACCTGTCGTGCCGCGTGCAAGGGCCTGCGTTGCGCCAGCGCCACCACCTGGCGGATCTCGCCGATGGAGACGGACGCGCCGCTCCGGCGCACGACGTGGAGGTCCGGATCGGTCCCCGCCAGTGCTGCGCGGCACGTGGCGCACTCACCACACCCGCCCTCGGGACACAGCAGGGCGGCGGCGAAGCCGTACGCAGCGGCCAGCCCGCCGTTGCCGGCCGGGCCGCGGAACAGGTACGCGTGCACCGGGTTGGCCGCCGCCGCGCGCAGCCCCTCGATCGCCTCGTCCTGGCCGACCACGCCTGCGAAGAGGGAGCGGGCCGGGCGCTCGTCGCTCACGTGCGGGTCGGCGTGTCGCTGAACCGTGCACGCACCTCCGCCACGATATGGGCGGCGATGGCGTCGACGGCCGGTTCGCCGTCCACGACGAGCCAGTGGACCGGGTCCGCGGCCGCCTGGGCGAGGAACCCCTCGCGGACCCTCGC
>DATJTU010000020.1:0-12249 GCA_035503015.1 Acidimicrobiales bacterium | reverse complement strand
GTCGCCATCGCGGTGCGCAGCGCGCCGAAGAGGTTCATCCGGCCGTCGTTCTCGTGCGCCGGGCCGAGCAGGATCTCGCGCAGCGAGCCGCGCACCGAGGTGCGGACCCGGGCCCCGCGGGGCAGCGTCGGGTGGAAGGTGGCCATGCCCCAGTGGAAGCCGCTCGCCGGCGCCTCGAAGGCGGACGACAGCGGCGAGCCGAGCATGACGGCGTCGGCGCCGCAGGTGATGGCCTTCGCGATGTCACCGCCCTTGGACATCCCGCCGTCGGCGATGACGTGCACGTAGACGCCGGTCTCGTCGAGGTGGCGCATGCGGGCGCCGGCGACGTCCGCGATCGCCGTGGCCTGGGGGACACCGAGCCCGAGCACGCCCCGCGTCGTGCAGGCGTTGCCGGGCCCGACGCCGACGAGCACCCCGACGGCGCCGGTGCGCATCAGGTGCAACCCCGCTTGGTACGAGGCGCACCCGCCCACGATGACGGGGATCTCGAACTCGCGGATGAACCGCTTCAGGTTGAGCGGCTCGGTCGTCTTCGACACGTGCTCGGCGGACACCACCGTGCCCTGGATCACGAGCAGGTCCAGCTCCCCGGCCAGGATGGCGGGGGCGAGCCGCTCGGTCCGCTGGGGCGTCACCGAGGCGGCGGTCGTGATGCCCGCCTCCTTCATCTGGCGGATCCGCGCCGTCACCAGCTCGGGGATGATCGGCTCCTGGTACATCTGCTGCATCCGGGCGGTCGCCTTCTCGTCGTCGAGCTCACGGATCTCGTCGAAGAGCGCCACCGGGTCCTCGTAGCGGGTCCACAGTCCCTCGAGGTTGAGGACCCCCAGGCCTCCCAGGCGCCCCAGCTCGATGGCCGTGCTCGGGCTCATCACGCCGTCCATGGCCGCCCCCATCAGGGGCAACTCGAATTTGTAGGCGTCGATCTCCCAGGAGATGTCGACGTCCTCGGGGTCCCGGGTGCGCCGGCTCGGCACGATTGCGATGTCGTCGAAGCCGTAGGCCCTCCGCCCCGACTTGAAGATGCCGATCTCGATCTCAGCCACTCTGTTCGCCCTCCGGCATTCGTGGGGGCCGGTACGGCTCCACCACCCACCGGCCTGTCTAGGTCTTGCGAACGCCGGGCCGACACGCCGACGATCCCCCATCCTACTCTCCGCCTGGCACCTTTCAGGCCCGCTGGCGCGCCTCATTTTGCCGTCTGGGACGTCACCAGGACGCGGGTGCGAGACTCCCGACATGCCGGACGATGACAGCACTGCAGCCGTCTCGAGGGGGATGAGCGCCCAGCTGGCGCGCCGGGATGCGGCGCTGGCCGAAGGCGCAGCCCAGGTCGGATGGAAGATCGGCTTCAACACGCCCGCCATCCAAGAGGTGTTCGGCCTGAGCCAGCCGGTCGTCGGGTACCTGCTCGACACCGGTGTGACGCCCGACGGCGCATCCGTCTCCTTGGCTGGTTGGACCGCGCCGGCCGTCGAGGTCGAGGTGGCGGTCCGGGTGGGTGAGGGGAACGAGGTCGCCGGCCTGGCGCCCGCACTCGAGCTGGTCGACCTCGACATCTCCTTCGACGACATCGAGCCCGTCCTGGCCGGGAACATCTGCCAGCGCGGCGTCGTCTTCGGCGCGGAGGTCCCCGCGGCCGACCCGTGGGCCATGGTGGCCGCGGTGACCAAGCTCTCGGAGGACGGCTCGGGTGCGGTCGTCGCCGAAGGCCGCATCACGGAGGACCCGGCCACGACGCTCGCCTTCGTCGACGCGTACCTCGCCTCGCACGGTGCCGCGCTCGAGCCGGGCGCGCGCATCATCGCCGGGTCCGTCGTGGCGCCGGTCGCCGTCACGCCGGGCGACACGTTGCGGGTCGACTTCGGTCCGCTCGGCGAGCTGTCCGTGCGCTTCACCGGGTGACGGAGGCGATGCACTCGGCCCGGTGAGCCGGCGACGCGACTCGTTACTATCCCCGCCATGGCGATGTCGCTGACCGAGATTGCCAACGACGAGGCCACCGACAAGGGGACGCGTGGCCCGCTGTCGCCGCGCGGGCACAACTACACCGATGTCTACGACTGCTATCTGGCGGGACGACGCGACCGTCCGATCACGCTCTTGGAAATCGGGTTGGGTGTGCAAGGCCCGACCCCGACCGATGTCTGGCTCGGCGGTCGCAACCCGCACGGCGGCGCTTCCATGCGCATGTGGTACCGGTACTTCCCCCACGCGCGCATCTTCGGCATCGACATCAATCCCGCAACGTTCCTCGACAACGAGCGTGTCCGCACGGGCGTCGTCGACCAGGGCGACCCGGTGCAGCTACGTGCCTTCGTGGAATCGATCGGCGTCGAGCGATTCGACGTGATCATCGACGACGGCAGTCATCGAGCCGACCATCAGCAGATCTCGTTGTCGACCCTCTTCCCGTTCCTGTCCCCGGGCGGGCTGTACTTCATCGAGGATCTGATGGCGAACGGGCGCCGCGACGGCCGGGGCGCCGCCTCGGCGAGCGACGTGCTCGACACGAGGACGGTGCTCAGGCAATTCGGCGAGACCGGTGCGTTCCCCGGGCCGAACGCGCTGGGTGACACGACGGGACTCACCGGCTCGATGGCACGTATCGCCTTTCACTGCCCGCCGGTCGTCACCAGCGAGCCCTCGTGGACACTGCGGAGCCGGGTGAAGCTCGCGGCCAAGATCCTCCTGGGAGAAAAGCGGCTTCCGGTGGAGATCGAGTACAGGCCTCCCGGGCGGGAGAAGTTGTGCGTGATCACCAAGGCGTGAGCGTCACGCCTGTGACGGCTGGTGCCGAAGCGCCTCGAGGTCGTCGAGCGGATACCAGCGCCTGACCCACTCGGGGTGTGGCCACAGCGACAGCATCGCCTCGTCGAGGCGGGCGTCGCCTTCGATCTCCACCTCGCCCCACCGCTGCGAGTACACGGCGTCGAGCGACCGGCGCCGCTGGTCGAAGTTCGGGATGCCGCGGCGCCGCATCCAGTCGGCACGGGTCGACCCGGGCCCGCAGATCAGCTCGAGCTTGGCGCGCGTCACTGCTTCGTCCCGGTACTGGAAGTGGTGCGTCGTGATGCCGAGCTCGGGCTCGGACCGTTCCCCCTTCAGGCCACCCGTGGCGTGGTGGGCACCACCCTCGCACTGGATGAACGCGCCGTGGCGGTCGAAGCGCTGCAGCGGATGCTTCCAATGGCCGCAGGGGGGCCTGAACCAGGGCGCGAGTGGGTAGAAGCACGGCTGGAAGTCGATCGGGTGAAAGCCCGAGACGTAGTCGGGCTTTCGGTCCGGCAGGTGGTTGGCGTAGGTGGCCCCGACGATGCGGAACCGCTTGTCCAACGTCGCCAGGTATTCCCGGAGCGACAGGCCGTCGGGACCCTCGGGGAACTCGTCGCAGTCCATGTAGATCCACCACACGTGCTCTGCGCCCGAGCGCAACGACTCCCGGGCGACGACGGCGTTCATCATCGCTTGGGCGAGTCGCTCCTCGAACATGTCGCTCTCGTAGACCTCGCCGACGAGCGCACCGGCACGCGTGGCGCGGGCAACCGTCGCGTCCGTGCTGCCGTTGTCGACGACGTAGACCTCGTCGACCCCTTGCACCTGCAGGCTGCGCACCGTCGCCTCGACGATGTCTTCGTCCATCCACGACTTCACGACGGCGCACAGCCGGAAGTCATCGATCACCTCCGGGTCTGGCGGGTTGGGCTCGCGCCCTTGCGGGAAGCGTCCCTTCTGCGGTGGCGCCGGAGGGAGCACCGAGGCAGGGAGACGTCGCACCAGCCGGCGGGTGGCGCCAGAGACTACGTGGCGCACGGCGCTTCGTCCCTCCCCCGGCGTTTCCCGGCTCGCACCGTCATGGCCAGGGCAGTGCCTGTGCGCCGTGTTCCAGCGCCTCGCGCCCCTGTCGCGCCCGGATGTGCCGGCGCCACGCCCCGCCCCATGACGACGCCCACGCGCGGCGCACGCGCGGCCAGACCAACTTCCGGACGTAGAGCGGATGCGAGAGCATCGCGTTGACCGGCAGCGTGTGGGTGCGCTCGTAGGCCCTCGTCGCGGCTCCCCACTTGTTGGCGACGAGCGGCGCGGCCGGTCCGCCCATCCGTGTCGCGACGATCGCGTCGAGACGCTCGTAGTAGGGCGTGCGTGCGTCTGGTTCGAGCGCCGGCTTGCGCGCCACCATCATGGCGTCGCGCCAGTACACGCCCGGGATCACCTTGCGCCACGTGACGGGCTCCTGGTAGCTCTCGAGGAGCTCGAGGCCCACGTAGTCGCACAGCGCGGCCCACGAGTCCGGGTAGAAGCGCCAGCAGTCCAGCGGGAAACGGTGCGGGTCGCCCGAGGACGGCGAGATCACCGTGACCAGCCCGCCCGGAGCCACCACGCGGGCGATCTCCGCCGCGGTGACCCAGAAATAGGGCACGTGTTCGAAGACCTGATTCGACACGACGACGTCGAAGCTCTCCGCGCCGAGCTCGCTCCAGCGGTACGGGTCGGCGGGGACGTAGTCGACGTTGTGCCCCTCGACGATGTCGAGGCCGACGTAGTCGAAGATGGGCGGGACGAACAGGTCGCGGCAGCTGCGCGCTCCTGCGGGACTGCCCGAGCCCACGTCGAGCACCCGGAGCCGCTCGTCCTGGCGGGTGCCGAAGTAGGCGTTGCGAAACGCACGAACCTTCTCGAAGGCGGATTCGTGCACAGCGGGATGTTAGGAGACGGGCACGCGGGTCAGTCGCTCGAAGAGCCCGACGACGTCTGGCTCGCCGACGTGGGCGGCCGGGTGAGGTACTGGGCCAGGGTCATCAACTGGCTCGGCGGCGGGGTGCTGAACACGAGCGGCTTCCCGAAGTGCGCGTAGGTGAGCGAGATGGTCTCGTTGACCGTCTGCCCGTTCACGGTCACCGGCACGGGCGAGATCACGATGCGGCGGACGAGGCCCCCGCCGCCGACGTCCACCTCTTCGGACGTGTGGGACCCGAAGCCCGCGGTGCCCGAGATGGTCGGGCCCGAGGTGAAGCCCACCTGGTACGCCTGGAGTGTCTTGCCGCCGACGGTCGTGGTGCCGCTGGACGAGACGGAGAGGGACTGGCCCTTGAGCTCCTCGCCCAGCAGTCCAGGGTTGCCGATGACCTCGATCAGGTTCGTGAGGTCTGAGCCGGCCCCGAGCGGGGGGACGTCGTTGGTGCTCGCCACCACCCACGATTTCCCCGGTATCGGTGAGTTTGCGACGTTGACGTAGACGGTCTGTCCCTGGAAGACGAGGTTCTCCTCTTGCGTCGGGGTGCCGGCCAGGCTGACGCTCAGAGGCCCGAGGCCAGAGGCGAGGATGAACGCGCCGCTGCCGGTGAGGAGCGCAGGCTGACTCCCGTCCGTGGGCGACACCGTGATGCTCGCGACGACCGTCTTCTGGGCGATCGTCTTGGTCGCGACGGCCGTCATGGTCGCGGCCGCACTCGGGCTGCTGGCCCGGGCCACCCCAGGTGAACCTCCGGCGGTCGGCGGCGCTGCCGCGCTGCCGGCGTTGGGGTGACCGTTCCCCCCTCCGCTCGTGGCGACGATGGCCGCGGCGACCACACCGATGATGAGGACCGCAGCGACAGCGACGAAACCGAAGCGCCGGTGCCTGGCCCGTGCACGCTCTGCGGCAGCCTCCTCTTGCCCGGCACGCGAGTTGTCCCACTGCAGGAGCTGTTGGGGAGCGTGTGAGTCGCCGTTTCCCGCGACTGCCGGCACCACCAACGTGTCGCTCTCCGCTCCCGGTGCGGGGACCGTTGCCGTGTCGTCGCTGCGGCGAAAGGCTTGCACGGTGAGGGTGTCGTCCTCGTAAACGACACCTGCTCCTTCGCCCGTCGCGTTGGCTTGCGGCTTCCCCGGTGCGACCGGTGCCACGTGGCCGTTTTCCGGAACTGCCCACAACCCGAACGCGGCGGTGCGCGCGTCGGCCTCGGGCGGCGGAGTGGTCCGGCCTCCGGCCGCGCTCCGGGCTGCGCCCGCGGCCGCCGCGGCCGCGGCTCCGGCAGCGACACCGGCCGCGACGCCGGCGGACCGGGCGCCCGCACCGTTGCCTGCGGCGGCCCGGGTGCCAGCGCCGGCGGCGGGGGCGGCCTTCGAACCGTTGCCAGCCTTTGCACCGTTCGCCGCCGCACGCCCGCGGGAGCCGCGCCGCGTCGCCGCCCCGTTCGTCGCGACCGCGGGCGTCCGTTCGTCTTCGACACGACGCACTTGGTCGGTCCACCCGTTGTCCCAATAGCGCTCGTGCTTCAGGAAGTACGGGTCTCTGTACCATCCCGGTCCCGGGATCACAGGTTGCTCCAGCTCCGCATCTCGTCTCGCCCTCGCCCGCGATGCTCCCATACCGCGGACCGCGCGTCCCCTGCGGGTTACGCCAAGGCGACCAACAGGTGAACTGGTCGCACTGCGCTGCGAGAGGCGCAACGCGCAGGATGGAGAACCGTCACAGACCGCTGCGACCGGTGAGGACGATGCTGAGAAGCTCGTGCAACATGCGCGCGGTCGCTCCCCAGATCATCTCCCCGGCGATCTCGAAGAACCACATGGGGAACTCGTCCCCTCCGTCGCCATCGTCGCCACCGTCGCCACCGTCGCTCGCGAGGACACGCCGGCCGGCGATGCGCCAGCGCTCCTCGTGGAAGACGCCGGGTTCCGCGAGCTCGGCCAGCGCGACGTCGAAGATCCGTTCGACCTCGTCGGGGCTCGCCACGAGCGCCGGCCGCGCGTCGGTCGTCGCGAGCACCGGCACGATGAGCGAGCTCGAGACCAGCGTCGCGACGGGATGCAGCCACCCGGCGAGCACCACCGTGCCGGTGTCGAGGTCGACCTCCTCGTGCGCTTCGCGCAAGGCCCCCTCGACCGGCGTCTCGCCCTCGTGGAGCCGCCCCCCGGGGAAGCTCACCTCCCCGCGGTGGGTCCGCAGGGCGGTCGAGCGGCGGGTCAGCACCAGGCGTGTCTCGTCGTGCTCTTCGAACATGAGGGCGAGGACCCCTGCGTTGACGTGGCGGACCGCCTCGCCGTCGGGCGCGTTCACCAGCATCGTGAGGCCGAGCATCCGGTCCAGGCCGGTGTCCTCGGGGACGTCGCCGCGTTGGCCCACCTCGACGAGCGCGTCGAGCACCGTGGCCAGGCTGATGCCCGTTCGCGCGGCCGTCGGGACGTCGGCCCAGGGGGCGGGACCACCTGGTTGCCACGTCGGCGGGCGCGGGATCACCTGGGGCGGGACGGGGCCGGGCATCGGGCTCACGCTATCGGCGGGCCTCGCTACGCTCTCGCCCCATGACTTCTCCGAGGGAGTTGCAGGCACAGGCGGACGCGTTCGGGTGGTACCACACGATCGACCTCGGCAACGGGGTGGTGACCAAGGGCATCAGCGTCCAGGAGACCGCCGAGGGCGTGATCCCCGACGTCAAAGGCAAGAGCGTCCTCGACATCGGTGCCTGGGACGGGAAGTTCTCGTTCGCCGCCGAGAAACGGGGCGCCAGCCGCGTGGTTGCGCTCGATCACTACGCCTGGGGCGTCGACTTTGTCGCGCGCGGGGCGTACTGGGAGGAGTGCATCAGGAACGGGACGCTCCCGGACCAGTCACGCGACGAGACGGACTTCTGGAATCCGGACCTCCCGGGCCGGCGCGGCTTCGAGTTCGCCGCTGCCGCGCTCGACTCCAAGGTGGAACCGGTCGTCGCCGACTTCCAGACGGTCGACCTCGACGTCCTCGGCCAGTTCGACGTGGTCCTCTACCTCGGCGTGCTGTACCACATGAAGGAGCCGCTCACCTGCCTCGAGCGGTTGCGCGCCGTGACCAAGGAGGTGGCGGTCATCGAGACCGAGGCCGTGCACCTCCAGGGCCTCGACAACGAGGTCCTGTTGCAGTTCCACGCCGGCAGCTCGCTGCGGACGGACTTCGGCAACTGGTACGTGCCGACGATCGAGGCACTGCACAATCTGTGTCGCGCCGCCGGCTTCGCTCGCATCGAGACTGTCGTCGGGCCGCCCCCGCCCCCGCCCGTGACGTCACAAGGTCCGGTCCACGAGGTGCTGCGGCGCGTCCGCGGCACGCCGGAGCCGGTTCGCTCGGCGCCGAGCCAGAACTACCGCGCCGTCGTCCACGCGTTCACCCAGTAGCGGGCGACAGGCCGGCACGGCGCTCCCCTAGCTGCGCGCGCCGGCACCACACGGGGTGATGCGTTGACGCGTCGCGCCTAGTCGTTCTCGACCGTGTAGTCCCAGTACCCGACCACGTGTTTGTGGTCAGGCGCCCACTGCATCATCCCCTCGCCGGTCAGCTCGTAGGACCGCAGCTTGAACGTGAGCGTCTGTCCCTTGTGGAGAACGGACGGCGGCGGGTGCTCGCCGGGCACGAGGCCCATCAAGAACACCGAACCCAGGTGGTCGACCGAATGGAAGTCGGCGATCTTGACCGGCACGTCGGCCGTCGCGTCCTTCATCGTCACCGTCCAGGTGCAGGTGGTGGCGTCTTGCTGTTCGGGGAGGCCCTCGCCGGGCACGATCGGCCCGCTGACGGTGACGTTGACGTGGAACGCCTTCGTCCTGACGTCGATGGGGAGTCCTTCGACCTGGAGCGCGGGCTTGATCTCGGTCCCGACCAAGGGGGCGTCGACCACTGGGTCGAGCGTCTTCTTGGGCAGGAACGACGGGTAGTGGCCGGCGCTCTTGCCGGGGAGCGCTGAGGGGTACTGCGCGCCGCTGCCGCCTCCGCACCCGGCGAAGACAACGGCGGCCACCGCGATCATGAGCGCGAGGACGGCGCTGGGGCCGGGCCTGAGTGCCCGACCCCAGCGGCCACGACATGTCCACGTCATGGCATCGTCAGTCGCCTGTCCCCGGCGCTGCTCACCCGTTCGTACCGTTCACACCCTTCGTGCCGGGCGTGCCGGGCGAACCGTTGCCGCCGTTCCCGCCGTTGCCACCGGGTGTCGATCCGGCGCCGTTGCCGCCCTTGCCGCCCTTGCCACCGGTCCCGCCGGTGCCGTTGCACGGGGGCGTGTCGTACGGCGTCGTTGCGGCGCCGCTCGAGGTCAGCCAGACGCCGCTGACCCACTCTTCGGGCGGGCAGGCGCCGTTGCCACCGTTGCCGCCGTCACCGCCGTGGCCGGCCTCCGTGGTGCCACTGCCACCGTTGCCTCCCTTGCCGCCGCTGCTCCCGCAGCCCGATGCTCCGGCGAGGCCGCCGACGCCGCCGAAGCCACCGGCGCCGTCCTTACTCGTGGCCACACCAGCGCCGAGGTTGACGCCCCGGGGGCAGTACAGCGCGCTGTTGCCGCTGCCGGCGACTGTCGCGTAGCCCTTGGGCGCGGCCACCACCGAGAAGCGCTGGGCGGTGAAGACGTCCGGCCCGAAGTCGGCCAGGCCGGCCTGGGCCGCGTAGCCGAGGTGGCCGTCACCGTCGAGCCCGCCGCAGACCGAGCCGGCCGCGAGCGGGGTGTCCGCGTTCGACGGCTCGGAGCAGGTCTTGCCGACGAGGAACAGGTCCTCGAGGGTGCGCAGCGTGCTGTAGTGGTTGTAGTAGGTGCCGGTCACGGTGCCGGGCTTGATGAGCGGGCTGATCAGCACCGTCCCGGTGTCGCCGCCGCCAGGCGTGAAGTCGGTCGGATCGTAGAGCGGGTCGGCCGTGACGCAGCCGCTCGTCGTCGCCGCCTCGCTGCCGGTCGGGCACGTGCCGGTCCCGGTGGTCGAGGTGGCTCCCTCGGCGCCGAGCGTGACGTTGCCGTCGTAGCCGCCCGCGATCGTCACCGGCTGGCCGCTGTCGTTGAGGAGCTGGAAGGTGCCGATCCACGGCTTGGCGAAGTTGTTCGACGCCGAGGTCGTGCTGGCGTTGCTCCCGAGCGAGATCGGCCCGGTGTCGCTGACGGCGCCGACGAAGGTGTCCGGCGGGATCGTGTTGCCGTTGGCGTCGGTGCCCGAGACCAGCCGGCCGGTGTCGTCGGCGTTGATCTTCGAGTCGGTCACCATGCTCGAGCCTGCGTTCACCAGCGCGGGCTCCGAGGTCGTGCCGGGGGAGCCGGTCACGTTGGTGCTCTCACCGGTGAGGCCCGTTGGCCGGTCGATGAAGCCGGCGGCGCCGGGGCCCGGCTGCAGCTGCTGGCCGGAGCTGTTCGTGACCTCGGGGTCGTTCGGGCCGGTCGGCTCGGTGTTCACGTTGTGCCCGTTGATGTTCTCGCCCGCCGCGTCGGCCAGGACGCCGTAGGCGCCGTAGAGCGAGTCCGCACCGGGCGCCGTCGTGCCGGCGGAGCCGAAGGTGGGCTGGTCGTTGGGCGAGGAGTACGTGGAGCGGTCACCGGGCGCCGGGGCGTTGTTGAAGCTGTTGCCCACGGTGAACGGCGGGTTGGCCTCGTCGAAGGTGATGTCGATCATGCCGCCGTCTGCGAAGGCCGCCGACTGCTCGATCATCGGGATGTAGTACCGCAGGAAGAGGTCGGCCGCGTACAGCCCGCCGGTGTAGTTCAGCGGGGTGGTCGCCTCGGGGTCGTACGGCGCCAGGCCCGCCGGGGTGTAGTTCGGCGTGCCGTTGGCGTTGAAGGCGCCCGAGAGGTTGTTGCCCTGGCAACTCGCGTCGTGGGCGTCGCTGCAGTTGTTCGGCGTGATCCAGTTGAACGCCGGGACCTCGTCGGCGGGCAGGCTCAGGTCGTGCGCGAGCCCGTAGGTGGGATCGTCGAGGTTGGTGATGTGATTGGCGTCGCAGTTGCTGTCAGCGGCGCCGCTGGTCGGCGCGCCCGGCCCGTCGTACTCCGGGGTCCTCGGCTCGTTCAGCGCCGGCGCGGAGGAGTAGTCGACGTCGTTCTGGGTGCCCGCCGACTCGCCCGTCAGCGACGTGAACCAGCCGAACGGGAAGTGCTTGGCCACGTACTGGTCGGCCGGGTCGCCGTTGCCGTTGGCGTCGGCCGGCTGCGCGCCCGTGTAGCTCGAGACGTCGCCGCTCGGCGCGACCAGGTTCGTCGGGCTGGTGACCGGGTTGGCGCTGGAGGTGCCCGGGTAGCCGCACGCCCCGTCGTCGCGGCCGGGAACGGTGTCGGTGACCCCGGGCGTGCTGCCGGTGACGTACTTCGTCGAGCCGACCGGCTGCGCGCCTCCGAGGTCCTGGGCGTAGCCCTTCCAGGACACGCCGGCGGCGTTGAGCTGGTTGAAGAGGGTCGGCACGTCGGTCGGGAACACGCAGCCGTTGTTGCCGAGCGTCGCGTCGACGCCGCCGTGCGTGACGAGCTGGCCGTAGTTGCCGTTCGACGAGCCGCTGGTCGTCGGCGTCCTGGTGTACGTCCCGCTCCCGTCGGCCGTGTCGTCGGTGTCGGTGCCGTTGCCGACGGTCCCGGTGGTGATGATCCCGCCGTCGTCGTTGGTCATGCTCGCCGTCGTCGAGCAGTCGTCCTGCACGTCGTATGACGGGCCCTGACCCGACACCTGCGAGATGTAGTTGTCCATGCTGAAGTGGCCGGTGCCGTAGTAGTTGGTGAGCAGCGCGCCCTGCTGGGGCAGCGTCTGCCACAGGTAGCTGTTCTGGTTGAGGCCGGTGAACGTCTCGTCGTAGGACTTGTTCTCCAGGATGATCAGCCACACGTGCTTGATGCCGCCGACGGGTGTGCCCGTCGAGCTGATCACGCAGGTCGCCTGGGAGTTGCTCCCGCCGGCCGGGATCTGCAACGAGGCACCTGCGGGGCAGGTCGTCGAGGGCGCAGCCGATGCCGACGAAGACCCGCCCACCAGGGCGGTGGAGACGGTCACTCCAGAGAGCGCAAACGTCCCGAAGGCGGCGGCCAGCATGCCCCAGGTCCGTCCGCGGCGTCGTCCGAGTTTCGAGATCCTCACCCAGTCCTCCTCAACGTCCTCACGAAACGCACAGTGCGTTGCCAGCAACCTAAGGACGGCGGGTTACCCCGTCGGTGACGTCGGGCTACGAAGGGCTTATTTCTCTGTGACCGAACCGCGAACGACCATTCTCCATCGGGTTCGGTGAAATGGGAGTGGGGGGCGGTGTCTCAGCCCGGATGCTGGGAAAAGTGTGCGCCGAGGCTCCGGATGCGCGAGCGCGCCGCCGCCGGCACGCGCTTGAGCTCGGCTGGGCACAACGTCACCAGCGCCACGGCTTCGATCGTGTTGAAGGTCGTCACCGAGAGGGGGAGGCTCGTCTGCGTCTCGGTGCTGCGCGCCCCGTCGGCCTCGGCCACCAGCGCTTCGTCGATGCCCTTGGACCGCTTGAGCAGCGCGCAGAACGCTGCGCCGTCG
>DATJTU010000019.1:0-5797 GCA_035503015.1 Acidimicrobiales bacterium | reverse complement strand
ACCACCCGGGGCGCCCGCAGCTGCCACACGATGGCCTGGTTGATGGCCGGGGCGTTGGTGTGAAAGTGCAACAGCGGGACGTGCGCGAGCAGTGTCCCCACCACCTGGGAGAGCGGCACGGCAACCGGCCCGACGCACAGGGCCACCAACGACACGACGACGAGGAGAACCGCCGCGATCGCCATCGGGATCCAGGAGTGACGCACTCCTGGACCTCGCACGTCTGGGATGCCGATGGTCGGCTCCTCGAGCGGGCGCGGTGGCGCGGTGGCCGTCATGACGACACTGGGTGCGCCTTCATCTCGGCCGCGACCTCGGAGAGCAGGACGACGATGCGCGGGCCCCAGCGCGACGCGATGTCGTCGTTGAGCCCGAGCACGCGTCCGTCCTTGACGGCGGCAAGGTTCGACCACCCTGGTCGCTTCGCGACGGTCGCCGCGGACTGGCCGCAGCAGAGGGTGTCGGCCAACAGGATGTAGTCGGGATTCGACTTGAGGATGAACTCGCCGCTCAATTGCGGGTAGCCACCGCTGGCCGCTGCACCCTTCGCGGCGTCGGCGATGCTGTGCAATCCGAGCAACCCCAACACCTGCCCGATGAACGTGCTCGAGGTCGCCGAGTAATAGGTCTGGTCGAGCTCGTAGTAATAGGTCTCGGGGTGGGCGGGTTTGTGCACGGTCGAGACGATGTGCGCGATCTGCCCCTTGATCTTCGACACCTTCGCGCTGGCCTGCGCCTCATGCCCGGTGGCCTCCCCGAGCTCGATGAACTGCGAGTACTCCTGGGACAGGTTCGTTGCGGCGGGGTCGCTCACGACAGGGATGCCAAGCGACTTGAGCTGGCTGTCGACGCTCCTGGGCTCGTCGGAGAGGACCACGAGGTCGGGCTTGTAGGACGCGATGGCCTCGACGTTCGGGTTGTTGCCGTCGAGCTTTGTGACGGGGGCACCGGGCGGGTAGTCCGAGAACTCGTCGACAGCCTTGACCTGGGACCCGGCACCGATCGAGTACAGCATCTCGGTCGCCGTCGGCGACAGCGAGACGATCGCCGTCGGCCGGGACGTGATGTGGACCGTCCCGTTCGAAGCATGGACGGTGACCGGGAACGCAGGCTTCGCCGCCGCGCCCACAGCTGAAGCCGGCACCAACACCGGGACGGCGGCCAGGATCGCCACGAGGGCGACCAGGGGCACAAGGCATTTCTGCCGGGACCTAGTGAACATTGCTCATCCTCCATCTGGTCGCGGAGGACGAAGTGCGCCCGCTCCGACACCCGATGGAGGGCATCGAACGAACCGCCCTTCCTCCGAGGACTGGTTGCGTTGACCCAAGTCAGGCGGCTGGGCTCGCTCCCCTTCGGGAGCCTCACCATTGCGGGACAGCGCCGGAATTCGACCGGACTTCGCTGCACATGGGCCACCCCGGCATCCGGCCGGAGCAGGCGAACGGTAGCGCACCCCGGTGTGACGCGTCGACCCCTTCCGCTCGACCGAGTGCGCCACGCGCCCGCGCGTCGAGGCGGGCGTGGCCAGCACTGTCTCTCCTGCTCAACCAGGCTGCCGCGGCCTGTACCGCAGGTCACGAAGGTGCGAACCGTTCCCCCAGCAGGGAATAGGGACGAGGCGGAGGCCGGAGGACGTCGAGCATGGGGGCGCAGCACCACAGACATCTCACGCCGTGGCGACACTGGCGCGACCTGGCGCGCCACCATCCGATCCGTCAGTGGCGCGGCAGCGTGACCTGGCGCCTCGCCATGGGCACGGCCGCGATCGTGATCGCGTTCTCGGCCCTCTTCGTCGCGCCACTGGTCCCGCGGCTCGGCGGGAGCGGGGGCGCAGGAGGTCCGGCACCCGCAGCCGGCGCGCGGCAGACCGTCGGTGCGGCCACGTCCGCCGCGGACCACGTCAACGCCGTCGCGGCCTCGGACGCGTCGTGGACGCCACAGCCGGCGAGCTACGGCACCGGGTCACTGCTCGACCAGCCCGTCACGATGTCCGACGGCACGGTGCTGCGTGCGGACGTCTACTACCCGACGACGAGCACCACCACAGCTGCGACCGGTCCCTTCCCCGTGCTGCTGCAGCAGACCCCCTACGGCAAGTCGTTCATCGCCTACGCGTCGGCCATCGCCAACACGAACATCGACTATCTCGTCGACCGCGGCTACATCGTCGTGATCGCGGACGTGCGCGGCACGGGCGACTCGGGCGGCACGTTCGACCTGTTCGACCCGGTGCAGTCCACCGACGGCGCCACGCTCGCCCACTGGGCCGCGCACCTGCCGCACGCCGACGGTGCGGTGGGGCTCTTCGGCGAGTCGTACATGGGCATCAACCAGTTCCAGACGGTGGCGGCGGCCGGCAAGGACTCGCCGATCAAAGCCATGTTCCCAATCATCTCGGGCAACGACCTGTACGCGGACACGGTGACCCAGGGCGGCATCCCCGACGCCGAGTTCTCCGCCACGTACGTCGCGCTGCTCTCGGGGTTGAATCTGACCAACCCGGCGCTGCAGCCGCTCATCGCGGCGGCCGAGAGCGGCAACCCGGTCGCGCTGTCCACGGGACTGTCGAATCTCGCGCCGACGGAGGCACAGCACAGCCAGGTCCTCGTGTCGTTCCTCAAGCTCCTCCTCAACGTGGAGACCGGCCAGGGCGACGGCGCGTTCGACGACAGCTACTGGGCGGCGCGCAGTCCCGCCCACGACCTCCCCGACGTCGTGGCCGACGGCATCCCCGCCTTCCTCGTCGGCGGCTGGAACGACCTGTTCGAGGCCGGGGAGCCGATGAACTACGTCGAGCTGCAGAACCTCTACGACGGACGGCCTCAGGACGGGGCCATGACGCCGTCGCAGCCGGTGACGCCGCGCTACCAGCTGCTGATGGGGCCGTGGCAGCACGTGACGACCGGCACCGGGGTCGACATCTCCGCCCTCGAGCTCGAGTGGTTCGACACCTGGCTGCTCGGCGAGCACACGCCGCTCGTGGACACGACGACGCCGCTGCATCTCGACATCCAGAACTCCGGTGGCTCGTGGGTCGACGAGGCGCGGTGGCCCCTGCCCGACGCGCCGCCGACGACGTACTACTTCGCCGCCGGCAGGAGCGGGAGCGACCCCCTCTCCCAAAACGACGGCGACCTGACCACGACCGAGCCGTCGGGCACCGGCGGCGGGGAGGACACCGTCACCTTCGCCGGCGCGACCAGCCCGTGCGACATCCAGACCGACCAGTGGGGCGCCGGCGCGCTGGCGCTCGGGTTCCAGTCGATCGGCACCAACGACCCCTGCGACATGAACGACGTGACACTCGGCACCGGGCCCGGCGCCCTGACCTACACCACCGCGCCGGTCAGCTCGCCCGAGGTCGTGGCGGGCCCGATCGACGCCACCGTCTATCTCACCTCGACCACGACCGACACCGAGCTCGCCGCGACGGTCGAAGCCGTCTCGCCGTCCGGCGACAGCGTGCCGCTCTCCTCGGGCGCGCTCATCGGGTCACAGCGCGCGCTCGACCCGTCGCGCACCTGGTACCTCCAGGGCGGGGCCACGCTCCTCCCCGTGCACCCGCTGACCGACGAGTCCCTCCAACCGGTCGTCCCCGGACAGGTGACGCGCGACGACATCGCGGTCTTCCCCTCCATGACCGAGCTGCCGGCGGGCTGGCGGCTCCGCGTCACCCTCACGACGTCGGAGACACCCCACCTCTTCCCCACCGAGACACAGCTGGCCAACCTGCTGGGCGGGATCTACCAGGTGCAACGCAATGCGACCGCCGCCTCGCTGCTGACCGTCCCGCTCGCGCCCGTCTCGGTGTTCGACAACCCGTGCGGGAGCATCTGCTCGGCCGGCGGCCCCTGAGCCAGGCGGGGCTGCGGAGCCCCTCCCGTACGATGGGCGGGTGCCCGCCGCGCCCGACCGCCGACCCGAGCGCGAGCACGAACCCGGCCGGCGCCTCGGGGCCGAACAGGCCGACGGGCAGGCGGAGGGCACGATCTCGATCGAGGAGATCGAGGACGCAGTCGTCGACGGCGACACGCCGCTGCCCGCCCACACCGGCACCGCCCGCGCCGCGCTGGGCCACCGGACCTTCCGCATCGTCTTCATCGGCGCCTTCGCGTCGAACATCGGCACGTGGATGCAGAACGTCGTCCTCGGTGCCTACGCCTACGACCTCACACACTCGAGCACGTTCGTCGGCGTCATCATCTTCGCCCAGCTCGGCCCGACGCTCGTCCTGCCCATGGTGGGCGGCTGGCTCGCCGACAAGGTGGACCGCAAGCGCTTCTTGATCCTGCTCTCGATCGAGCAGCTCGTCTTCTCGTTGGGTGTCGCCCTGGTCGTCCTCTCGCCCCAACCGTCGCACGTCCTGCTCGTCGTCATGGTCCTCTTCGTCGGGGCGGGGAGCGCGATGTTCGGGCCGGCGTACTCGGCGATCCTCCCCGGGCTGGTCGGCAAGCAGGACCTGCCGGGCGCCATCTCCCTCAATTCGGCCCAGATGAACGCGTCACGGGTCATCGGGCCGGTGATCGGCGGCGTCCTCTATTCCGCCATCGGCCCGGCGTGGGTCTTCGCCGGCAACGCGGCCACCTACCTCTTCGTCGTGGCCGCGCTGCTGGTGGTCACCCTGCCCAAGGTGCCCCAGATGGCCACGCACGCCAGCCGCTGGCGCGAGCTGACGGCCGGCATCACGGTGGCGCGGCGCGACCCGGTGGTGGGGCGCTGCCTCGTCACCGTGTTCGTCTTCTCCCTGCTGGCGCTGGCCTTCATCGGCCAGATGCCGGTGGTGGCGGCGCACAACCTCGGCATCAACCTCTCCAAGTCGGCCGACTACGGGATCCTCTACGCCTGCTTCGGAGCGGGCGCCCTGCTCGGCGCCATCTCGATCGGCACGGTGTTCGCGCACACCTCGAAGCCGCTGCTCGTGCGCGTCTGCCTGGTGGGGTACTCGCTCGCCCTCTTTTCCTTCGCGTTGCAGCGGTCGACCGTCCCGGCCGACGTCAATGTGGCCGTGACCGGCGCCTTCTACTTCGCCTTCATCACGGCGCTCAACACGACGCTCCAGTCGCGCCTGCACGAGAGCGTGCGCGGCCGGGTCCTCGCGCTGTGGATGATGGGCTTCGGTGGCACCGTCGGCGTCGGGAACCTGCTCGTCGGGCCGGTCGTCGAGGCGGTGGGGATCACGAACGTCCTGCTCTTCGGCGCCGCGGTGGCCCTGGCGCTGGCGTGGTACGCCGACGTGCGCAGCCCGGCCGAGGTTCAGGGCGTGCTGGGAGCAGAGTTCGCCCAGTAGGCCTCGCGCAGCACCTTCTTGTACAGCTTGCCGTTCTCGCCACGCGGCAGCGCCTCGGTGAAGTCGACCGACTGCGGGCACTTGTAGTGCGAGAGGTGGTCGCGGCAGAACGCAATGATCTCTGTCTCGAGCTCAGGTCCGGGCACGACGCCAGGTGCGGGCTGGACGACAGCCTTGACCTCCTCGCCCATCTCGGGCTCGGGCACGCCGAAGACGGCGACGTCTTCCACGGCGGGGTGGAGCACGAGGACGTCCTCGATCTCCTGCGGATAGATGTTGACGCCGCCCGAGACGATCATGAAGAGCTTGCGGTCGGTCAGGTAGAGGTAGCCCTCCGCGTCGAGATGGCCGATGTCCCACAGGGTGGCCCAGCCCTTGTCGTTGAAGGTCTGCCTGGTCTTCTCCGGGTCGTGGTTGTACTCGAAGGTGACGTTGCGCGTGCCGCTCCCGAAGTAGACGACACCGTCCTCGCCTACCGGGATCTCCGCGCCCTCGTCGTCGCAGACA
>DATJTU010000018.1:0-20853 GCA_035503015.1 Acidimicrobiales bacterium | reverse complement strand
GGCGTCCGGGGCGGCTAGCCCGCTGGCGTCTCCTCCACTCGCCGGCGCTTGTCGTAACTGGGATCGGTGCGGTCACGGCTCGCCTGCGTGTACGCCAAGGGATCGTCGCCGGCCGGCACCGCGTCGGGGACGACGCGCCGGTACGCGAGCTTCCACGAGCCGCCGACGCGCCGGAAGTGGTCGACGTAGCGGCCGTGGCCCGACACCTGTGCGCGCCCGGCGGTCCCGTGGAAGACGTAGAAGGTCTCGCCCCACGCCTCGTCCCCGTCGATTTCGAAGACGGACTGACCGAGCAGGTGGTGCATCGTGCTCATCGGGCCGGGGCGGCTCACGAAATCGGCGAACTCGCGCCCCGTCCCCTTGAACGTGCCGTGGTCGTCGAAGGAGTCCTCCGTGTAACACGAGGCGATGCGGTCGCGGTCGGCCCGGTCGACGGCGGAGGAGAGGACGGCGAGCAGCTCCGCCAGCTGCTGCTTGTCGGCCCAGGCCCGCGCGTCGTCCTCCGGTCGTTCGTTCGTCATCCGCCCAACCCTACGGCGCCGGTTCCTGCAGGCACGGTCTCGGCGACCCTCCCCGAGTCCCCTCGAGTTGCCGGGCGGGCGATCGGCCAAGATGAGCGGTCATGAGCGAGAACCCGCCCGCCGCGCTGGCGGTGATCCCTCCGGTGAGCACGGCCGACTTCGCGGACCCCGGCTGGATCGGGCCCTTCGCGCAGGACCTCGAGCGGCTCGGCTTCGAGTCCCTGGTCCTGCCCGAACACGTCGTCCTCGCCGTCGACTACACGAGCAGATATCCCTATTCGAAGTCGGGCCGCGTCCCGCTGCCTCACGACTGCGTCATCCCCGATCCCCTCGACACGCTGGCCTATGTCGCCGGCGTCACCACGACCCTCGGGCTCGCCACCGGTTTGCTCGTCCTCCCGATGCACAACCCACTCATGCTGGCCAAGCGCGCCGCGACGGTCGACCGGTTGTCCGGCGGGCGGCTCCGCCTCGGGGTCGGCCTCGGGTGGCTGCGCGAGGAGATCGAGGCGGGCGGCGTCGACTTCGCCAGCCGGGGTGCGCGCGCCGACGAGGCGATCGACGCCATCCGCGCGCTGTGGCGTGCCGACCCGGAGACCGGCGCGCGCTTCGACGGGCGGCACTTCTCCTTCAGCGGCGTGCAGTCCTTCCCGCGCCCCGTCCGCGCGGGTGGCGTACCCATCGAGGTGGGCGGGACGACACGTGTCGCCATCCGGCGGGCCGCGACGCGCGGCGACGGCTGGCTCTCCCTCGGGTTGCGCGGCGACGACCTGGCCGCCGCGCTCCGCCTCCTGACCGACGAGGCGACCGCGGCAGGGCGCGACGCCACCACCGTCGAGGTGACCCTGAGCGGCGTGACGGCCCCGGCAACCGTCGACCGGGCGGTGCTCGAACAGGCGGCCGCGTTCGGCGCGCGCCGGGTGGTGTTGAACCTCGGATCGGCCACGCTGGCCGAAGCCCAGGAGGAGCTGCGCCAGATCGCCGAGCGCGCCGAGCTCACCCCGCCGCGCTGAGCCGCGCGCCGCTCCTGCGCCTGCGCCCGCCAGCGCGGGGCGCGCGCCCGGCGGCGCCGCGTCCGGGTCAGCCGGCGCGCAACGGTTGGTCGGTGACCAGGTCGACCCGCAGCACGCGTTCCGCGAAGCGCCACCCCTCGGGCTCGCGGGCGTATGCGTCGAGATAGCGGATGTGCCAGACCATCAGCGTCTCGGCACCCTCCTCGCCGAGGACGTGGTAGGCGACGCATCGGGTCTCACCCGTGGCGCGGTCACCGTGCACGGTCGCCAGGTGGTTCCCGATCGTGTGCGTGGTCTGGCGGTAGTACCGGGCGGTCCCGATGGCCTTGGTGATCTCGGCCCACCCCTCGCTGCGACTCGTCGGCTCGGCTGCACCCGGTGTCGCGTACGCGACGAACGTCCCGTGCTCGCTGAAGAGCGCGGCCACCGCCTCGGCGTCCCGGCGGTCGACGCCTTGGGCGTACGCGTTCACGAGATCGAGGATCGCCAGGCGATCGGCCACGACGGTCACAGGGTCCGGAGCTGGCATGCCCCAGTTGACCGTGACCCCGACGGTGGGTCAAGCGGCGCCCGCCACGACGACCGCGGCGGGGATCAGCGCGTGCGCGGGAAACCCAGGTCGATCTCGCTCGTCGAAGGGTCGGGCCACCGCGAGGTGACCACCTTCGGCCGGGTGTAGAAGCGGATCCCCTCCGGCCCGTACATGGCCGAGTCGCCGAAGAGCGAGGACTTCCAACCCCCGAACGAGTAGAAGCCCACGGGGACGGGGATGGCGACGTTGACGCCCACCATGCCCGCCATCACCTCGTGCTGGAAGCGACGCGCGGCCCCGCCGTCGCGGGTGAAGATCGCCGAGCCGTTGCCGTAGGGATTGGCGTTCACGAGGGACACCGCCTCCTCGTAGGTGTCCACCCGCACGACACCGAGCACGGGGCCGAAGATCTCGTCGTCGTAGACACGCATGCCCGGCTCGACGCCGTCGAGCAACGTGCAGCCCAAGAAGAAGCCTTCGGACCACTCCCCGCGGCCGTCCACCACCAGGCGCGCGCCCTCCGCCTCGGCGCCGTCGACGTACGCGCGCACCCGGGCGCGGTGCTCCGCCGTGACGAGCGGGCCCATCTGCGACTCGGGGTCGCTCCCCGGCCCGACGACCACCGACGGGACGCGGGCGGCGATCGCGTCGACGAGCTGGTCGCCCACGCCGCCGACGGCGACAACGACCGAGACCGCCATGCAGCGCTCGCCCGCCGACCCGTAGCCGGCCGAGATGGCCGCATCCGCCGCCGCGCCGACGTCGGCATCGGGCAGCACCACCATGTGGTTCTTCGCGCCACCGAGCGCCTGCACCCGCTTGCCGTGGCGGGCACCGGTCTCGTAGACGTGACGCGCGATCGGCGTGCTACCCACGAAGGACACCGCGGCCACGCCCGGGTGCTCGAGCAGCGCATCGACCGCGACGGCGTCGCCGTGGACGATGTTGAGGACGCCGTCGGGCAGCCCCGCCTCCTTCGCCAGCTCGGCCAGGAGCAGCGATGGCGACGGGTCTTTCTCCGAGGGCTTCAGGACGAACGCGTTCCCGCACGCGATGGCGTTGGCCATCATCCAGAGGGGGACCATCACCGGGAAGTTGAACGGCGTGATGCCGGCCACCACGCCGAGCGGCTCGAGGACGGTGTGGACGTCCACGCCGCCCGACACCTCGGTCGAGTGCGACCCCTTCAGCAGGTGCGGGATGCCGCACGCGAACTCGATGTTGTCGAGCCCGCGCGCGACCTCGCCCGCGGCGTCGCTCAGGACCTTGCCGTGCTCGGCGGTGACGGCGGCCGCGAGGTCAGGGGCGGCACCGGCGACCAGGTCGCGGAAGCGGAACAGCACGGCGGCGCGTGCGCTCAACGACCCCGAGGCCCACTCGGCCGCCGCGTCGGCGGCAGCGTCCACCGCCGCGTCCACCTCGTCCACCGAGGCCAGCGGCACCGTGGCCGTCTGCACCCCGCGGGCCGGGTCGTACACGGGACCGACACGCCCCGAGGTGCCGGCCACGGACTTCCCCCCGACCCAGTGCTCCAGTTCTCGCATGTCCCGATCCTGCCACCTCGCTCACGAGGTCAGGACACCGCGACCGGCTCCTCGGCTGTGAGCTTCGCGAGCTCCTCGGAGACCATGCGGTCGTGCGCATCCAGATCGCGCCGCGCCGCACGGGGGCTCCACCGGCCGCGCATGAAGAAGACGAGGATCGCGAACACGAGCTGGCCGAGGAGACAGACGGTCCACCAGCGCTTCCACTCGCCCGGCGAGGTGTGCTGGGCGGGCACCAGCTTCTGCTCGGACACCAGGAGACTGGCCAGGTTGGGCGAATACTTGGCAACCCCGGCGATCTGGGCCTGGGTGATCGGCTTGCCGTTCTGCACGTCGAGGGCGAGCGGGTTGAAGGCGTTCAGCCCCAGGACGTGCGGGTTCGTGATGCCACCGGCAGCCGTGAGGGCCTTCAGCAGGTCGTGGGTGCTGTTGCACTCGCGCAGGATGGTGGCCAGCGTGCCGAGCTCGGGTCGCGCCTGGGGGGTGGTCTGCAGGCTGGCGATCACGTCGGGCGGCGCCGGCGTCGGGTTGCACTTCAACGTAGACGTGTCGGGCGCGTACGGCTGCGCGGACTGGATCGCCTGCAGCGTCGCGCCGGCGTTCTGGTTGTCGACCAGCACGGTGGAGGTGGTGACGACGTAGGGCAGCACCAGGAAGGAGAGGGCGACCACGATGCGCAGGATCCAGCCCCAGATGGCGAGGCCGGTGGCAGTGAGGGCGGGGTTGTGCGACTCGACCTGCTCGGTGTAGTTGGCCATCCAGGGTGCGTACGCGACCGAGATGGAGACGGCCAGCA
Source organism: Acidimicrobiales bacterium (assembly GCA_035503015.1). Lineage (GTDB taxonomy): Bacteria > Actinomycetota > Acidimicrobiia > Acidimicrobiales > RAAP-2 > Bog-473. The sequence goes on along the minus strand of DATJTU010000018.1, from coordinate 16,447 downwards.
GCACGATCACCAGGACGTTCGAGTAGTACCCGGTGTGCGGGTCGCCCGTCTGGTGGATGAGGAAGAGCATCATCACCATGGCGCAGATGGCACCGATCAGCATGAACGGCTTGCGCACCTTCGCCCAGTCGGAGAGCACGCCGGCCACGACCAGGCCGGCCGACAAGAACGCCGCCAGCCAGACGTTGATGCCGTTCGCGTCCGACGTGGTCCGGTTGAACGTGACGACCCAGTAGATCGTGAGCACGCTGACCGACGCGTAATAGAAGAGCAGGAAGACCGAGATGGCGAACGACGACAGCACCAGGTCGACCTTGAGCATGGTGCGCAGCGGGTGCGCGATCGCCCGCTCGACGTCGATCCCCATCGCGCGTGCCTCGACCAGCGCCCGTTCGCGCTCGCTGACCATGAGCTGGTCGCGTAGTTGTGGCGAGAGCTCGCGCAAGAACACGAACGAGATCGCCACGACGCAGAGGCACACGATGCCCGAGATGACGAACTGGTCCTGCCACGGCTGGAGGTGGTCGAGCGTGCGTGTCGCCACCACGCTGGCACACAGCGCGCCCATGGTCGGTCCGAGCGCCCAGAACCCCATCGCCACCCCGCGCCCCATCTGGGGCGAGAAGTCCCGCATCAGCGCCGGTGTCGACACGAGGATGACGCCCTCGACGAAGCCGATTACGCAATAACACGCAGCGAACCCGTACTTGTCGCTGATGTGCGGGATGGCCAGCAGCTGGATGAGCGCCACCAGCAGCGTCCCGTAGATCGTGAGGTTGGCCCGGCCGATCTTGTCCGAGAGCCCGCCGATGAACGCGCTGAACGCGCCGATCGCGTTGGAGACGACCAGCAGGTACAAGAAGAATTGGAACGACATGTGGTAGTAGGGCAGGAGCCGCGGCGTGACCGCCCCCTCCACGTAGTAGAGGTAATAGAGCATGATCGTCGTGAGTACGACGATCGCCAGGTAGCCGATGCGTGGCAGCGTGTTCGGGTACTTGTAGAGCTGCCGCTTCCACAGGGCGTTCGCCATCCCGTGGTGTTCGGGGACCGGTGCCGTTGTCGCTGTGGTCGTCATATCGATCCCCTTTCCAGCAATCGCACTGCCCATTCCTCCCGCCGCTACGAGACCCCCGCCGGCTCGAGCGGCACGTGCCACGTGAGCCGGGTCCCGCCTTCACGGGACGTACCGAGGTCCATGTCGCCCCCCAGGCGCTCCGCCCGCTGGCGGATGTTCTTGAGGCCCAGACCCGAGGACGGCGACTCGCCCATGCCGACGCCGTCGTCGGCGACCACCAGCCGGAGCTCCTCCCCGGCCGCGATCGTGATGATCACCTGCGTGGCCCGGGCGTGCTTGCCGACGTTGGTCAGGGCCTCACGCAGGACGGCCAGCACCTCTTCGCCGAGCTGTCCCGTCACCACCGTGTCGACCGGGCCACTGAAGGAGACCTGCGGCAAGAGCCCGAGCACCGGGCGCAGCTCGTGCACCAGGTCGAGCACCTTGGGATGGAGCCCTTCCTTGTTGATGGTGAGCTCGATGTCGAAGATCGCCTTGCGCAGTTGGCGGATGGTGTCGTCCAGCTTGTCGATCGCCTCGCCGATCCGCATGACCGCCTCGGGTCGCTCGACCAAGCGCGCCGTTCCCTGCAGTGAGAGCCCGATGGCGAAGAGACGCTGGATCACCGAGTCGTGCAGGTCGCGCGCGATGCGGTCCCTGTCCTCGGTGAGGGCGCGGTCTCGGACGAGCCCGTGCAGCCGCGCGTTCTCGATGGCGATGCCGGCGGCCATGGCCAGCGCGACCACGAGCTCCTGGTCGTCCTCGGAGAATTCGGAGCCGGTGCGTTTGTTGGTGAGGTACAGGTTGCCGTAGACCTCCCCGTGGACGCGGACCGGCACCCCGAGGAACGACGTCATCTTGGGGTGGTTGGGGGGCGTGCCGTAGGAGTCGGGACTCGACGCGATGTCGGCCAGGCGCAGAGGCTCGTCGTCGGCGATCAGGGTGCCCAGCACCCCCCGGCCCGTTGGCCGGGGCCCGATCGCCTGTTCCTCCTCACTGGTCAGTCCGACGGTGAGGAACTGGTCGAGCGCGCGCCCGTCTTCGGACAACACGCCCAGCGCGCCGTACTGCGCGTCGACGAGGTCGCACGCCTCTTCGATGATGCGGCGCAGGACCACGGGCAAGTGGAGTTCCGCGTCGAGGATCAGGATGGCCTGGACCAGGCGACGCAGTTTGACGGGGTCGTCGATCCGGTCGAAAGGCTGCACCGGGCCAGGATAGAACCGGCACCCGCGCGTGCGCGGTCCTGTCGGGCGGCGCCGATGCCCCGTGGCAATATTGGGTAGATGGCGATTCGAGTCTTCGTCCTCGACGACCACGAACTGGTGCGGACAGGTTTGCGAACGCTCCTCGAGGCTGAGCACGACATGGAGGTCGTCGGTGAGGCTGCGACGGCGGAGCAAGGCCTCAAGCTGATCCGCGACCTCGAGCCCGACGTCGCCATCCTCGACGTCCGCCTGCCCGACGGCAACGGCATCGAGGTGTGCCGCGAGATCCAGTCCGTCGCTCCGCAGGTGCGCTGCCTGATGCTGACCTCGTACTCCGACGACGACGCGCTGTTCTCGTCGATCATGGCCGGCGCCTCGGGCTACGTCTTGAAAGAGGTGGGCGGGGGCGACCTCCTCGGGGACATCCGCCGGGTGAGCCAGGGCATGTCCCTGCTCGACCCCGCTCTGACCCAAGAGCTCTTCGACCGTCTGCGCAAGGACCAGGAGGCCGAATCGCGCCTCACCGTGCTCACCCCGCAGGAACGAAAAGTGCTCGAGCTCATCGCCCAGGGACAGTCGAACCGCCAGATCGCCGAACAACTGTTCCTGGCCGAGGCGACCGTCAAGAACTACGTCTCGAGCCTGCTTTCGAAACTGGGGATGCGGCGGCGCACCGAGGCGGCCGTCTACGCCGCCGTCCTCGCCGAACGAAAGGGCGGCACCCCGAAGAACCCCAAGAGCTGACTCTTACGCGACCTTGACGCGGCGGTGGTCGTCGAGCGTGCGGAAGTCGACTCCCGCCTCGCGCAGCAGCGCTTCGAGGCGCCCGCGCTCGGCGAGCGGGTTGGTGAACCAGCTGGGGTCGCTCTCGATGCCCATCGCGGTGCAGAGGCGCAGGAGCATCCGATCGTGGTCGAGCTCGAGTGCGAGGTCCTCGGTCATGATGTGCCCGCCGTGAGGCTGCAGCCTGCGGCGGCATTGCAGCAGGATGACGATCAGATCGTCCCGCGACGACGGCAGCGGCAGGGGATCGACTTCGGCACATACGCCTGAGAGCAGCTCGCTGTACATCGACATCGGCAATAATTTTGCTGGAATTGGGCTTGGCCAATAGAGCCGATACTCCTGTTTTCACCCGGGCCGATGGGCCCGGTTTCCCGGGGGGTGACGACGGCGGGCACCCAACGACCGTTGGGGGGCGGTGCGGGGGCGTCTGCCCCATCGTGCGATCGCGCGCGTCGGCGCGCCCTCCGGCTAGCGCTTGGTGACGCGAGTCGAGCGGTCCGCTCGAGCGAGCACCTCTTCGGCAGACTCGCTGTCCTCCGCGATCGCCACGCCGAGCGACGCGTGCAGGCGGATGCTCTGCCCGCCCGCGAGCACCGGCTCGTCGAGCGTGTGCTGCAGCCGCCGCATCAGCGGGCCGACCGCCTGCTCGTCGTTCACGGTGACCACGACGACGAGCTCGCTCCCCCCCACGCGCGCCACCGTGTCCTCGGCGCGCAGCACCGAGGTGAGCCGGCGCGACATGTCGCACAGGACGGTGTTGCCGACCGTGTACCCGAGGTCGAGGTTGATCTCGGCCAGGTTGTCGAGCTCGATGTGACACACGACGACTTCGCCCCCGTGGCGGCGGTGGCGCGCCAGTGCCTGGGTCAGCCGGTCGAGGAGCAGGAGCTGGTTGGCGAGGCCGGTGTGGGGGTCTGCCATCGAGAGCTGCCACAGCTGGTCGTACTTGCCCATCCGCGGCGCAGCTGACGGCGCGTCGCCCCCGGCGGAGCTGATCTCTTGCAGCATGGATTCGACGGTGCGTGTCTGGCCGCCTGCGTCGCCGGCTGCGCCTGCAACCCGCGTCGCTTCACTGTCCCCTTCGAAGTCGTCACCGCCAAGGTTGCTCTTGGCCATCACTTCGTCTTCCCCCTCGCACGCGGACTCTTCACTCTTATCGGTTCATTGGTGACGGAAACAGAGCCAGAAGTCATCATCTCGCGGCCGCACGCTCCTACCAGGGCTGATGTCGGTCGCGGCGATGGCACAGTGTAGCGATTCCCTCTTTGCAGACGGGGAAACCCCTGATGCAATGCCAAAAGGCGCCACCTCGCAAATTCTGGCTCTGAGCAGGAAAGAAGGTGTCCCGGCGCGGACGCGACCGGGTAACCTCGGCGGCGGCCACGGCGGGGCGACTTCTGTTGGACGCGCGTCCGGCTCGGGCCGGCACGCACGCCCATGGATCCCCATCGCACGCACGACTGCTCGACGACATGTCGATGACGCGACCCGACGCATGACGTCGTCGGGGGCGGTGCCCATGGTGACGGACCGGGCCGGCCTGGACGACGTGGTCGCAGCGGTGGCGGCCGAGGACTACTACGCCTTCGACACCGAGTTCCACACGGAGCGCACCTACGCGCCGGATCTCGCGCTCATCCAGATCGCCTGGGCCGACGAAGTGGCGCTGGTCGACCCGCTCGCCGTCGACCCCGAGCCCCTTGCGACGATCTTCGGGGGGCCCGGCACCGCCGTCGCACACGCCGCCTTCCAGGACCTCGATGTGTTGCAGGCTGCGTGCGGCGCCGTCCCGACCGCCGTGTTCGACACGCAGATCGTGGCCGGCTTCCTCGGCATGTCCACACCGTCGCTGGGCCGGCTGGTCGACCAGGTGCTCGGCGTCACGCTGCCGAAAGCGGACCGGCTCTCGGACTGGCTCATGCGGCCGATCAGCGACCGCCAGATCGAGTACGCCGTCAGCGACGTGGCACACCTGCTCGAACTGCGATCGGTCCTGACGGCGCGCCTCGAGGCCCTCGGGCGGCTCGAATGGGCGCGCAACGAGTGCACGCAAGTCTTGGGAGACCGCACCCCGCCCCGCGTCCCCGAAGAGGCATGGTGGAAGCTCGGTGACGTCCGCAGCATGTCGCGCAAGGCCCGCGCCGTCGCCCAGGAAGTCGCCGCGTGGCGCGAGCGCACCGCGGCCGCGACCAACCGGCCCCGGCGCATGGTGCTCTCGGATCTCGGGCTGCTCGCACTCTCCCAGCGGCCGCCCCGGTCGGCCACCGAGCTCCGGCGGACGCGCGGGGTCGACGGTCGCCACCTCGCGCAGGGACGCGCGGCGGAGATCCTCGCCGCGGTCGAACGCGGGCTGGCGCTGCCCTCGAGCGAGATCCACATGCCGGCAGAGAACCGCGACGCGCCCGCGCCGGGGGCGGCCGTCGCCGTCTGCTCGGGACTCGTCCGCCAGATCGCCGACGATCTCGACTTCGACCAGGGACTGCTCGCAACCCGGGCCGACATCGCGCAGTTCCTCTGCGGCGAGCCGAGCCGCCTCGATTCGGGCTGGCGGCGCGACATCGTCGGCGACCCCCTCCGCCGTCTCGTCGCAGGCGAGGTCGCGGCGGCGTTCGACGGCCCGGGTCACCTGGTGCTCGAAGAGCGCTCGCATGTGCCCGCGGAAGGCGACCACCCCGAATGACGCCCCGGCTGCGCGCCGGGGTGGTGCGCCTGCGCACCCGACTCAGTTGACGAAGCGCTCCCGTCCCGCCCAGTAGGGCTGGCGCAGCTTGTACTTCTGGAGCTTGCCGGTCGCCGTGCGGTCCAGCGCGACACGCAACTCGATGCTCGTGGGCGCCTTGAAATGCGCCAGCCGTTCGCGGCAGTGCGCGATGAGCTCCTCCTCGCTCGCGTCGTAACCCTCGCGCACGACCACCAGCGCCTTGATGGTCTCGCCCCACTTCTCGTCGGGCACCCCGATCACCGCTACTTCGGCCACCGCTTCGTGCTGGTAGAGGCAGTCCTCCACCTCGATGGAGGAGACGTTCTCGCCCCCGGTGATGATCACGTCCTTCTTCCGGTCCGAGATCACGACATACGCCTCGTCGAGGTGGCCCCCGTCGCCCGTGTGGAACCAGCCCCCTTCGAGCGCCTCCGCCGTCTCGCGCGGCTGCTCCCAATAGCCGGCGAACACGTGGTTCGAGCGGGCCAGCACCTCCCCGTCGGCGTCAACGGCGATCTGGACGCCGAGCGCGGGCGTCCCGGCCCGGCTGAGCAGCACCGACCGCGCGCCGGCGTCGAGCGCGTCCCACTCGGCCGGTGCCCGGTTGATGGTCAACAACGGGGCGGTCTCGGTGAGCCCGTAGATCTGGATGAACTCCCACCCGAGCTCGGCTTCCACCCGCTCGATCGTCTTGGACGGCGGCGGCGCCCCGGCGACGACGATCCGGACGGTACCCCGGCCCGGCAGCGCCCTGCCTTCGGCGGTGCGCGTCTCCGCCGCGGCCAGGATCGCCGCCACCACCGCCGGCGCCCCGCACAGGAGCGTGACACCGTGGCGCTCGATGCGCGAGAGGATCTCCTCGCCGTCGACCTTGCGCAACACGATGTGGGTGCCGCCCATCCCGGTCACGGCGTAGGGCATCCCCCATCCGTTGCAATGGAACATGGGCAACGTGTGGAGCAGGACGTCACGATCGCTGACGCCGGTGTGCCAGCCGAACGCGGTGGCGTTGAGCCAGCAGTTGCGCTGGGTGAGCTGGACCCCCTTCGGTCGTGCCGTCGTGCCCGACGTGTAGTTCACCGAGCAGGTGGCGTTCTCGTCGGGCTCCCATGGTTCGGGCGCGGCGCCGGCCGGCGCAGGCTCGAACAGCGTGGCGTCGTCGACACCGTCGAGGCAGAAACGGTGACTGACTTTGATCCGGTCCACCTCGCCGGCGAGATCCGGGTCGTACAGGAGGACGGACGCCCCGGAGTGGCCGACGATGTAGGCGATCTCGTCGGCCGTCAGCCTGAAGTTGATCGGGACCAGGACGCGCCCGAACGCGCTGACCCCGAAGTACGACGTGAGGAACCGGCCCGAGTTGGGGCTGACGATGGCGACACGTTCGCCGTGGCCGACACCTAGCCCGTCGAGGGCGAGGGCCATGCCTCGCGCCCGGGCTTCGAGCTCGCCGTAGGTCTGCGTGCCGAGCGAGCCGGCGACGCCGGGCTCGTCGACCAGCGCGACGCGGCCGCCGTAGACGAGCGCCGCCCGATTCAAGAAATCGGCCACTGTCAGCGCGACTCGCATGCCACCCCCGATGTCCGGTGCCGGGTTGAACCCCCGCGCGGACCCTATCGGAACGACCGGCCCGGTTCGGGCCGTGACCGGCGCCGCCCTTCGTCTTGGAGGGTCTTAGAAGTGGCCCAGCACGGGGTGTGGCACGTAGGGCTTCTCGAGTTGCGCGATCTCGTCGGGCGACAGCTCGAGCTGCTCGGCGGCGAGCGCGTCCTTTAGGTGGCGCTTCTTCGTGGAACCGACGATTGGCGCCGTCACGCCCGGCTTGGCGAGCAACCATGCCAGCGCCACCTGGGCCGGTGGCACGCCCCGGGCCGACGCAACCTGCCCGACCGCATCGACGACGTCGAAGTCGGTTGGCTGTGCGTAGAGGTAGTCGGTGAAGGCGTCGGTGCTCGAACGCGTCGTATGCCGCTCGCCGTCGCGCGTGCGTGTCCCTGCGAGCACGCCGCGGGCGAGCGGGCTCCACGGGATGCACCCGACTCCCTGATCGAGGCAGAGCGGGATCATCTCGCGCTCCTCCTCCCGGTAGATCAGGTTGTAGTGGTTCTGCATCGAGACGAACTTCGTCCAGCCGTGTGTCTCCGCGGTGTGCTGCGCCTTGGCGAACTGCCACGCGAACATGCTGCTGGCGCCGATGTAGCGGGCCTTCCCGGCGCGGACGACATCGTGGAGGGCCTCCATCGTCTCCTCGATCGGCGTGCGGGGGTCCCAACGGTGGATCTGGTAGAGGTCGACGTACTCCATGTTGAGGCGGCGGAGGGACGCGTCGATCCCCGAGAGGATGTGCTTGCGGCCGAGTCCGCCACCGTTCTCGCCCGGCGTCACCGGCATGAACACCTTCGTGGCGATGACCGCTTCGTCACGACTCAGGTACTTCGGCACCAGCCTGCCGGTGGCGACCTCACTTGCGCCCGCGGAGTAGGTGTCCGCGGTGTCGAAGAACGTGACCCCGCCCTCGACTGCGGCCTTGACGATGGGCTCGGCGTCCTCTTCCTCGATGACCCACGGCCGATCGCTGCCGTTCCCGAAGCCCATCATCCCGAGACAGACCCGCGAGACCCGCAGACCGGCGGTGCCCAGGTTCGTGTAGTTCATTGGTGACCTCGCTCGCACCGGCGCGCTCGACCGGCGACACCCGCATACTTACCAGCCACCGCGAGGCGCCGAAGCGCCACGCCCGGTGAGCCTCAGTGGCTCTGACCCCAGGTCCCCGATCCGCCGCCGGCCCCGCCGGTCCCAGCCGAGCCGCCGGTGCCCGCACCGCCGGAGCCCCAGTCGCCGGAGCCACCGTTGCCGCCGTCACCGTTGCCGCCGTCACCGTTGCCGCCCCAGCCTTGGCCGCCGCCGCCGTGACCGTCACCATGACCGTCACCGCAGCCACCCTGGCCGTTGCCGTCGCCCTGACCGTTGCCGTTACCGTTCCCCTGGCCCGTACCCGTCCCGGTGCCCGTGCCACCTTGGCCGTTGCCCGAGCCGGTGCCGCTGCCGTTTCCGTTGCCGACACCAGTCGTGGTCGTCGTCGTGCCGCCCGTCCCGGCTCCCCCGCTGCTCGTCGTGGTGCCGCCACCACTCGTCCCGGTGCCGCCGCCCGTGGACGATCCGTTCGGAACCGTGGTCGTCGTGGTCGGCGGGGTGGTGGTCACCGTGACCGAACCAGTGCCTGACGTGCCCGTCCCGGTGCCGGCCACGGTGCTCGCCGGCGCGCTCGTCGACGGTGCGCCCGTGGAGACAACGGCGAGGACCGCGCTCGACGACCCCGCGCTGCCGGTGGCGCCGCCCGCTGTGTGGGCCACCGGTGTCGAGAAACTGCTCGCGACCGTCCCGCTCGTCGGCGCCGGCGCGGCCGGCGCGGTCGGCGGCGGAGACGATGCCGGTGCCGGCGTGAAGTTCGGCACGTCATCGGGGCCAGGACCCGACGACTGCGCGGAGATCAACGGTTGGATGATCGGCCCGGGTCCGACGACGAGTCCCGCGACGACGGAGCCTGCAGCCGCGCAGGCGGCAACGGATGCGATGAACGGGTTCCGGGGCAAGAACCCCGGGCGGACGCGCCGCACCACCGCCGCGGCTGCGGGTATCGCCGCGGCCGCCGCACTCGGAAGCGGGCGTCCGAAGCTGCGCGATCTGAAGACGTCTTCGAGACTCGCGAGCTCGTCAGGACTCGCCGCGTCTGGCGTCAATCCCTCCATCTTCCTCCACCAGAAACTTTCCAACTGGCGGGGGCGATGCGTATCGGAGCGCGGATGGTCCGGGACCCAATGCTCTTACCCCCTCTACGGCAACCATATAGCGGTGATGTGACTGTGAGTGCGAGGTTTTGCAGATTCGATCAGCATTCATTTCGAACACTGGTTGGGACTCTGAAAAACACATTCCGCTCATGGAACCCATGCACCATTTCTGCGATGTCGCTGTTGTGATGCCGTTGTCAAACGCCCGGCGACTGTCCGAACACCGCGACGAGCGTCCCGACATTGCCGATCACACTTCCTATCGGCGCCGTTGCGGGCACAGTGGATGTGAGTTGATTGCCGGTTGTCGCGACGGTCGCGCCGACGTTGCTCGCGACACCGTCGACCATGCCGCTCGCCGCCGACAACGCGCCGGTGACGATCGTCGGCGCGGGTTGCTGCGGGGGTGCGGACGCAGGCGGGGCTGGCGGTGACGGTGGCGGTGTCGGTGTCGCGCCACCGCCCTCGCCACCATCCGTACCGGCGCCGGCACCCGCACCCTGGTACACGGCGGGCGTCCCGGTCGATGGCGCGCCAGAACCGCCTGCTGCAGCGGACGCCGAGCCGCGGCCGCCCGGAGGGGCGTTCGGGGCGTTCGGGACGTTGGAGACGATCTTGCTGGTCAGGACCCCGTGTGCTGGCCCGCTGCCAAGGCCGGCCCCACGTCCCGGGGACGCCGGTGTCGCCGGCGCGCGTCCTCCGCTCTCCCCTGCGCCGGGGCCTTCGGCGGCGATCGCCGGGAGCCCGCCGCCGGCGTGGCGTCCGGGTGCGGCGGCCAGTCCAGCCACGGCGAGTGCCGCGGCAGCAGCGGCGCTGAAGGCTGCGACGGCTCGATGCCGCGGCACGCCGCTCGGCAGAGGGATCGGAACGGCCTCGGCGCCACCTCTCTCTCCGTCCGCTCGGTGCGCGGCGGGCCGCCAGGCGGTTCGCAGTGCAGGCAGTCGTTTCCCGAAGCGATCCGACAGAAAGATCTGCTCGAGCGCCGAATCATGAGCGGCACGCCGCGGCCCGGCAGTCCCGGGCGGTAGCGAGCGCGCCGGCGCGGCCGCGTGCTCGAACGTCCCCGACAAGAACACCTCTTCCAGGTTGGTGACGACACCTTGGGTGTCGTGCTGGTCGGACATCGATCCCTCCTTGGTCCCCGATCGGCCCGTCGTCTTCGGTCTACCCACGCCCCGCGCGTCGGCTCCGGGCGCTCTTCTCACACAGTGGCGGGGCGAACCCCGGCCGACCGCGCTCACACACACGGGGAGTCCGCGCGCGGGCTGCGGCGCAGTCGGCGCAAGCGACCCCCCTCGGCTCAGTCACTTACCCACGGACAACGGAGGTAACTGGCGATGCGCCGCGTGGCGCGGTTGGAATTGTGCGTGCGTGGACGCCACCGGCGGCGTCGCCCAAGCCTCGAAGCGCACGCCGCGGTGCGTCGCGCGAGGTGGCAGCGCCACGCCGCCACTGAACGGACGCTCAGTCGGGCGTGCGGCGGAAGTACCGGCTGAGGGTTTCCTCTTGCTGCTGGTACGACGAGCCGATGCCGCTGCCGTAGAGCGCAGTCGGCTCCTCGAGCATGCGCTCGAAGGTCAGCTTGCACACCGCTTGGCCGTTCTCGACCATGAACGGCACGTCGTGCGCTCGCACTTCGAGTGCCGCGCGTGACCCACGGAACCGGCCGGCAGGGTCGAACCCGAAGCCAGGGTCGAAGAACCCTGCGTAGTGCGTGCGCAGCTCGCCGCTCGTGGGGTCGTAGGCGGTCATCTCCGCCGCCAGATTGGGCGGGATGCTGACGGCCTCGTCGGACATCAACAAGTAGAACCGGCGCGGTGACAGGACGAGACGGTCACCCTCCTCGCGGTACACGGGATCCCAGAACGACCTGGGGTCCACCTCGACTCCCGTCGTGAGATCCAACAGCGGGGCGCTGTCGCGCGTGCTGTGACCGACCTGACCGCGGGTGTCACCACGCAGGTCGAGGCCCAGGAAGAGGCCGTTCGAGAGCACGAGCTCCTCCACCGGCACCGGTACGCCGCGACGAAACAGGATGGGCTCGGCCAGATGCGTGGCGCGCACGTCGTCGTCGCTCAGCCATGGCCTGCCCATGGACAGCCGTAGCTGATTCAGCGCGAGGTCTTCCTTCACCCGGACCGCGAACGACAGCGGCACCACCTCGAGGTAGAGCGGCCCGTGATACCCGGGCGCGACTTCGTCGAAGCGGTCGCTGTGATCGGTGATGACACGAGTGAAGACGTCGATGCGCCCGGTCGAGCTCTTGGGGTTCGCCTTGCCGCGCAACGCGGCGGGGAGGTCGAGCCGCTCCTTGAGCTCGATCAGGTACGGGCACCGGGCCTCGAGCATCGCCCCGTCCCCCCGCAGGTCGATCTCGTCGAGGATGTAGTCCTTCAGCTTCCGCTCGACGGAGTCGGCACCGGGCAAGAAGCTGCAGCGGATCCGGAGTGCCCGCTCGCCGAGGCGCAGGTCGAGGCTGGCGGGCTGCACGTTCGCGTCGGGGATCTTGAAACGTCCCGCGTCGATGTAGCCGGCGTGGATGGCCCGCTCCAGGAGTTGCCCCGGCAACACGCCTTCTGAGGTGGCGTGCAGGTTCAGGACCACCGGCACCACCGTGTCGAGCGTGACGGTGCGGGGCCCATCGACAGAGCAAAGCACGTGCCGTTCTTACGGGGAAGTGCCCGGCTGTGGACGACAACAGGCACACCTTGTGGACGAGTTGGGGACCGCCTGGGCTGTGTGGCGGTTGGCCTGGGATGACGGCGTTGTCCACAGGCGGCGGCGGAAAGCTGGGCAGGCGCTGGCGGCCGCCGTGCGGGGCCGGCCAGAAGTTGCCCGAAATAGTGACGATCAGCACTTACGACCATGTGTCTCCGATGGTAGAGAGGTCGGAGGAGGCGCCAGGCCGCGAAATTCGGGCGGTGCCGCGGAGGAGTGTGACCCGGTGCCATCAGCTCAGGCGCCCCTGCCGGATGACGAGGGTGGCCGCGAGGCCGGGGGGAGTGCGGGCGACGACGAGCCGGTACTTCTCGAGGACATCGATCGGATCCTCCAAGAGTCGGCGGGTGTCGCCGATGCCCACGGCGCCACGCCGGTGCGAGCCTGGCGAGACGCCCTGCGGCGTGACCTCGAAGCGCTCATCTATGCCCGGAGCGTCCTGGCCGACGACGTCGCCATCCTCCGGCACCGCCTGGCCACGGATGCGCCCAGCTCCAAGGAGGTCGTCGACGATCTCCCCGACGTCCTCGCCGGCCGCTCGTGGGGCGCGGGCTGGTCGGAGCCGGACGAGCCCGGGTCGGGCGTCGACCTCGATCCGGGCGTGTTCGCCCGCGCCGACGTGCTGGTGGCCGTGCACGCCGAAATGGCGACGCTCGACCTGACCTCGCCCGAGGACGTCCGCCGCGTCCTCGCCGACCTCGAAGGGCAGCTCGGCTCGCTCGTGACCCGCCAAGAGGCCGTCGAAACCAGGTTGGAGGAGATCCGGGCCACCATCGTGCGCCAGTACGAAGAAGGGATCATCCCGACACAGAACTGGCCTGGCTGACTCCGCCGATGCCGCTCGCCGTCCTCGTCGCCTACGAGGCCAGCGGCCAGGGATGGGTCGGCTGGGTGGTGCTCGCCGTCATTCTCCTGTTCCTGGCGTTCGGATTCTTCAGCCTCATCAGAGGGTGGGTCAGAACGGGACGCGTCAAGTGGCGGTCCCGCCAGCAGCGGGAGCAGGACAGACAAACCTGAACCTCCGGCCCGACCGGGCTCGCCGCCTCGCCGCGGCGCCGGAGGTCAGGTCTAAGCTGACGCCCCGTCAGATTTCGCAGCCCTGGGCCGCTCGGACCTTCGCCGATCACGGTTCCGGCTGCTTTCCGGAGGACACATGCTCGACTACGTCATTCGATCCGGCACGCTGATCGACGGGACCGGGGCTCCGGCCCGTCAGGCCGACATCGGCATCCGCGACGGTCGCGTCGTCGTGGTCGGCGAGGTCGACGAGCAGGGCGCCACGGAGCTCGACGCCACCGGGCTCTGCGTGATGCCGGGCGTCGTCGACCCGCACACCCACTACGACGCACAGCTCTTCTGGGACCCGACGGCGTCCCCGTCCAACGTGCACGGGGTGACGACGGTGATCGGGGGGAACTGCGGGTTCACCCTGGCGCCGATCAACGCCGAGGACGCCGACTACATCCGTCGCATGATGGCCAAGGTCGAAGGCATGCCGCTCGCCGCGCTCGAGCACGGGGTCCCGTGGAGCTGGTCCAGTTTCGCCGAGTACCTCGGGGCACTCGACGGAGGGCTCGGCGTCAACGCGGGCTTCCTCGTCGGTCACTGCGCACTCCGGCGCAAGGTCATGGGATCCGCCCGCGGGGAGGAAGTGGCGACCGACGAGGAGATCGCCGCGATGCGCGCCCTGTTGGCCGAGTCGATCGACGCAGGGGGGTTGGGCTTCTCCTCGTCGCAGTCACGCACGCACTCAGACGGCGACGGGCGCCCCATCAGCTCGCGCTACGCAGACCGCCGCGAGATGCTCGCCTTCTCCGAAGAGGTGGGCGCGCACGAGGGGACCACCCTCGAGTACATCACCAACGGCTGCCTCGACTCGTTCAGTCCCGATGAGATCGACCTCATGACCGCCATGAGCGTCACGGCGCAACGCCCGCTCAACTGGAACGTCCTGACCGTCGACGCCCGCGCCGCGGAGCGCATCGAACACCAGCTCTCGGCCTCTTCCGCCGCGGCCGCGGCCGGCGGCCGCATCGTGGCGCTCACGATGCCGACCCTCGTCCCGATGAACATGAGCTTCCGGACCCACTGTGCGCTGTTCCTCATCCCGGGGTGGGGCGACGTTATGGGCCTGCCCGAGCAGGAGCGCATGGCGCAGCTGGCGGACCCGGCGGTGCGCGCCCAGCTCGACGAGCGCGCACGGAGCAAGGAAGCCGGTGTCTTCCGGGGGCTCTCGCACTGGGGCACCTACGTCATAGGTGACACCTACGCGCCGGCCAACGAGGGCTGTGCGTTTCGCAGCGTGGCCGACATCGCCGCGGAGCGCGGCACCGCGCCGTTCGACACGCTGCTCGACATCGTTCTCGCCGACGACCTGCGCACCGTGCTGTGGCCGAACACCGACGACGGCACCGAGGCAACCTGGACCATGCGGGCTGCGATCTGGAGCGACCCCCGTGCCATGGTCGGTGGTTCCGACGCCGGCGCGCACCTCGACCGCATGTGTGGCTCGAACTATCCGACGGCGTTCCTCGCCGACTGCCTCCGTGGCCGCAAGCTGGTCCCTGTGGAGGAGGCCGTCCGCATGATGACGTCGCAGCCGGCCGAGTTGTTCGGCCTCCGCGAGCGGGGCGTCGTACGCGAGGGATTCGCCGCCGACCTCTTCGTGTTCGATCCGGAGACGGTCGACTCCGAGCCGGCGCGGCTGGTGCACGACCTGCCGGGCGAGACGCCACGCCTCTACGCGGGCTCGCACGGGGTCGTGCGCGTCCTGGTGAACGGGGTGGAAACGGTGCGCGACGGGGCCCCCACGGGGTCGCTCCCGGGCACCGTGCTGCGCTCCGGACGGGACACCGCCTCGGTGATCCCGGCCCCGGCCTGACGCCCCGCACCCGCGCGGAGCCGTCTAGCCTGCCTCCGGTGACGCGCGACCCGAACGATCCCGCGGTGGCCGTCGACGAACCTCCCTCGGATACGCCGTCAGCCGGCGTCGGCGCGCCGGGCGCGACCGACGTGACCAGCGACTCTTCCGACGGGACCCTCGGCGCTGGCGGCGGACCTGCCGGTCCCTCCGGGCCGGACGGGCCCACCGGATCCGACGAGCCGGGCGGGCCCGCCGACGCCGCCGCAGCGGCCCCGAAGCGCTCCTCGGGGGCGCGCTGGATCCGCGAGGGCGTCATCGTCGTCGTGGTCGCCGTCTTGTTCGCCGTCCTGCTGCGCGCGTTCGTGGTCCAGACCTTCTACATCCCGTCGGGCTCCATGGAACCGACGCTGCAGATCGGTGACCGCATCCTCGTCAACAAGTTGAGTTACGACCTCCACGGCGTACACCAGGGCGACATCGTCGTCTTCTCCCGCCCACCGGCGGAGAACTGCGGCGGCCCGGAGGTGAACGACCTCGTCAAGCGGGTCATCGGCCTCCCGGGCCAGACCATCTCCCTCACCAACGGCTACGTCTACATCGACGGGAAACACCTCGACGAGAGTTGGCTCCCCTCACAGGAACAGGGGATCACCAACCCGGGCCCGGGTGGCACGGCGTACAGCCTGGCCAAGCCGTACCACATCCCCGCCAACGACTACTTCGTCATGGGCGACAACCGCGGTGACTCGTGCGACAGCCGCTACTGGGGGCCGATCCCGAAGTCGTTGATCGTGGGCAAGGTCGAGGTGCGGGTCTGGCCCCTCTCGTCCTTCCGCTTCTTCTGAGCAGGCCGGCCAGGCCTCAAAGCCTCAAAGCCTCAAAGCCTCAAAGCCAGAGCGTCAGGCCTCGTCCGCCTCCGCGGCCACGCGCGCCACGGCAGCCACCGTCTGGCCGTCGTCGAGGTTCATGACCCGGACCCCGGTTGCGTCGCGGCCCTGTGACGCGATCTCGCGCGCCGCGGTCCGGATGACGACGCCGCCCGAGGAGACCAGGAGGATCTCCTCGTCGAGGGCCACCATGAAAGCCGCGACGACGGTGCCGCGGGTGCCGGTGAGGCGGATGCCGCGGACGCCCTGGCCGCCTCGGGTCTGGCGGTTGAAGCGTTCGAGCTTCGTGCGCTTCCCGTAGCCGGCGTCGGTGACGATCAGGATGTCGGTGTCGTCGGCCGCGACGTCGAGGGACACGACCGCGTCGCCCGAGCGCAGGCGGATGCCCCGCACGCCGCCGGCGTCGCGGCCCATCGGCCGGACGTCCTCCTCGTTG
>DATJTU010000017.1:0-5167 GCA_035503015.1 Acidimicrobiales bacterium | reverse complement strand
TCCGCCGCTCAGCCGATCAGGCGCCGCGCGATCACCTTGAGCGCCAGCGTCTCGTCGGCACCCTCGAAGATCGAGAGCACCCGCGCGTCGACGAAGTAGCGGCTCACGGCGTACTCCTCGGCGTACCCCATGCCGCCGTGGATCTGCATCGCTTCGCGGGTCACCCATTCGGCGGCACGGCACACGTACGCCTTGACCATGGATGCCTCGAGGGTGCCCTCGCCTTGCGCCATCATCCGTGCCACCTCGTACGCGCTCTGGCGCGTGGCCTGGATGATCACCGCCATCCGCCCCAGCTTCCACTGCGTCAACTGATAGTCACCGATCGGCGAGCCGAAGACGACGCGCTCGGCTGCGTACGCGGCTGCGGCTTCGTAGGCCGCCTGCATCACGCCGAGGGCACGCGCCGCCGTCTGCAGCCGGCCGTTCTCGAATCCCTGCATCTGGAGATAGAAGCCCTTGCCGAGTCCCTCGCGGCCGCCGACGAGATTGGCGTCGGGCACGAACCAGTTCTCGAACGCGAGCTCGTAGGAGTGCATGCCGCGGTAGCCGATGGTGTCGATGGGGCGCCCTTCGAGGCGGCCCGGCTCGAGGCCTGCGGGCCGGTCGGCGACGTCGTCGGAGCCCTGTGTGAAGACGAAACCGTGCCCGTCGCCGCGCGGCTTCTCGACGACGAACATCGAGATGCCCCGGTGCGCGAGCGAGCGGTCGGGGTCGGTGCGGGCCAGGAGCATGAGCACGTCGGCCCGGGCGGCGAACGTGCACCACGTCTTGACGCCGTTGATGACCCAGCCCCCGTCGACGGGTGTCGCCGACGTCACGATGTTGGCGACGTCGGAGCCGTAGTCGGGCTCGGTCACCGCGACCGCAGCGAGGATCTCCGCCGTCGCGAGCCTCGGCAGCCACTGCTTCTTCTGCTCCTCTGTGCCACCGTGCACGAGCGCACGCGTGAGGATCTCGGGGCGCGTGATCAACGAGCCCCCGACGCCCAGCGAGCCCCAACTGAGCTCCTCGGTGGCGACGACCATGCCCATGTAGTCGCTCTCGCCACCCGTCGCGAACCCGCCGTACTCCTCGGGCACGGAGAGGCCGAAACCCCCGAGCTCAGCCAATCCCTCGATCACGTCCTCGGGGATGTCGAGGTTCTCCCGGTGCACCCGCTCGGCGACCGGTCGCACCTTGTCCTCGGCGAAGCGGTGGAAGGTCTCGCGCACGAGCTCGAAGTCCTCACCGAGGTGCCGCGGTCCCTCGACGCGGGCGAGGGCCGCCAGCACCGCCGGGTCGCGGTGCGTGTCGAGGAAGTCGGCGATCGGTGCGGCCCAGCCGGCCTCGACACCCCACAGCGCCTCGCGCCCTGCGATCTTGCCGGCGAGGTCGCCGATCACGTCGGCGATGAACGCCGTGGCAATGGCTGCCTCGACCTCCCCCCGCTCGCCGTACTGGAGGCCGGCCCTGGCCGTCGCCACGGCCGCCGCAGCATGGGCCACGTCGTAGGCGACGACCTGGTTGGGGTCGATCCCGCCTCGTCCCCGAATGGAGGTGCACGCGGCGTCGACAAGGTGCTGCGCGAGGTCGACCGCGTCGGCGGCGCCGGCGAGAGCTGCGGTATCGGGCGCACTCATCGGGTCACAGACCCTAATGGCTGTGCTCAGTGTCCTGATTTTGCACGCGTGCGGAGCGTCGAGCGCCGCCCGGACACACCCTCAGACGCGTGAGCCGATGACCGTCACCAACGGGGGGAGGACGACGGGGTCGTCCCCGGGTTCAACCCCGGTCAACGAGGCCAGATACTCGCTCACCGGTCCGGGCCCCACACCCGCGGGCGCTTCGGCCCACGCGTCCACCACCTCGAGCCCGGCGTCGCGCACGAGCGCCGGCAACAGGGCGCCAACGTCGGGGTGGCGGGCGTCGGGCATCGAAAGCGGCAATCCCGCGATCCGCCCTGCGGAGGTGATCGGTTCCTGCACGACGACCCAGCCGCCGTCGCGCACCGATGCTGCCATCTTCCGCACGACGTCGATGGGCTCGATCACGTGCAACAAGAGGAAGCGGCAGAAGGCCAGGTCCACTTCTTCGGGCAGCGCGAGGTCCTCGCCGGCCTGCGTCAGCGCGATCACCTGCGCATAGGGGGCGGCAGCCTTCGCCACCTCGTCGCGGGCAGCCGGATCGCTGTCGACCGCGTAGACGCGCCCGTCGCGGCCCACCATCTCCGCCAGAGCCACCGAGACATCCCCGCCGCCCGCGCCCACGTCGGCACACCGCCAGCCCTCTTCGAGGCCCAGACGCAGCAACGCCGTCGCCAACGGCCGGCGGTAGACGTCGTCGCGCAGCCCGATCAGCTCACGCACGATGCTGGCCTGCGCCCACCGTCTCTTTCATTGGGGTGCACTCTACGGGCTGGGTGCGACGGCGGGAGGGCCTCAGATCGGCGACCAGCACCCGCCACCGGCTCGGCGGAGGTGCGGCCGTCAGCAGCATCACGACTGCAGTTCCCATGAGCGCCGGCCACCACAGCACGATGTCGTGGACCCGGCGATCACCGAGCACGACGCTCGCACCGAGCGCCACGGAGCACAGTGCGAAGCGGGCCGTGCTGCGGCGCAGCGCGAGCAAGAGGCACAGGGCGGGGACGGGCCAGAGGTAATACCAATTCATCTCGGTCTCGAGCGCGATCCGGAAGAAGAAGCCGACGGCGACGAGCGTGAGCACGGTCGGCAGGCTGTGGCGGCGGTGGCACACCGCGATCGACAAGACGGCCGCCGCAACGATGGCGAGCAGGCGCGTCATCCCGCCTCCGTCGACGCCCGGCCCGAGGTGGGTGGCGAACGACGTGAGCGGCGTCAGGGAGACATAGCGCGGTTCGAAGGGCTGGCGGACGAGGACGAACAGCGTGCGGTGCGGCTCGGCCAGAAGCGGTGCGATCAACACGAGGGCGCTGGGCAGGATGAGGCGCCACCAGAGCCGAGCTGCGGCGCGCCAGCTGAGGCGGGCAAAGATGGGCGCCACGGCCAAGAGCGCGAGCGGTTGGAACGCAATACCGACGCCGAGGAGCAACGCGGCTCGGCCCGCTCCCGACTCGCCGAAGCGGTCCATGGTCAGCGCCGACCAGAGCACGAAGGCGACTGCGACACAGTCCTCGGGGTGCCCCCAGTAGATGACGTTGGCGACGCCCAGCGCGCCGACCAGTGCGAGCGCGAGGCGCTCTCCTTCGCGCAACCGCCACGCACGAGCCACGGCGTCGACGGCGAAGAGCGCGGTGGAGGCGAGGAGAACGGCCGCAGGCCCGAGCACCAGCCAGAGGCTGAGGGGCTGGCCGCCCGTGTGCAGATGGGGCGACAGGCCGAGGAGTTGGCCGAGGCCGAGGACCGGGGCCAGTGCGAACTCGAGGGCCGGTGGTGAGGTCAATGCGCCGTAGTGCTGGTAGATGTCGCCGACGTGACCGTGCAGGATCGCGGAAGAGGACGAGGCGAGGCTCCACAGGTCGCTCGGCGACACCAAGGTCAGCTTCCCGCCGTGCGCCGCCGTGTGCTCCAGCAAGCTGTAGGCCAACACGGCGACAAGGGCGGCGACGGTCGCGATGACCGGGGCAGCGCGGCGATCGGCCCACTCGGATAGACGGTCCATCGGTCCTCTCCGGGGAGGTCTCAGGTGCGTGGAGCGGCCCGGCGCCCTCCCTCCTGTTTCTCTATCGGCCCTTCTCGGCGGGCCGATAACCTGCTTCCCCGTGAAAGTGACGATGCTGCTGTGCGATTTCGCCCAGGTCGCCGACGGGAAGCTCTACATCCTCGGCGGGGGCTGGAGCATGACCGGCCCGGACCCCGTGCCGTCTGCCGTCGCGTTGAAGATCGACGTGGACTGGCACGAGGCTGAGATGCCGCACCATTGGGAGCTCTTCCTGGAGGATGCGGACGGACGCCCCGTGATGATGGAGACCGTGAACGGTTCCCAGCCCGTCGAGGTCCGGGGTGAGTTCACCGTGAGCCAGCCGGAGGGGATCCCCGAGGGATCACCGATCGACGTCGCGCTGGCCGTGAATCTCGGACCCATCCCGCTTCCCGCTGGCACCAGATTCGTCTGGCGCCTCACGATCGACGGCGAGGCACTCCCGGGTGCGTCTCTCGGCTTCACGACCCGGCCGCTGCGCGAGGTCGCCGAGTGACCGTGTACGACCGGCCCTTCGGCCGCTATCTCGAGGACTTCGTTCCCGGGGACATCTACCGCCACTGGCCGGGCAAGACGGTCACGGAATACGACGACCACCTGTTCTGCATGATCACCATGAACCACCACCCGCTGCACACCAACGCGTGGTTCGCGGAGCACGAGACCGTCCAAGGCAAGAACGTCGTCGTCGGCAACCTCGTCTACTCCCTCGCGCTCGGCATGAGCGTTCCGGACGTGAGCGGATCGGCCATCGCCAACCTGGAAGTCGAGTCCCTCATCCACCGCTTCCCCACCTTCCACGGCGACACCATCTACGCCGAGACCCGAGTGCTCGACGTGACGCCGTCGAAGTCGAAGGACGACCGCGGGATCGTCACGGTCGAGACGAAGGCGTTCAACCAGCGCGGCGAGGAAGTCTGTTATTTCCGGCGCAAGGTCATGGTCTGGCGACGGGCGTCGGCTCCGCCGCGACAGCGTCCTTACGGCGACGACGTCTGGGAGTGACGCGCCCCGGGCTGAGGGCGTCCCGGACCCGGCAGACATGGGAGTGACGCTTCGGAACGAAGACGGCCGGACGGGAGGTCGCCACACTGCGATGGCGCCACTCCCCGCAGAACGGGCACGTCGGTTCCGCCGGCGTCTCCTCGCGTGGGGAACGGAGCACCGGCGTGACCTGCCCTGGCGTCGCACCCGCGATCCATGGCGGATCCTCGTCTCAGAGGTGATGCTGCAACAGACGCAGGTGAGCCGCGTCATCCCTCACTACGAGCGCTTCGTCCGCGCGTTCCCGTCCCCGGCGGCGTGTGCTCGGGCCAAGACCGCCGACGTCGTCCGCCTGTGGTCCGGGCTCGGGTACAACCGGCGCGCGTTGAACCTGCACCGTGCAGCCACGGCGGTCGTCACCGAGCACGGCGGCGCCCTGCCCGCATCCGATGCGGCACTGCGCGCCTTACCCGGGGTCGGCGCCTACACGTCGCGAGCGGTGCGATCCTTCGCGTTCGGC
>DATJTU010000016.1:0-8625 GCA_035503015.1 Acidimicrobiales bacterium | reverse complement strand
CCCCAGAAGATCTCCTCGGGCTCCCAGATGTCCTCGCGTCCGAATCCGAAACCGAACGTCGTGAAGCCCATCGACTCGAGAGCACAATTGCCGGCGAAGATGATCAAGTCAGCCCATGAGAGCTTGCGGCCGTACTTCTGCTTGATCGGCCAGAGGAGGCGACGCGCCTTGTCGAGGTTGGCGTTGTCCGGCCAGCTGTTGAGCGGGGCGAAGCGTTGGGCGCCCTGGCCACCGCCGCCGCGCCCGTCCTCGATGCGGTACGTGCCGGCGGCGTGCCATGACATCCGGATGAGCAGCGGCCCGTAGTGGCCGTAGTCAGCCGGCCACCAGTCCTGTGAGGTCCGCATCACCTCGAAGACGTCGCGCTTGAGCCCCTCGAGGTCGAGGGTCTTGACCTCCTTCGCATAGTCGAAGTCCGCTCCCATGGGATTCGCGCGCGGTACGTGCTGGCGGAGGACCGAGAGGTCGGGTTGGTTGGGCCACCAGTCCCGGTTCGTCCGGGGGCGGGTGGTCTTGGGGGTCGGCGACGGGATCGCCGGGCTCTCGCTTTCGCTGCGGTCAGACATGTGGAGCCTCCTCTCGTGACGTATCATCCTCTCTCGGTTCAGAGGCCCCGAAAAAGGGGCTTCGGTCTTTTGGCGAGGGGGTTCTCGCCAACGTCTCCTCCAAGGCAACCCTGATTTGTCCCTGCGATCTGGGCCCGCCCGTTCCCGCGAATCAGCCCGTTCTTTTGGCGACCTGGTCACCGAGGTCACGGCCACCAGCCTCAGGCGAGCCGTCGAGCGCGCGGGTGTTCGTGTCAGGCGGCGGGCCAGGAAATTTGCGATCGGTTGGTAACCCCACTGCGCTGCCCATTGGGAGACAGCGCAGTGGCTCGGCACCATTTTAGTACGTGTCACGTACTTTTCTGATACGATCGCTGGATGGCCGTCGTGTCCTCCGCTCCACCGGTCGAGTTGGACCTGGTCGACGGGCTCGTGCAGACCTCCAATGTGATCCAGGCCGTGCTGAAGGATCTGGCCGAAGAGTACGACGCGTCGGTGCTGCAAGTGCGGCTGCTCGGCGTGCTACGTGACCGCATGCCGACGATGGCCGAACTGGGTCGATTGCTGGGACTGGACAAGTCGAGCACGACCGGCGTGGTAGATCGGACCGAAGCCCGCGGTGTCGTACGTCGGGTGCCCGATGCGGGCGACGGCCGCGTGGTGCGCGTGGAACTCACCGCGGAGGGTCGGCGCCTCGTCGAGGCCTCCGCAGTGGCTGTGACCGCCCAAATCGACGCACTCGTCTCGGATCTGGACTCCGATCAGCGCGAGACGCTGGCCGCGATGCTCTCGGCGCTTGTGCGCCGCCATGCGCACGACCAAAGCATCGACTTGATGTCGGGCACCTCGCAGAGCACCGTGGCCGGTTTGGCCGGCGATCCTCCGATGCAGAAAGGCCAGCGCACCTTCGCCAAAGGCGGGCGGGTGGCGGTGATCATCGGCAGCACCCGCCCCGGGAGAATCTGCCCCGGTATCGCCAGATGGGTGCGCGATGTTCTCGCTTCCGAGAGCCCGCTCACCTATGAACTCGTCGACCTTGCCGATGTGGGCCTACCGATGCTCGACGAGCCGCTCATGGCCGCACTGCACACCTACGCTCATCCCCACACCGAGTCGTGGAGCCGACTCGTGGACGGCTACGGCGGATTCGTATTCGTGTTCCCCCAGTACAACTGGGGCTACCCCGCGGTCCTGAAAAACGCACTCGATTTCCTCTACGACGAGTGGGCTGACAAACCGGCAACGATGGTCAGCTACGGGACCCGCGGAGGTGACCGGGGAGTGGCGCAGCTCGCTACCGTGTTGCAGGGCCTCAACATGCATCAGCTCGACGACCACCTCAAGGTGAAGATCACTCACGACGACGTGGACGACGAATGGCAACTGAAGAACCTCCCGGCGCTGATGGCCCCCTATTGCGACCGCGTCAGGACTCTCGACGCCGAGATGGTGCTGGCGCTCAGTCTTCGGGCTTGAGCCGCAAGGCTGGAGTCGTAGCTGCGTCCCCATCACGCTAGAAAATGGGGACACGAGCGGGCTCGAGACGAGAACCGTGCCGAGCATCGTCCTCTCGACGTGCTTGTCCGGCCTTCGGGTTTGCAGGACCCGCCAGCATCGATGCTTTGCCGAGACGCACGGTCCACTACTGTTAAGAGCGAACACCACACGGGAGCCCTTCGGGGCTGAGAGGGCACCACCGGTGCCGACCGTTCGACCTGATCCGGGTTATACCGGCGGAGGGAGAGGGACAATGGGCAATGCTCGCCACGCACGTCGCAGGACCTACCGCAAGGGCCCCCACGGTGTCTCGGTGCCGACCGGGGAGGTGACCCTGTCCCCCTCCCCCGGTCCGAACGGCCAGCTGGTGGCGAATCCGCCCGTCCATCTCTACGACACCGCCGGCCCCGGCTCGGACCCGGCGGTGGGCCTGCCCCCTCTACGCCGGGAGTGGGTACACGCCCGGGGCGACGTCGAGGAGTATTCGGGCCGTGCCGCGCAACCCCGAGACGATGGCCGCTCCGCAGCGGCCGGCCGGATGGTCGAGCAGTGGCCGGGTGAACGCGTGCTGCCGCTCCGAGCCAAGCCCGGGCGCCGTCCGACCCAGCTCCACTACGCCCGGTCCGGCCAGGTCACCCCCGAGATGGCCTTTGTCGCGGTGCGAGAGGGTATCGACCCCGACGTAGTCCGCCAGGAGATCGCCACCGGGAGAGCCATCCTCCCGGCGAACCTCAACCATCCCGAAGCCGAGCCGATGGCCATCGGCCGCAACCTTTTGGTCAAGGTGAATGCCAATATCGGCAACTCCGCCGTGACCTCGTCGGTCGAGGCCGAGGTGGACAAGCTGACCTGGGCCACCCGCTGGGGCGCCGACACCGTGATGGACCTGTCGACCGGCCGGGACATCCACACCACCCGGGAATGGATCGTGCGCAACTCGCCGGTGCCAATCGGCACGGTCCCGATCTACCAAGCCCTCGAGAAAGTCGACGGTCAGGCCGCCGAGCTCACGTGGGACCTCTACCGAGACACCGTCGTCGAGCAGTGCGAACAAGGGGTCGACTACTTCACCGTGCACGCCGGAGTGCGGCTGGCCTACGTGCCCTTGACCGCTCGACGGGTGACCGGGATCGTCAGCCGAGGCGGCTCGATCATGGCCGCCTGGTGCCTCGCCCACCACAAGGAGAGCTTCCTCCACGAGCACTTCGAGGAGCTCTGCGAGCTTATGGCCGCCTACGACGTCGCATTGTCGCTCGGTGACGGACTGAGGCCCGGCTCGATCGCGGACGCCAACGACGAGGCCCAGTTCGCCGAACTCCGGACCCTGGGTGAACTAGTCGAGATCGCCTCGCGCCACGACGTCCAGGTGATGATCGAGGGCCCCGGGCACGTGCCGATGCACAAGATCAAAGAGAACGTCGAACTCCAACAAGAGGTCTGCCACGAAGCACCCTTCTACACTCTCGGACCGCTCACGACGGACGTGGCTCCGGGCTACGACCACATCACCTCCGCGATTGGCGCCGCCATGATCGGCTGGTACGGGACGGCCATGCTCTGCTACGTCACCCCCAAAGAGCACCTGGGCCTGCCCGAGCGAGAGGACGTCAAGACCGGGATGATCGCGTACAAGATCGCTGCCCACGCCGCCGACCTGGCCAAAGGCCATCCCGGTGCCCAAGCCTGGGACGACGCCGTGTCCAAGGCCCGTTTCGAGTTCCGGTGGGAGGACCAATTCAATCTCTCGATCGACCCTGAGACGGCCCGAGCCTTCCACGACGAGACCCTGCCAGGCGAGCCGGCCAAGACAGCGCACTTTTGCTCCATGTGCGGCCCCAAGTTTTGCTCGATGCGGATCAGTCAGGACGTGCGCGACTACTCCGAGGCCTTCGAAATCGAGGTCGCCTCCGCCATCGAGATCGGGATGCAAGAGAAGTCAGAGGAATTCCCGGACACCGGAGCGGAGATCTAGGTGGGCGCTTGCTCAAGTCGTGTGACGCCTCTTCTTGTGTTCACCCACAATCGAGCTCGTGCGTGCATTGAGATGTCGATACATGGATTGACCGATTACCTCAGTCTGCTCTTCGAATCATCCTGGTTGTTCGGGCACCGCTGCAGCCCAACACCGAGCTGCTGTGTGACAGTTCGCCATGGCGGTCAGGACATTGTGAAGTTCATGCTTCTGTGAAGAAGTGAGTTGGCCGGCGACGTTGTCGACCTCGTACGGATCTTTGCTGATGTCGTAGTACTCGAGCTCGTGGCTGGGATCGAGATACTCGACGTAGACGGACTCGACGTGTCCCTTGAAACCCGGCAGGTGCGGCGCCGAGATCCGGATGGCGTCATAGCTCGTCGGGTTGCTCCCGCCCCCGTTGTAGTCGGGGTCGCTGGGACTGTCGTTGCCGTGATGCTCGACGAGGGCGACGGTCGGCCATGCCGACGTCGGGCCATGGGAATGCAGAAGGGGGACCAGGCTGGTGCCGTCGATTGGCTTGGCGGGCGTGGCGCCGGCCAGCTGGACGAAGGTCGGGAACAGATCCGTGTTCTGCACGACCTGGTGAACCGTACGGCCGTGCGGGACGCCTGGACCGGTCACAATGAGCGGCACGCGGATGTCGGTGTCAAAGGCGGTCTGCTTGCCCTGCACGAGGCGGTGTTGCCCCAGGTGGTAGCCGTTGTCGGAGCTAAAGACGATGTAGGTGTCCTTCGAAAGGTGCTCCTTGGCCAACGTGGCCTCGGTGTCGGCCACGAGCTTGTCCACCGACTCGACGGCTTGGGCCCGTTTGCGGTAGATCGCATCCTCCTTGGCCACCCTCGCCGGAGTCAGTGGTGGCCGTTGCCCCAACCAAGCCGGTGGGTTGATGTTCTGCGCATCGAAGGAAGGGTCTCGTGGCTCAGTCAGTCCCGG
Organism: Acidimicrobiales bacterium; assembly: GCA_035503015.1. GTDB lineage: Bacteria > Actinomycetota > Acidimicrobiia > Acidimicrobiales > RAAP-2 > Bog-473. The sequence goes on along the minus strand of DATJTU010000016.1, from coordinate 3,675 downwards.
GAAGTCGTTGGCGTTGCGGATCGCCGGCGTGTAGGGCTGGTGCGGAGCGAAGGTGGCTGCTTCGACCATGAAAGGCTTGTGTGCATTGGCGGTGATGAACTTCTGGGCGTCGCGGTTGAGGACATCGACGCCGTAGTTGTCGACGCCGCTGTAACGGTGGGTCGTGCCATTGTCGTTCATGAGGAAGTTGTATTCGGCGTACCCGGTGTTGTTGGCGACGTGCCAATCACTCCAGCCCCTCGGGACGGGTGCACCCGTGGCAGTCATGTCGGAGGCGGCGTGATCGCTGCCGCCCTTGTTGCCGTAACCGTTGAGGTACTTGCCCAGCATGGACGTCCGATAACCGGTGTTGTGTAGGGCCACCGCGAACGTCTTCGTGGCGAGACGTTGGGATTGGAACTTCGAGAAGCCGCCATTCGGCGGCAAATTCGTCACGACGTGGGTGTCGTGGGGATAGAGCCCGGTGAAGATGGTCGAACGCGAGGGACAGCACAACGAGTCAGCCACGAAGTAGTGATCAAAGGTCTCACCCTCGTGCTCGAGCTGGAAGATATGTGGTGCGATCTGTGGCGTGATCAGGTTCCATGAAAGATCGTCAGTCAAGATGAAGACGATGTTTGGACGAGTCGATGCCGAGGCGACGGCGCTCCCCGCGCCACCGCTTGGAGCCGCGAGCAACGTCACGATCACAAAGAGCACTCCGGCCAGCATGCGTCGTGAGGACCGTCCGCGCCATGACAGGCGAATCATCGATGTGCTCCTTCTTTTTGGATCTACTGGTTGCATGAGCCTCTGTGCGAGGGTTGCGCTGAACCCGTTTTCGGATTCGACAGCGACTCATCGAGTTGTTGTAGAGCTGGCCGAGGCGAAGGCCGGATTGGAACCGCCGCCACGCCCACGAGCTCCGCTCCTTTTGGCGATTCAGTGCCGGCAGCCCGATTGGATTTCACCGCACCGTCCGCCCGGCCGCGCCAAGGTGGATCGCTCCCAGAGTGGACGTCGCGACCCAGGCCGTGCCGTCAGCGGGATGAAAGTTGCAGTCGTACCCGCCGTAGTACAAGCGACGATCGCCGAATGGCGAGGGGACGATCGTTCGGATTGAGACGAAGGCTTGGCCGGAACGGATGGGATTGCTCACCTCCCCCGACAGCGTGAAGTCGGGACCCGAGAGACAGCGGATTTGGTACGTCGGCGCCGACGCCGCGGCGGTTCGTACTGCGAAACACGCGGCGGCGTCGAAGTGGATGGCTCCAAATGCCGAGGGGCCACATGTTCTTGTCGTGGGACACGAACCGACATAGCCCCACTCGAAGCCGACGACCTGGCGGGTCTTTCCGTCGGGCTGCACTGTCTGGAAGTCCCCGTTGTTGTACGCGGCGATCACGTACCCGATCGATCCAGCACCGCTGGCGGGGACCGTTGTTCCGCTCTTTTCGAGCATGTGACGAATCGCCGGGATCGGCGAGAATTCGAGCACCGGAACCCAAAGGGCGACGGTGGTCCCGGTGGCGTCGATCTGGCCACTCGGGAGTCGGTCGAATCGATAGACGTTGCCGTTCCCCTCGGTGGACACGAGAAGCGATGGCAAGCCTTGGTGCGACACGCAGGTAATGCCACGAAGCCCGCTGTTATGCGCGCCGACCGGCGGCTCCTTGTAGACGAGCTCCCAACGAGGGACGCCGGCTGGCAGCGCGCCGTCGTTGCGCCGGTACAGGTTGGAATTGATGGTCGCGTACAGTGCGCCGGCGCAGTTGGCGAATCCCGTCACCTTCTGGGCGGGCACTCCCGGTGCGGCGGAGGGCACCGTCAGCTCGGGCGTCGGGTCAAACACGAGCGTGTGACTCTGCGGGGACCACACGCCTCTGAGGATCCCGGTCGGGTTCACTCCTGCGTAGACCGCCCACCGGCCATTGGCCTCATGTGCACCGAAGGCGCGGACATCGTCGCTCGCAGCGGACAGCCCGTAGGAATCACCGGGCGCAAAGGCCTGAGCGCCGTCGAGCGCCCACTGCACCTCTGATCGTCCGTGAAGCACCGCCTGGGTGACGAGCAAGGACCGCCCCAAAGCCAACCCCTGGTCGGCGGGGATGGAGAATGAGTCGAGCGCTTGGACCCGAAGCCCTTGCGTCTGCTCAAAGACCCGCCACGGCGCGCTGGCCTTCTCCTTCACCAGGATCTGGCCGTAGGCGTTCGGGCCCGGGTATTCCCACTGGTCGGTGGCTGCGAAGAGCCGGTGCCCCTGCGGTACCAACGCGTTCGTCTCGGTGTCGTGGAGCACTGGTGAACTCTGATCAGTCGTATAGGCCTGGCGCTGTGCTGGGACATCGAGAGCACCAAACGAAGATGTGTGGCCCGGTCCAGATGATCCCGCTGCGCCAGGACCACCCGAACACCCAGCAGCCACGATCACGACCAAGAGGGTCGCCAGAACGGGCCAGCGGTGGCCGGTCGCAGTGCTGTCTCGGCGGAGCACCGTCGCAGTCTGGGCCGGACGGGGTATATTGTCAACCATGGTTAACAATCTCCTAACACACGGGCGTCGACACGAAGACTGACGACTACGACGGCGCGGAGCCCGCCGCGGACCCGGCGTTGCCACTCGGCGCCGCCCTGCGTCGAGCCTGGATCGGATACCAGTTGCTCCTCGAAGACGCGATGGCTACGGCTGGTGTCAGGCGGCGACACTTTCCCGATGGTCGTGTCCTGCATATCTGCGCACGATCGACCGGCGCGACGATCTCGGAGATCGGTCGCGAACTCGGGATCACGCGGCAAGGGGCGAGCAAGCTTGTGCGGGTGCTTCGGGAGCAGGGATTTGTCACGCTCGAGCCCTCGCCAACCGACGGCCGCGAGAAGATCGTCATACTGACCCGCATCGCGACGACGTACCTCGACGCCCAGCGCAAAGCCCGCTCAACCATCGACGGGCGCCTCAAGGCAGAGGTTGGGGAAGAGGCGTTCGAGGCGTTGTACGACCTCCTCGTGCGTCTCGGAGGCCACGACACGGCTCGTCTCCGCACATACCTCCAGACGAGGACAGCGAGGAATCTTGAATAGTCGGGTGCGATCACTGCGCGCGGCTCGTCGGAGTCACAGCGACGCCGCCCGAGGCCCAAAGAATCAGACGGCCCGCAGAGCCTGGGTGGGCGAGAGGCGTGCGGCGCGCAGGGCCGGCATGAGCCCGGGGACCACCCCGATCACAAGGGAAGCCGAGAAGCCGCCCGCCCAGGCTTCGGGGGGCACGACCGTGGCCCAGCCCTTGGTGTGTGCGTACACGGCGGCGGATAGCACGCCGAGCATCACGCCGGCTGCGCCGCCGAAGACCCGCAACAGGACCGCCTCGGAGAGGAATTCTGGCTGGGGCCGCCGACTTGGTTCAGTCCGCTTGCCTTGGCGCCGACCTGCAACCCAGCTGCGAGCAGTCCCAGGGCGGCGAGCAGAACAGCCAGAACAGCGCCGGCCGCCCAGCGGCGACGCACTCGGTAGACGTACGCCGAGGCAGGGCGAACCGCGAGGGGTTCTGGTTCACTCTGAGTCACGCTCCCCAGTCAAAGGTTTTGCATGTTGCCCGCACATATGAGCTTTTCGATACGCCGACGATATGGTCCGGGGCGTAAGATCACCGCAATGTGCGTGTGCTGATTGTCGAGGACGAGCCCTACATGGCCGAAGCGA
>DATJTU010000015.1:0-7316 GCA_035503015.1 Acidimicrobiales bacterium | reverse complement strand
GTCGAGGAGTACCTCGAGACCATGCTCGGCCTGGCCGAGGAAGGCGTGCCCGTGATCCAGGCGCGGATCGCCGAACGGCTGGGCCGTTCCGCACCGTCGGTGTCCGAGATGCTGGACCGGCTGATCGACGAGGGCTACGTGACCCGGGAGGGACGACGCCTGTCGTTGACCGACAGCGGGAGCGCGCTGGCGGAGAAGGTGGTCCGCAAGCACCGGCTGGCCGAGCGCCTCCTGGTCGACGTGATCGGGCTCGAGTGGCACAAGGTGCACCGCGAGGCCGGCCGCTGGGAACACGTGATCTCCGACGACGTCGAAGCGCGGCTCGTCGAGTTGCTCGGCGACCCCGCCACCTGCCCGCACGGCAACCCCATCCCGGGGTCGCACTCGGCGGCGCCGGTGGCGGAGACGCGGCCGCTCGCCGACGTCGACGCAGGGGAGCGGGTGCGCCTGTTCCGGATCAGCGAGGAGGTCGAGCTCAACTTCGGCTCGCTCACGCTGCTCGACGAGGGCGGGTTCATCCCCGGCGCCGTGGCAGAGGTCGGCGCCCGTGACGCCGAAGGGGCGGTCGAGGTGACGGTGGAAGGGGCGCGGCCGATCCGCGTGACCCGGGAGCTGTCGGACCGCTTGTTCGTCGGCACACCGTGACGCTCCGGCTGGAGGCCGACGCTCTCTTCACCGTTGACGACGAGGACACCGTGCTGGCGCCCGGCGCGATCGAGATCGACGGCGCCACGATCGCCTGGGTCGGGCGCCCCGCCGACAAGCCGCCCGGGGCGGGAACGACCGTGCGCACCTTGGGCGGCGTGCTCATGCCGGGCTTGGTCAACTGCCACGGGCACTCGCCCATGGCCCTGTTGCGCAGCGCGGGCGACGGGTTGCCCCTCGACCGCTGGCTGCACGAAGCGGTGTGGCCCCGCGAGGGGCACATGCTCGACGAGGACGTGTACTGGGGGATGACCCTCGGCGCGGCAGAGTTGCTCGGCTACGGCGTCACCACGACCTGCGAGCAGTACCGTCATCCGGCCGCGGTCACCGAGGCAGCGCTCCAGGCTGGCATCCGGACGCTCTACACCGTTGCCATCTTCGACGCGACCGAAGCCGGCGCGCCGCATTCGTGGGAGTCCATGCTGGCCGACGCGTGCGCGCTCTACGACGGCGCGGACGGCAAGGAGGGCCGCTTCAACGTCGGCTTCGGGCCGCACGCCGCGTACACCGTGCCCCCCGAGGCCCTGCGGACGATCGCCGGCGAGGCGCAGCAGCGGGACGCGCTCCTGCAGATCCACCTGTCCGAGACCCTGGCCGAGTGCAGCGTCGTGCTCGAGCGCTACGGCCTGAGCGCGCCGGCGTTGCTGGCGTCGGTCGGCGCGCTCGACGGTCGGGTGCTGGCCGCGCACGCGGTGTGGGTCGACGACGACGACATGGCGCTGCTGGCGGCACACGACGTCGCGGTCGCGCACTGTCCCGGTTCGAACGGGAAGCTGGGATCGGGTGTGGCGCCGCTGGCGGCGTTGCGGGCGCGCGGCGTGCGCGTCGGGCTCGGCACCGACGGCCCGGCCTCCAACGACGACCTGCATCTGTGGGACGAGATGCGCCTGGCCGCACTCTTCGCGCGTGCCCTGGCGGGGAACCCGCACGCCGTGCGCACGGCGGACGCCCTGCGCCTGGCCACCCGCGGCGGCGCGGACGCGCTCGGCCTCCCCGTGGGCTCGCTCGAAGCGGGCCGGCCGGCCGACGTGATCCGCCTGCGCACCGACGACCCGCGCTTCACGCCGTCGCTCGACGAGACCGAGCTGCTGGGCCACCTCGTGTGGGCCGGCGCCGGCGATCTCGTGACCGACGTCTGGGTCGGCGGGACGTGCGTCGTCGACGCCGGCCGCTGCACCACCGTCGACGTCGAGCGCGCCCGCGCGGAGGTGGCACGGCGCGCCCGGCGGCTGGCGGCCTCTTAAGCTTTTCGGCCATGCCCGGCTTCGTCGACCAGGCCCAACTGCACGCGCGCGCGGGCGACGGCGGTGCGGGCGCGGTGTCGTGGCGGCGCGAGGCGCACGTCGACCGCGGCGGACCCGACGGCGGCGACGGTGGACACGGTGGCGACGTCTGGCTCGTCGCCTCGGTCAACGAGTCGTCGCTCCTCGGCTTCCGGGATCACCCCTTCCGGCGCGCCACCGACGGCGTGCACGGCTCGGGGTCGAAGCGGCACGGTGCCCGTGGCAAGGACATCGAGGTGCCGGTGCCGGTCGGCACGGTGGTGCGGGACCGCGACGGGCGGCTCGTCTGCGACCTCGACCACGAGGGCGCACGCGCCCTGGTCGCCGAGGGCGGGCAGGGAGGACGGGGCAACGCCCGCTTCCTGTCGAACCGGCGCCGGGCACCGGCGTTCGCGGAACAGGGCGAGAAGGGGCAGGAGCTCTGGCTGAACATGGAGCTCAAGTTGATGGCCGACGTCGCGCTGGTCGGCTTCCCCAATGCCGGGAAGTCCACCCTGATCTCGACGGTGTCGGCCGCCAAGCCGAAGATCGCCGACTATCCCTTCACGACGCTCGAACCGCATCTCGGTGTCGTGCGCGTGGGAGGCGTCGAGGATGCGACGGAGTTCGTCATGGCCGACATCCCCGGCCTGGTCGAGGGCGCCGCCGACGGCAAGGGTCTCGGGCACCAGTTCCTGCGCCACATCGAGCGCGCCCGTGTGCTCGTGGTGCTGCTCGACCTCGGCGCACCCGAGGCCGGAGGCGAGGACCCCGCGGACCAGTTGCGTGTCCTTCTCTCCGAGCTGGGCTCGTACCGACCCGAGCTCCTGGAGCGACCTCGCCTCGTTGTCGGGAGCAAGGCCGACATCGCGACGGACGGCGCCGGCCTGAGCGACCTCGTGCTCTCCGCCGCCACGGGTCAGGGCGTGGGGGTGCTCGTCGAGCGCCTCGGCGCGCTGGTGCACGAGGCGCGCACCGCGGCGGTGGCGGAGACGGCGGGGGAGGTGGTGGTGCACCGGCCCGCTCCCGAAGGTGTCGACGTCCGGCGCGCCGGGTCCGGCGCATGGGTGGTGCTGGGCCGGGCGGCCGAGCGTGCGGTCGCGCTGTCGGACCTGAACGACGCCGGCGCGCAGGCCGAGGCGGTCCGCCGGCTCCGCCGGCTCGGCGTCGACCGCGCCTTGGCGCGGGCGGGCGCGCGCGACGGCGACGAGGTCACCATCGGCGCCATGACGTTCACGTGGGGGGACGACGTGTGATCGCCGTCGTGAAAGTCGGGTCGTCCTCGGTGACGCCAGAGACGGTCGAGCGCTTGTCCGGCGAGGTTGCCGCGGCGCGCACCGCGGGTCACACGGTCGTCGTCGTGACGTCGGGCGCCATCGCGGCCGGCTGGGACGCGTTGGACCGTGGCGAGCAGCGGCCGTCGGACCCCGCCGTCCTCCAAGCGGTCTCCGCGGTGGGGCAGCACCGGCTGATGCGGCTCTGGCAGGACGGCCTGGCGCCCCACGGCCTGTTGGCCGGCCAGGTGCTGCTGGCCCCGCTCGACTTCGTGCACCGCACGCAGTACCTGCACGCGCGCGGCACGTTGCGCCACCTCATGGCTCTCGGCGTGGTGCCGGTGGTGAACGAGAACGACGCGGTGGCCGACGAGGAGATCCGCTTCGGCGACAACGACCGGCTGGCGGCACTGGTGGCCCACCTCGTCGGCGCGCAGCAGTTGATCCTGCTGACCGACGCGCCCGGGCTGCTCACCGCGGACCCGCGCCGTGACGCGGCTGCGTCGCTGATCGAAGAAGTCGTCGAGATCGACCACCAGCTCGAACGCCTCGCCGGCGGCCCCGGGAGCACCATGGGCAGCGGGGGCATGACGTCGAAGCTGGCGGCGGCGAAGATCGCCACCTGGTCGGGCGTCGAGGCCGTGATCGCCGATGCCGCGCGTCCGGGCGTCCTGACCGCTGCGCTCGGCGGCGAAGCCGGGGTCGGGACAGTGTTCCGAGCCCGGGAGCGCACGCTCCCGGCACGCAAGTTGTGGATCGCCTTCGCGCTCGGCGCCGCGGGCGTGCTGACCGTGGACGAGGGTGCGCGGGCCGCGTTGACGGAGAAGGGACGTTCGTTGCTCGCCGCCGGGGTCACGGCTGTGGCCGGCAGCTTCACCTCGGAGGACGCGGTGGAGATCGCGGGACCCGACGGGAGTGTGTTCGCCAAGGGCCTGGTCCGCGTGCCTGCCGCGCGCGCGTCGGAGTGGATGGGGCGGCGCAGCCAGGTCGTCGTCCATAGGGACGACCTGGTCCTTGTAACCTGACCCGATGACCTCGCCACCCCTTGCGCAGCTCGCGGGCCGCGTGCGTGCGGCGTCCAGGGCCGTGGCGACGTCGCCCGGCTCCGTGCGTGACGACGCGTTGCGGGTCGCCGCCGACCTGCTCGACGCGGAGTGGCCGTCGCTGGTGGCGGCCAACCGGTCCGATCTCGACCGCGCCGCATCGGCGGGGATGACCGATGCGGCCCAGGACCGCCTGCGCCTCGACGAGGACCGGGTGCACGCCATGGCGAGAGGCCTGCGCACGGTGGCGGCCCTGCCCGACCCCGTCGGCGAGGTGACCGAGGGCTGGGTGCGCCCCAACGGCCTGCGGGTCACCCGGGTGCGGGTGCCGCTCGGGGTGGTGGGCGTGATCTACGAGAACCGGCCCAACGTCACGAGCGACGCCGCAGGGCTGTGCCTGAAGGCGGGCAACGCCGCCTTCTTGCGCGGCTCGTCGTCCGCGCTCGAGTCCAACAAGGCCGTGGTCGCACTGCTGCGACGCGCCGTGGTCAAAGCGGGCCTGCCCGAGGACGCCGTCGCGCTCGTCGAGGACACGTCGCACGAGACCGCGGTCGCGTTCATGCAGCTGCGCGGGTTGATCGACTGCCTGGTCCCACGCGGTGGGCGTGCCTTGATCGGGTCGCTGGTGGAGCACGCGACCGTGCCCTACGTCCTCGACGGCGACGGGAACTGCCACATCTACATCGACGGCGCGGCGGATCTCACCATGGCGCACGAGCTGGCGGTGAATGCCAAGACCCACCGGTTCGGTGTCTGCAACGCAGTGGAGACGATCCTCGTGCACCAGGGGATCGCCGCCTCCTTCCTGCCGCGGCTCGCCGAAGCCCTGCGTGCGGCCGGCGTGGAGCTCCGGGCCGACGAGCGGGTGCGAGCACTGGTGCCCGACGCCGTGCCGGCGCACGAAGACGACTTCGCCACCGAGTTCCTCGGCCCGGTGGTCGCGATCGGGATGGTCGACGACGTGGGGGACGCCATCGAGCACATCGCCCGCTACAGCTCGGGACACTCCGAGGCGATCGTGACCACCGACGTCGCGGTCGCGGACCGCTTCGTGGCCGAGGTCGACGGGGCCGCGGTGCTGGTGAACGCGTCGACGCGTTTCGTCGACGGTGAGGAGCTCGGGCTGGGCGCCGAGGTGGGCATCTCCACCCAGAAGCTGCACGCCCGCGGACCAATGGGAGTGAAGGAGTTGACGACGTTGAAGTGGGTCGTACGTGGCGACGGGCAGGTGCGGCAGTGACCGATCGGTTGCACGAGGCCCTCGGCCTGCCGGAGAACGCGCCGTCCCGCTTCGAGTCGCTCCAAGAGGTCCGGGACGGCTTGGCCGAGGTCGGCTACCTCGCCGACGACTCCATCAGCGGCGTGGTCTTCCTCGCTGACCGGCTCGCCAAGCCGGTGCTGGTCGAAGGCCCGGCAGGGACGGGCAAGACACAGCTGGCCAAGTCGGTGGCCGACCTGACCGGGGCCCGCCTCATCCGCTTGCAGTGCTACGAGGGACTCGACGAGTCGAAGGCGCTCTACGAGTGGAACTACCGCAAGCAGCTCCTGCGGATCCAGGCGGGCGAGCACGGCCAGGGCGAGACCGAGGGCCCGTCGTGGAAGGAGCTCGAGAGCGACATCTTCTCCGAGGACTTCCTCCTCACGCGCCCGCTGCTCGAGGCCATCCGGGCCACCGAGCCGGTGGTGCTGCTCATCGACGAGGTGGACCGCGTCGAGCTCGAGACCGAGGCGCTGCTGCTCGAGATCCTCTCGGAGTACCAGGTGTCGATCCCCGAGCTCGGGACCGTGCGCGCCACGCAATTGCCGATGGTGTTCCTCACCTCGAACAACACGCGCGAGCTGTCCGAGGCTCTGAAGCGCCGCTGCCTCTACCTGCACATCGACTACCCCGACCTCGATCGCGAGCGGGCCATCGTGCGGGCCAAGGTGCCGGGCATCAGCGGGGAGCTGGCCGACCAGGTCGCCCGGATCGTGCGGTCGCTCCGGACGCTCGAATTGCGCAAGGCCCCCTCGGTCTCGGAGACCCTCGACTGGGCCCGGACGCTGGTGCTCCTCGGCGTCCAGACGATCGACGCCGCCGGCGCCAAGGACACCTTGCACATCTTGTTGAAGTACCAAGCGGACATCGAGCGGGCCAGCAAGGAACTGCTCTCCGCGTCGCCGGACTGAGTCGCGTGCTCGACCTCTTGTCAGGGTTCGTCACCGAGCTCCGGCGTTCGGGCCTGCCTGTCTCCTTGACCGAGCACCTCGACGCGGCCGAGGCCGTCAAGCACATCCCGCTCGAGGACCGGGACGGCCTCAAGTACGCTCTGGCCGCGACGCTGGTGAAGTCGTCCTCACACTGGCGCGCCTTCGAGACGGCCTTCGAGGTGTTCTTCGCCGTGCGCACGCCCGGCCCGACCGGCGACGACGAGCAGGAGGACGGCCAGTCCGACGGGGACGACGACAGCGAGCGCAGCGCCCAGGGTGGGCCGCGCCGTCAGGGCAAGTCGTGGAAGGGGGGCGGGGCCGGCGAAGGCATGACGCCCGAGGAGCTGGCCGAGTTGCTCTTCAAGTCCTTGATCTCGGCCGACGCGGCGATGATGAACGTCGTCGCCCGCAACGCGGTCGACCGCTACGCCGGGATGGAGCCGGGCCGCCCGGTCGGCGGCACCTATTACCTCTACCGGACCCTGCGCAACCTCGACCTCGACGCCGTGCTCGAGCGCCTGATGGCGCAGGCCCAAGCGGGCGCCGCCGGCGGCGCGCTGACCGAGCTGGAGGAGCGGCTGGCGGCCGACGAGTTCAAGTCGCGCATCGAGAAGTTCCGCCGGTCCGTCGAGACCGAGATCCGCCGCCGCCTGGTCGAGGACCGTGGCGCCGAGGCGCTCGCGCGCTCGGTGCGCAAGCCGCTCCCCGAGGACATCGACGTCATGCACGCCACGCGGGAGGAGCTCGCCATGCTGCACCGCGTGCTCCAGCCGCTCTCGCGCAAGCTCGCGGTCCGGCTGGCGCGCAAGCGCCGCCACGGCCGCAAGGGACCGCTCGACTTT
>DATJTU010000014.1:0-6028 GCA_035503015.1 Acidimicrobiales bacterium | reverse complement strand
GCCACCATGACCGCGCCCGGCACGCGACGACGCGCACGCATCGACTAGCGGCCGAGAGCGAGGCGAACGGACGAGATCATCATCCTCGCCCCGAGCACGAGCACGGCCAGCGGCAGCGCGGCGCGGCGCCAGCCCTTCGTGGTGCGGAAGGTGAAGCGCAGTGCCGAACGGTGGTGGGCGAAGCTCATCTTGTAGGGATGCCGTGCCGTGCTCACGCCCTGGAGGTGGGTCACCCCGGCCGTGCCGGCGAAGCCGACACCCCACCCGGCCTGGTGGGCGCGCCAGCACAGGTCCGTGTCCTCGAGGTACATGAAATAGGACTCGTCGAACCCGCCGAGCTCTTCGAGCGCCTCGCGCCGGGCGAGGAAACACGACCCTGACACCCAGCCGGCCGACGTAACCAGGTCCCCTTCGGGCGCGCCGGGGTTGTAGCGGCGCGTGAATGGGTTGTCGGGGTTGAACTGCGCCAGGAGGGCGTGGCCCGCCGCGTCGGTGAACGACGGGAAGTTCCGCACCGACGGGTAGACGTCACCGGTCTCGGTGTAGATACGCGGGCCGACGATGGCCCACGCGGGGTGGGCCTCGAGCGCAGCGCGCAGCGACGGCAGTGCTCCCGGGTGCACCACGAGATCGGGGTTGGACACAAGGATCCACTGTGGCGCTCCGTCGTCGGCCAACGCGGCGAGACCACGATTCGCGCCGGCGCCGTAGCCGAGGTTCTTGCCCGGCCTGACCACGCGTACCGGCGCAGTGGATCGTTCAGCCGAGAGCGCGGCGAGGACACGGTCCACGCTGCCGGGCGCGCCGTTCTCCACGACGACGACCTGCTGCGCTCCGTCCTCGAGCACGGAGCGGAGACACGCTTCGAGTTGCGGCCCGGCGTCGTGGTCGACCACGACCGCGCCGATGCCGCCGGGACTCTCCACCAGTCGCTCAGTACTCCTTGGTGAAGCGGAACTTGACGAGGGCCTTCAGCGCGCCGAAGCCATCGCGCCAGGTGATCTTCTTGCCCTCGTGCGGCTCACGCCCGGCATAGGAGATCGGGACCTCGTAGATCCGGAAGCCACGACGCAACACCTTGGCCGTAATCTCGGGCTCGAAGTCGAACCGGTTGGACACGATGGAGATTCCCTCGAGGACCTGCGCGTCGAAGAGCTTGTAGCAGGTCTCCATGTCCGAGAGGGTGGAGCTGTACAAGAGGTTCGTGACGAGCGAGAGGAAGCGGTTGCCGACCCAGTGCAGCGGAAACATGTTCTTGCGCTCACCGGTGAAACGACTGCCGTACACGACGCGCGCCTTGCCCCGGAGGATCGGATCGAGCAGTTTCGGCCAGTCGTTGGGGTCGTACTCCAGGTCCGCATCTTGAATGAGCACCAGGTCACCGCGCGTCTCGCCCAGGCCCGTCCGGATCGCCGCGCCCTTGCCTTGATTCCCGTCGTGACGAATCACCTTCACGGTCGAGTCCTGGAGCGCGCTGAGTACCTTGTCCGAGCCGTCGCTGGAGCCGTCGTCGACGACGACGACCTGGAGCACCAGCGGCAGTTCGACCGCCCGCATGCGCCGGATGACCTCGGCCACCGTGGTGCGCTCGTTGAACACCGGCACGATGACCGTCAGCGTCTCGTACGAACGGTGCTGCTCGAGATCTTCCATCTCCGTGTCAGTCATGTCCCCCTACCTTGTCAGCGAAATAGTCGATGGTGCGTGCAATTCCCTCCCGGAGACCGATCCTCGGCTCCCAGCCGAGCTCGCGCCGCGCCAGCGTGATGTCGGGACAGCGGCGGGTGGGATCATCCGTCGGGAGGGGCTCGAAGGTGACGTCCGACGACGAGCCCGTCATCTCGAGCACGAACTGCGCCAGGTCGAGCATCGACCGTTCGTCGGGGTTGCCGACGTTGACCGGTCCCACGTACGACGAATCCAGCAACGCCACCAGTCCCCGGATTTCGTCGTCGACGTAGCAGAAACTGCGCGTCTGGGTGCCGTCCCCGTAGACGGTGAGCGGCTTGCCACGGAGCGCCTGCACGATGAAGTTCGAGACCACGCGGCCGTCCCCGGGCGAGAGCCGCGGGCCGTACGTGTTGAAAACGCGCGCGATCCCGACGTTGACACCGTGCGTGCGGTGCATCGCCATGGTGAGGGCCTCGGCAAAGCGCTTGGCTTCGTCGTAGACGCTGCGCGGCCCGGTCGGATCCACGTTGCCGCGGTAGGACTCGACCTGGGGGTGCACCTCAGGGTCCCCGTAGATCTCGCTCGTGCTCGCCATCAAGAACCGGGCGCCGTGCGCACGCGCCAGCTCGAGCAGGTGACGCGTGCCCTCGCTCCCGACCGAGAGGGTGTCGAAAGGGCGGGCGAGGTACGCAGGCGGCGACGCCGGCGACGCCAAGTTGCACACCGCATCGACGCCATCGTCGTCGGCCAGCTCCACCTTCTCGCTCACGTCGGTGACGAGCAGGCTGAAGCGTGGATGCCCGAGGAGATGGCTGACGTTCTCCCTCGAGCCTGTCGAGAGGTCGTCGAGGCAGATCACGCTGTCGCCGCGCTCGACGAGGTGGTCGCACAGATGCGAACCAAGGAAGCCGGCGCCGCCGGCCACCACGATCCGGCTCAATGGCGGCCGATCCCCGAATAACTGAACCCGATCCGCCGCACGGCGGAAGGGTCGAGCAGGTTGCGCGCGTCGACGATCGCCGGCACGTCCATCACGCTATGAACCCGGGCGAAGTCGAGCCAACGAAACTCGTCCCACTCGGTTAGCACCACGAGCGCCTTCGCACCGGTGGCGGCCTCGTAGGGGTCACCGCAGAGCTCGAGGCCCCGGAGGTCCTCGGGTGGCTCGGACTCGGGGTCGACGGTCGGGTCGAACGCCCGCACGGTCGCGCCTTGCGCGGCCAGTTCGTGCGCGATGTGGAGGCTCGGCGAGTCGCGACGGTCGTCCGTGTTCGCCTTGAAGGTCAGCCCCCACGCAGCGACGGTCGTGCCGTCGAGCGCGCCGCCGCACGCAGTCCTGATCTTCCCGATGACGCGCGCCAGCTGCTCGTCGTTGGACGCGATGGCCCCCGCGAGCAGTGAGAAGTCGTACCCCGCCTCCCGGGCGATGTAGAGCAGCGCCTGCGTGTCCTTGGGCAGGCACGACCCGCCCCAGCCGGGACCGGGCCGCAAGAACTCGAAGCCGATGCGCTTGTCGTAGCCGAGTCCGAGGAGGACATCGCGTGCGTCGGCACCCACCTCCTCGCAGAGACCGGCGAGCGCGTTCACGAAGCTGAGTTTGGTCGCCAAGAAGGCGTTCGACGCGTATTTGATCGCCTCGGACGTCGTTGTGTCCGTGACGATGAGCGGTGCCGCCGTCGCGGCAAACAGCTCGCCTACGGCCGCGGCGGCCTTGGGGTCGTCTGCACCCACGACGATGCGGTCGGGGTTGAGGCTGTCCAGCACGGCTGTGCCTTCCCGCAAGAACTCGGGATTCGAGACGACACTGATGTCCGGCCGGCCGATCACCTGCTCCACCATCGTCGCCGAGCCCACGGGGACGGTCGACTTGTTGACGACGATCGCGCCGGGCTTGAGGTGGGTCCCGATCTCCTTCGCTGCCTGCTGGACGAAGGAGAGGTCGGCCGACCCGTCCGCGCTCTGCGGCGTCGGCACGCAGAGGAACACGAACTCGGCGCCCTTCACCGCCTCCACGGCGGAGTCGGTGAACCAGAGACGGTTTCCCGCGACGCTGTCCGCGACCAGCTCGTCGAGTCCGGTCTCGACGATCGGCATGCGACCGGACCGCAGCGCTGAGAGGCGCCTCTCGTCACGTTCGGCCAAGACGACGCTGTGGCCGAAGTGCGCCAGTGTCGCCGCCGTGGGCAACCCCACGTACCCGGCGCCGATCACGGCGACCCGACGGACTCCACCGCGTGGCTCGCGGACATTGTTTCGGTGCGTCACCGGAGGTCCCCCTTCATGCCAGGCGTGCCTGCAGGCTCTCTTGCGGGCTTTCTCGCAGACTTCTTCATCGGCGCGACCGGGGGCTGCACTGAGGACTGCACCGATGGCCGAAGCGTCAGCAGCGCCGCCAGGTTCACTGGACCTTCTCCAACGAGGCGGTTTCGTTCGAGCGAAGCGCAGGAACGAGCCGCGCGAGCGCGTCCTGCCAGTCGGGCAAGGCGGGTAGGCCGCTGAGTCGCAAGGCCATGTTGTCGAGCACCGAGTTGGCGGGCCGCGGCGCCAGCAGCGGGGGGTCCAGCTCGTGGGTCTTGATCGGCAGCACGCGCTCGGCGTCGGCACCGGCCTCGGTCAGGATGGCGCGGACGAATCCCCACCACGTCGTGGCCCCGCTGTTGGTCACGTGGAAGAGACCGGGGCGGCGGTCGAGGCCCAACGTCACGATGGCGGGAGCGAGGTCGGCCGTGAAGGTGGGCGATCCATGCTGGTCGTCCACGAAGCGCAGCACCCCGTCGCCCTCGGCCAGCCGCAGCGCGGTGACCACCATGTTGCGGCCGTGCGCCCCGCAGACCCAGCTGGTGCGGACGATCGTCGAGCCCGGTCCGCATTCGCGCTCGCCGCCGAGCTTGGACGCGCCGTAGACCGAGGCTGGGTTCGGCGTGTCCCACTCGCGGTAGGGGCGAGTCGACGTCCCGTCGAACACATAGTCGGTGGACACGTAGAGCACGTGGGCACCGACGACGGCCGCCGCCTCGGCAACGTTGCGCGTGCCGACGGCGTTCACGGCATACGCCGTGTCGATCTCCGTCTCGCACAGCTCGACCGCGGTGAGCGCGCCCCCGTGCAGCACGAGCTCGGGGCGGAAGGACAGGAACGTGGCCAGCACCGCGTCGCGGTCGTCCACTCGCATGGTGTCGATATCGGTCGAAAGGACTTCGTGGTCGAGTCCCGCTCGCGGGCCTTCTGGGCCGAGCAGCGCACACCGGCGGCCTCCGGCCGGGACCCGGCCGGCCAAGCAGTCGCGCAGATCCCGCCCGAGCTGCCCGTTCCCACCCGTGATGAGGATGCGCACGCCTTAGCGGGCTCCGGATCCCCAGGCGCCTTCGGCGACGGGTGCACGCGCCACGAGCGGCTCCCACCACTCCCGGTGGTCGGCGTACCACGTCACCGTCTCGGCCAGCCCCTGCTCCCACTCGACCGACGGCGCCCACCCGAGCTCGCGCTGGAGCTTGGAGGCGTCGAGGACGTAACGGCGGTCGTGTCCCGGGCGGTCCGGCACGATCGTCTTGAGCGACTCGGGCTTGCCGAGCGTGTCGAGAATCCGGTCCGCCACTTCCATGATGGAAGCTTCGACGCCGCTCCCCACGTGGTAGGTCTCCCCCTCCTTCCCGCGCGCCAACACCGCGTCGATGGCGGTGCAGTGGTCGTGGACGTGCAGCCACTCGCGACGGTTCTCCGTGCTGGCATAGAGCGTCAGTGGCTGGTCATCGAGCGCCAGCGCGCAGAAGTGCGGGATCAGCTTCTCGGGGAATTGGTAGGGCCCGTAGTTGTTCGCGCAGTTGGTGATGGTGATCGGGAGCTCGTACGTCTCCGCGTAGGCGCGCACGGCGTGGTCTGCCCCCGCCTTCGACGCGTTGTAGGGCGTGCGCGGGCGGTAGGGCGAGTCCTCCGTGAACACCTCGTCCGCATCGAGCGGGAGGTCGCCGTAGACCTCGCAGGTCGACACGTGATGGAAACGGCCGATACCCACCTGCCGCGCGGCCTCGAGCATCGTCTGGGTCCCGAGCACGTTGGTCCGGAAGAACAACCCGGGATTCAGGACAGCCAGGGAATTGTGCGATTCCGCCGCGAAGTGGACGATCGTGTCGATCTCCTCGCCCCGCAGGGTCTTTTCGGCGGTCTCGGGGTCGCAGATGTCCCCTTGGACGAAGACGATCCGGTCTTCGATGTCGGACAGGTTGGGTCGGTTGCCGGCGTAGGTGAGCACGTCGTAGACGACGACGTGGTCATCGGGGTGCTGATCGACCCAGTACCGGGCGAAGTTCGATCCGATGAATCCGGCACCTCCCGTCACGAGAAGGCGCATAGTGGCCGC
>DATJTU010000013.1:0-6758 GCA_035503015.1 Acidimicrobiales bacterium | reverse complement strand
CAGTACGGGGAGCCCTTCGACTTCGCGCTGAGCGATGCGCCGAGCGCCGAGCTCCTGGCCCGGGCGGAGGCCATCCTCGGCGTCGCACTGCCCCCGGTGCGCGAGCGCTGGGAGGGCGTCTACGCCCAGTGCCTCGACGGCGGCGTCTGCCTGCGCGAGGAGATCGAGCAGGGTGTCTTCGTCGTCACCGGCCCCGGCGGCCGCGGCATGACGTGCGCCCCGGCCATCGCCGCCGACACGCTCGTCGCCGCGGGGGTGGCCGCGTGATCGGGCCGTTCTCGCTGGCCTGCCTCGACCTGGCCGGGACGACGGTGCGCGACGACGGCGCGGTCGAGGCCGCGTTCGACGCGGCACTGGGTGCGGTCGGAATCGAGCCGGGGAGCGAGCGCGAGGCAGCGGCGCGGCGCGTTGTGCGGGACACCATGGGCTGGTCCAAGGCGGACGTGTTCGCCCGGCTGCTGGCGCCCGACGAGGCGGCGACCGCCACCGCCGCGTTCGCCCGCGGCTACGAGGCGCTCCTCGCCGCAGGCGGAGCGAGCGAGATCCCGGGCGCCCGCGATGTCATGCGCACCCTCCGCCGGCGCGGGGTGGCGGTCTGCCTGACGACGGGGTTCGCGCCCTCGACGCGCGATGCGTTGCTCGACGCGCTCGGCTGGCGCAGCGAGATCGACCTGGCACTGTCCCCGGCCGACGTGGGCCGGGGCCGGCCGGCGCCCGACCTGATCCTCGGTGCCATGGCCCGCCTGGGCGTGGACGACCCGGCCGCGGTCGCCGTGGTGGGCGACACCACGAGCGATCTGGAGGCGGGCGCCCGGGCCGGGGCGGGCGCCGTGATCGGGGTGCTGAGCGGTGCCCACGACGAGGCCGCGCTGGGAGCCGCCCCGCACACCGCCCTCATCGCCGACGTCCGGGACCTCATCGCGGTCCTCGAATCGGCCGACGGGTAGAGAGGCCGCGGGCGCGCCCCGGCCACTGCGTCGTGCACCGTCGGACCTTCTCCGCCAATACGATCTCCTGACCAGGCCTTCTCGACAGAAAATGAAACGTGTTCTATAATTTCACACACGAAAGCGGGGATGCGCCCGCACCGCGCACGAGGACGTGACCATGGACGACGAGGCGCACATGCGCCGGGCGGTGGCGCTGGCGGCCACGGTCCGCGACCGCACCGCTCCCAATCCGTGGGTGGGGAGCGTCGTCGTCCCTGCGGGCTCCGCTGCGGGCTCCGTTGAGGGCACCGCTGCCGGCTCCAGCACCAGCACCCCGAGCGGGGCGGCCGCAGCCGTGGGACCGGTGTTCGAGGGGGCCACCGCGCCACCCGGCGGGGCGCACGCCGAGGTCGCTGCGCTGGCCGCCGCCGGTGACGCCGCACGCGGAGCCACGCTCTACGTGACGCTCGAGCCGTGCGCCCACCAGGGGCGGACGCCGCCGTGCACCGACGCCATCGTGGCCGCCGGCGTGGCCCGCGTCGTCGTCGGGATCGAGGACCCCGATCCCCAGGTGGCGGGCCGGGGCATCGAGGCCCTGCGCAGCGCGGGAATCGACGTCGAGGTGGGCGTGGCGGCAGACGAGGTGGCCGAGCAGTTGGCGCCGTACCTGAAGCACCGCACGACCGGGCAGCCCTGGGTGGTGCTCAAGATGGCGGCCAGCCTCGACGGCCGGACCGCCGCGCCGGACGGCACGAGCCGCTGGATCACCGGGGAAACCGCGCGCCGGGACGTCCACCAGCTGCGGGCCAGCTCCGATGCCGTGCTCGTCGGGGCGGGCACCGTGCGGGCGGACGATCCCGAGCTCACCGTGCGCCTCGATGACGGTGTCGAGCGCACCCAGCCCTTGCGCGTCGTGCTCGGCACCGCTCCGAAGGACGCCAGGGTCCAGCCGGCGCTCGAGCTCTCGGGCGACCTCGACGGCGTCCTGAGCGAGCTCGGGGAGCGCGGCGTGCTCCAGCTGCTGGTCGAAGGCGGGCCCTCGGTGGCCCACGAATTCCATGCGGCGGGGCTCGTGGACCGCTACGTCGTGTACCTGGCGCCGGTCTTCTTCGGGGGCGACGACGCCCGGCCGCTCTTCGCCGGTCACGGGGCTGGCACAATTGACGACGTGTGGAAAGGCAGGGTGATCTCGGTGCAACGCCTGGGCGACGACCTGCGCGTGGAGGTGGCGGCCTGATGGGGTTCTCGAGCGTGCAGGAGGCGATCGACTCGATCGGGCGCCTCGGTATGGCGGTCGTCGTCGACGACCAGGACCGGGAGAACGAGGGTGACCTCGTCATGGCGGCCGAGGCTGCGACCCCGGAGAACATCGCCTTCTTCCTGGCGCACACCTCCGGGGTGATCTGCGTCCCGCTGCTGCCCGAGCGGGCGGACCTCCTCGACCTGCCGCTCATGGTCACGGCCAACACGGAGGCGCAACGCACCGCGTTCACGGTCAGCGTCGACTACCGCCACGGGACCACGACGGGGATCTCGGCCGCCGACCGTGCCGCCACCATCGCCGCGCTGATCGACCCGTCCACGAGGCCCAACGACTTGAACCGGCCCGGGCACATCTTCCCGCTGCGCTACCGCACCGGCGGCGTGCTCAAGCGCGCGGGGCACACCGAGGCCACCGTGGACCTCGCCCGGTCCGCCGCGCTCTCGCCGGCCGGGGTGCTGTGCGAGGTGGTCACCGAGGACAAGTCAGAGATGGCGCGGCTGCCCGACCTCGAGCGCTTCGCCAAGAAGCACGACCTCCCGCTGATCTCGATCGCGGACCTGATCCGGTACCGGCGCCAGAACGAGAAGCTGGTGCGCCTGGTCTCCGAGGCGCGCATCCCCGCCGCCGGGCCGCGCGAGTTCCGGGCGCTGGTCTACGAGTCGGTCCTCGACAACGAGCAGCACCTCGCCCTCGTCATGGGTGACGTGGCGGGGAGCGAGGACGTCCTCGTGCGGGTGCACTCGGAGTGCCTGACCGGCGACGTGTTCGGCTCGTTGCGCTGTGATTGCGGGCCCCAACTGCACGCCGCCCTCGATCTGATCGAGAAGGAGGGGAAGGGCGTCCTGATCTACCTGCGCGGCCACGAGGGCCGCGGCATCGGCCTCGGGCACAAGATCCGGGCGTACCAGCTCCAAGAGGAGGGCCACGACACGGTCGACGCCAACCTGCAGCAGGGTCTCCCGGTCGACAGCAGGGAGTACGGCATCGGCGCCCAGATCCTGGTGGACCTCGGCGTGACGACCATGCGCCTCATGACCAACAACCCGGTCAAGTACGGCGGGCTCGAGGGCTTCGGCCTGAACATCACCGAGCGCGTCCCGTTGCAGACGTCGCCCAACCCCGAGAACATCGCGTACCTGCGGACCAAGCGCGAACGGATGGGGCACCTGCTGCACGGGCTCGACGACGTCCTGTGACGCCTGTGAGGCCGCGGACCGCCTGATGGCCGACTCCGACCTGGCGGCGCTGCCCGACGGCGCCCTCGACGACGTCGCCCCGCGCGTCGGCACCCAGCTCGAAGGTGAGCACAACGGGACCGGCGTGCGCTTCGGCCTCGCGTGCGCACGCTTCAACGGCGGGATCACGGTGCGCCTGTTGACCGGCGCCCTCGATGCGCTGGCCGAGGCAGGCGCGGACCGGCGCGATCTCACGGTGGCCTGGGCGCCCGGCGCGTTCGAGCTGCCGCTGGTGGCCCGTGCCTTCGCGCAGGCGGGCAAGGTCGACGCCGTGCTGTGCCTCGGTGCGGTCATCCGCGGCGACACCGGGCACTACGACTTCGTGGCGGGGGAGTGCGCGTCGGGCATCCAGCAGGTGCAGCTGGCGACCGGCGTCCCGGTCGTCTTCGGCGTCCTCACGACCAACACGCTCGACCAGGCGATCGCGCGCTCCGAGCCCGATCACACCAACAAGGGACGCGAGGCGGCGTTGACCGCCGTCGAGATGGTGCGCTTGCTGCGCAGCGCGCCGCTGTCGTAGGCAGCCCCGCCTGCGTCCCGTCGCCGACGTCATCGCGTCCGAGACCGCCGGCCGCACGCTGACGGCAATCGAAGAGGCTGTCTTCGGCACCGGCGCGCCGGAGGTGATCGCCGACGTCGTCGCCCGCTTCTGCGACACGCAGCTCGGGTCCTCGGTGGCGGGCGCCCACTTCTACCTGGCCTCGGCCGGCTGCGTGCTCGGCCTGCGGCTCGACTCGGGCGACGACATCGTGATCAAGGCGTACCAGGAGCGGTGGTCCGAGCCCTTCTTGCGGGCCGCGCAATCGGCACAGCATTCGGCGGCGCACGCCGGGATCCCGTGTGCGCGCCCCCTGCGCCCGCCGGCACCGCTCCCGGGGCGGCGTGGCCTCGCCGTCGTCGAGACCTGGGTGCCGGACGCGGGCATGCGACCGCTCGCCGGCGACGAGGAGCGGCGCGCGTCGGCGGCTGGCCTCGCCCGGCAGATCGCGGCGTGCACGGGCGACGACACGGACGGTGACGACAGCGCGCGCCCCGGGCTGGCCGAGCACCCGATGCGCCAGGACGCCGGCCGCCTCTATCCCGAGCCACACTCGCCGCTGTTCGACTTCACGCTCGAGACGCCGATGGGCGCCCAGGTCGACGAGATGGCCCTCGTCGCCCGGCGCGTGCGCGACGAGGGCGACGAGCCCGAGGTCGTGGCGCACCTCGACTGGTCTGCGCGCAACGTCCGCGTCGAGGGCGGCCGGCTCGCGGCGGTCTACGACTGGGACAGTGTCGGCCTGGCGCGCGAGAGCACGGCCGTCGGACAGGCCGCCATGACCTGGTCGGTCACCTCCGAGCCCGGCGGCGAGGTCTTCCCGACCCTCGACGAGGTCGTCGCCTACGCGTGCGCCTACGAGGACGCGGCGGGCCACCGGCTCGGCGACCAGCAGTGGCGCGCCGCCGGTGCGGCCGCGCTGTACCTGCTGGCCTACACGGCTCGCTGCGAGCTGGCGGCCGACGCGGCGAGGATCGCCGGCGTGCAGCACGGGGCCCGCGACCGTTTCGTCGACGCGGGGGAGGCGTTGCTCGCGCTGCGCCGGCCCTGAGGCCCTGAGGCCCTGAGGCCCCGAGGGCTCAGTACAGGATCAGCTGGGTGCAGCGGTACGACGCCATCAACCGCTCCGTCGTCTCGTTGGTGACGGTGGCGTCCCACACCTGCGTGGTGCGGCCGGTGTGCAGTGGCGACGCGGTCGCGATGACCTGCTCGCCCTCCCGGGCGCTCGAGACGAAGTTGGCCGAGCAGTCGACCGTCGTGAAGCTCTTGGCTCCCTCGGGCCAGTGGTGGTTCACGCCGAAGGCGCACAGCGCGTCGGCGAGGGTGAGGACGACCGGCGCCCACAGGTAGCCGGTGCCGGCGATCAGCGTGTGGCTGACGGTGAGCCGGGCGACGGGGTCCTCGCCGTTGCCGGCCTCGGGGATCTCGATGCCGAGCAGGTTCAAAAAGTTGTACGCGTCGTAGGGCGGTGGCACGGCGCCCAGCATGCCTCGGCTGGTCTGCGAAGATCTACGGCCATGCTCCGCCTCGTCCTGCCCAAGGGCTCGCTCGAACGCGCCACGATGCAGCTCTTCGAAGACGCCGACCTGGCCGTCAACCGGGCCTCGGACGTGGCCTACCGCGCCTCGATCGCGGACCCCCGCATCGCCGAGGTGCGCATCCTGCGGCCCCAGGAGATCCCGGTCTACGTGGCCGACGGGCTCTTCGACCTCGGCATCACCGGGCGCGACTGCATCGAGGAGCGGGGGAGCGAGGTCGTCTCCCTGGGCGAGCTCGCGTACTCGAAGGCGACGTCGAACCCGGCCCGCATCGTGCTGGCGGTGGGGGCGGACTCGCCGGTCTCCTCGCTGGCCGAGCTGGCGGCCGCAGCCGCCGGCCGTTCCGCGCGCTTGCGCGTGAGCACCGAGTACCCCGAGCTGACGCGGCGCGTCTTCGCCGAGCACGGCATCGAGGCCGACATCGCGATGTCCTACGGCGCGACCGAGGCGAAGGTGCCCGACATCGCCGACGCGGTGGTCGACATGACCGAGACGGGGAGCGCGCTGCGCGCCGCCGGTCTCAAGGTGATCGACACGCTGCTGGTGTCGCACACCGAGCTGATCGCCAACCCGGCCTCGGCGGCCGATCCCGACAAGCGCCACGCCATGGAGCAGATCCTCACGCTGTTGCAGGGCACGCTCGAGGCGCGCGGCAAGGTGCTCGTGAAGCTCAACGTGTCGGCCGAGAACCTCGATGCGGTGCTCGCCGTCCTGCCCTCCCTGCGCGCGCCGACCATCTCGGAGCTCTCCGGCGGCGGCGCGTTCGCCCTCGAGACGGTGGTCGCCAAGTCGGACATCAACATCTTGATCCCGGCGCTGCGCGACCAGGGCGCGACCGACATCTTGGAGATCGCGCTGTCCAAGATCGTCCACTGAGGTGGCCGGCCCCGACGGTTCCGCCGGCCCCCGTCTCGGGCGCGTCACTGCCTTCGACGCCCGTCGCGGCCTCGGCACCGTGACCGGCGCCGACGGCGCGACCTACGACTTCCATGCCACCGCGATCGCAGACGGCAGCCGGCGCATCGACGAGGGCACGGCGGTGAGCTTCACCGTGTCGCCCGGGCACCGCGGGCGCTACGAGGCGCGGTCGCTCGTCGCGCTGCCCGCGCCGGCTGCGGGCTGAGCCTCCCACCACCGCCCGGCGTAGGCGCGGGCGAACGCGTCGAGCGCGGCGTCGGTCCCGGCCCGGTCGCCCGTCGCGAGGAGGTCGAGCAAGAGGCCGCGCACGACGGCGAGGCCGAGCCGGGCGTGGGG
>DATJTU010000012.1:0-5732 GCA_035503015.1 Acidimicrobiales bacterium | reverse complement strand
CCCGGGCGCGGGTTCAAGAAGTTGAGCGGGACCTCGGTCGGCTCGAGCTCCTGGAGCTGGGTCAGCAGCTCGACGCGCTGCGCGTCGGTCTCGCCCATGTTGAGCAGCGCGCCGCAGCACAGCTCCATCCCGTGGCTGCGCACGAGCCGGCACGTGTCGGCCCGCTCGTCCCAGCTGTGCGTGGTGACGATGGCGCCGAAGTACGAGCGCGCGGTCTCGACGTTGTGGTTGTAGCGGTGCACGCCGCCCTCGGCGAGCCGGCGCGCCTGCTCCTCGGTGAGGATGCCGGCGCTGACGGCGACGTTGAGGCCCGTCTCGTCGCGGATGCGCGGCACCAGCTCCAAGATGCGCTGCAGCGTCCGCTCGTCGGGGCCGCGCACGGCGAGCACGATGCAGAATTCGGAAGCACCGAGGGCAGCGGTCTCACGCGCCGCGGCCAGGACCTCGCCGGTGTCGAGGAAGGGCGTCGCCTTCACCGGTGAGTCGAAGCGCGAGGACTGCGAGCAGAAGTGGCAGTCCTCGGGGCACCCGCCCGTCTTGGCGGAGAGGATGCCCTCGATCTCGACTTCGGGTCCGCACCACGCCAGGCGCACCTGGTGCGCCAGCGCCGCGAGGTTCATGACGGCCCCGTCGGGCAGCGCGGCCAACGCCGTGAGCTCGTCACTGCGCAGCAACCGGCGCTCGTCGAGCAGCGCCGCTTCTGCCCCGGCGATCACCGCCCTGTCCGCCGCGCTCAGGGCGACTTGGGCGGGCGGCGGCGGGCTCCCCGAAGCATCGGCGCGGAGTTCGGTGCGGAAGGTGACGGGGCTCGTTGTGGTCACGGCGCCCACGGTAGTGGCAGGGTGGGAGCGCCCGGTAGCTGACGTGGCGGCGGCCGGCACGAGGGAGGTGGCCGATGGCCTGGGATTTCTCGACGGAGCCCGCGTTCGAGGAGAAGTTGGACTGGATGCGCGGCTTCGTGCGCGACGAGGTGTTCCCGCTCGAAACGCTCGACTTGGACTACGAGCAACTGCGGGTGGTTATGCGCCCGCTGCAAGAGCGCGTGAAGGCCGAGGGCTTGTGGGCCGCGCACCTGCCGCCCGCGTTGGGCGGGATGGGCTTCGGGCAGGTGCGGCTCGGTCTCATGCACGAGATCCTCGGCCAGTCCCCGCTGGCGCCGGTGGTCTTCGGCAACAACGCGCCTGACTCGGGGAACGCGGAGTTGCTGGCGGTGGGGATCGAGGCAACGGGGGACGAGGCGATGCGGGAGCGGTGGCTGCAGCCGCTCCTGGACGGGTCCTTGCGCTCCGCGTTCTCGATGACCGAGCCCGAGACGGCCGGGTCGGACCCGACGCTGCTGCGCACGTCGGCCGTGCGCGACGGCGACGAGTGGGTGATCAACGGGCACAAGTGGTTCACCTCCAACGGGTCCGTGGCGGACTTCCTGATCGTGATGGCGGTGACCAACCCGGACGTCCACCCGTACCAGGGGTCCTCCATGATCATCGTGCCCGTCTCCACGCCCGGGGTCGACGTCATCCGCGACGTGGCGACGATGGAGGACCCCGGCACCACGTTCGGGCGCTTCGGCAACCACGCCGAGATCCGCTACACCGACGTGCGGGTCCCGGCGGAGAACCTGATCGGGGAGGAGGGCTCGGGCTTCGTGCTGGCGCAGAAGCGCCTCGGCCCGGGCCGGATCCACCACTGCATGCGCTGGCTCGGGCAGTCCAAGCGCGCCTTCGACATGCTGTGCGAGCGGGCGGTGTCGCGCTACGCCCACGGGTCCACGCTGGCCGAGAAGCAGACCATCCAGAACTGGGTGGCCGACTCGATGGCCGAGATGGCGGCGGCGCGGCTCATGACGTTGCAGGCGGCCTGGAAGATGGACCGCGACGGGGCGCCGGCGGCGCGGGTGGAGATCGCCATGATCAAGTACTTCGGGGCCAAGGTCCTCTACGACGTGATCGACCGCGCCATCCAGGTCCACGGCTCGCTCGGGTTCTCCTGCGACCTGCCGCTCGAGCACATGTACCGCGCGGCGCGGGCGGCGCGGATCTACGACGGCCCCGACGAGGTGCACCGCCAGACCGTGGCGCGCCAGGTGCTCAAGGGCTACACGCCGCACGAGGTGCCGAGCGAGCACATCCCGACGAGGCGGGCGGAGGCGCAGCGGCGCTTCGCGGACCTGCTCGACGACCTGACGGTGGACGCGTAGTGGAGGCCGATTCCGGTGGGCCCGGCGCGCGCCGAGGAAGGGTGCGGCGCCGGCGCCCGTCCGCGTCGTTTCGGCCGTCCGCGCTGGCGGCGTTCGTCTTCGTGGCCCTCGCCGTCACGGTGGCGGCGTGCGGCGCGTCCGCCCCGAGCCCGTCGACCGGCCCGACCCGTCCGACGTCGTCCACCACGACCAGCACGTCGGTAGCGGCGACGACGACCACCTCCTCGTCGTCGACCTCGACCACGGGACCGACGGTCGCGGCCTCGCTCCCAGTGATCGTGTGCAACGCGACGACGGGTGTGCCGACCACGACGACGTCGCTGCCGGCGTCAGTGTCGGTCAACGTGCCGCCGTCGAACGCGCAGCAGCAGAACCTGGCTGTCTACAGCGATGCCTCCGGGCGGCTGATTCTCGTCGGCCCCCTCACCGGGTGGACCTGTGCCGGCTCCTTCGGCGCCGACGGCAGCGGCGACATCGTCCTGGCGCCGGTGAACACCCAGGTCCCGGTCCAGGTCGGGACGCAGTGGCACCTGCCGAGCTCCTCGCCGACGCAGGCCATCACCGCGGTGGAGAGCGGCGGCAGCACCGTGCAGGGGGCTGCGCTGGTCTGCTCCTTGTTCAGCTCCGCGGCCAGCACCGCGCAGCAGTCGCTCGGCAAGCCGTGCCCCTCGGGACCGGCCGGCGAGCACACGGCGAAGGTCTCGGCCGCCGAGGTGACGTTCCAGGATCCGCCGGGGGTGGCGGGCATCGGCATCCCCTCGGGCGGGCAGAACCCGGCGAACGGGGTCGGGCTGTACCAGCCGAAGCCGAACGAGCCGACCGCCTACGCCGCGACGTGCACGCTGCAGGCCGCGCAGCAGGCCCTGTGCAGCGCGGTGCTCAACCACTTCGTCGCCACCTACGGGTGACGCGTCAGTCGAGGGAGAGCGTGACCGCCTCCACGTTGTTGCCGTCGGGATCGCGGACGAAGGCGCCGTAGTAGTCGGGGTCGTACTGCGGCCAGAGTTGCGGCTCGTGGAGGACCTCGGCGCCCGTCGCCACGGCGGCGTCGAAGAACGCCCGGACGGCGGCGCGATCGGGCGCCCTGAACGCGAGGTGGGTCTCGCGGAAGCCGTCGCCGGTCTGCTGACGCCCGATCCAGAAGTCCGGCACCGGCGGGACGCCGTAGCCGATCGCGTCGCCGTCGCTCATGATCCGGGCGCCCCCGACGGCGCCGAGCACGGCGTCGTAGAACTCGGCGCTCTTCTCGAGGTCTGCGCACTGGATGGACACGTGGGCGAGCATGGGCCGAGTCTGGCAGGGCGCACCGGGCCGTGCCGGGTGCGGCGGCTTGCGGCGGGTGCGCCGGGTGTGGCGGAACGTGGCCGGGGAGAATTGGAGCCACCAGGCCTAATGTGCGGGGCGCGTGATGTGGCAACTGGCAGGCCTCGACTGGGCGACCACCGCCACCCTGGCGACGGCGTTCGGCACCTTGGTGCTGGCGGTGGCCACCTTCGCGGCGGTGCGCTCCGCCAACCGGGCGACCCGGATCTCCGAAGCGGCCTACTCGGTGACCTTGCGACCCGTCCTCGTCACGTCGCGCCCCGAAGACACGGCGCAGAAGGTCCGCTGGATGGACGACCACTGGGTCCGCCTCGAAGGCGGGCAGGGGACCGTCGAGTTCGTCGACGGGCGTCTGTATTTCTCCATCTCGCTGCGCAACGTCGGTGCGGGCCTGGCGGTGCCGTTCGGGTGGCACGCCCACGACGGCACGCCGACCCTGGACGAGTACACGCACGCGGAGCCCGACGAGTTCCGCCTCCAACAGCGTGACCTCTACGTGGCACCGAACGACATCGGGTTCTGGCAAGCGGCCATCCGCGAGCGCGACGACCCCGACTTTGCCTGGCTGAGCCAGGCCGCCATGGAACCGCGCGCGTTCCTGATCGAGATCTTCTACGGGGACGCCGACGGGGGACAGCGGACGATCACGCGCTTCGGCATGATCCCGGTGCGCTTCGGAGAGGACCTGCGCTGGTACCCGTCCGTGGCCCGGCACTGGTACCTCGACCGCCCCGATCCTCGCTGACCCGCCTGACCCGCCTGACCCGCTGACCCGGGCCCGGGTGCGGCCCGGGGGAGTGCACCCGCGATCCGCTCAGGGGCGCAGGCCGCGCAGGAGGGAGCGGCACCCGAGGTCGAAGCCCGCGTCCTGGTCCTCGACGAAGCCGATCCCCATGAGCTCGAGCGAGACCCACCCGTGGATGCTCGACCAGATGACCTGTGCCGTCTCGGTGGGCGGACCGACCGCGAGCACACCCGCCGCCATGGCGCGCATCACCGCCGCCACTAGGCTGTCAAAAGCGCGCGCGGCGATTTCGAGCGCGGCGTCGCTCGGCTCGAAGGCGGGAATGGTGTGCAAGAACATGAGCTCGTAGACCTTGGGGTGCGCGAGGGCGAGGGCCCGGTAGCGGCGGCCGCCCTCGCGCAGCGCCTCGTAGGGGTCCTGGATGTCGGAGATCGCGGTGAGCGCGTCACGCAGACGCTCGAACCCCTGGACGAACAGTGCCTCGATGATCCCGTTCTTCGAGTCGAAGTGGTTGTAGACGCCCATCGGCGCGACGCCGGCGGCGGCGGCGATGCGCCGGACCGAGAGGGCGTCGGGGCCCTCGCGCTCGAGCAGGTCGGCGGCCGAGCTCAGCAGGGCGTCGCGCATGTCGGCGCTCGGGGTGCGGGTCCTCGCCCCCGGTGCGGCCCCGGTGTGCATCCCCGTGTGCGTCTCGTCCCCCGCGACGCCCCCCGTCCTGGTCCCCCGGCTTTTCGTCATGCCCCCTAGCGTACTGAAGAACACCGTGCTATAACAATAGTACGGTGTTCTATTTCTTCCTGAGGAGGTCGTGATGAGCGTCGGATCCCTGCCCCCATCCCTGACCGTGCCTGCCGGCGCCGGCGCCGGGAGCGCTCCCGCCGCACCCGTGGGATCGGATCGCCGCTGGCTGGTGCTGCCCGTGCTGTGCCTCTCCGTGTTCCTGGTCGTCGTCGACAACACGATCGTCAACGTGGCGCTGCCCACGCTGAACCGGGACCTGGGCGCGTCGATCACCTCGCTGCAGTGGATCGTCGACGCCTACAGCCTCGCCTTCGCCGGCCTGCTGCTCGCCGGCGGCGGGATCGGGGACCGGCTCGGCCGCAAGGGCACCATGCAGGTCGGGCTCGTCTTCTTCGGCTTGTTCTCGGCTGCCGCCGCGGCGTCGCACTCGACGGGGACGCTCATCGCCACCCGCGCGCTGATGGGCATCGCCGCCGCCTTCATCTTCCCGGCCAGCCTGGCCATCTTGACCAGCGTCTTTCCCGACCACTCAGAACGGCAGAAGGCGCTCGGGATCTGGGGGGCCACCTCGGGGATCGCCGTCGCGTTCGGCCCCGTCGTCGGCGGCGCCCTCCTCGAGCACTTCTGGTACGGCTCGATCTTCCTCGTCAACGTGCCCATCGTCATCGTGACGTTCATCGCCGGGCAGGCGCTCATCCCGCGGCTGCCGCGGGTGGCCGCGCACCG
>DATJTU010000011.1:0-4956 GCA_035503015.1 Acidimicrobiales bacterium | reverse complement strand
ATGTCGAGAAACACGCCGCCGTGCGGGCTGCCCCTGCCCGCCTTCACCTCGGAGTTGATGGCCCGCGCCACCTCGTCGCGCGGCAGCAGGTCGGGGGTGCGGCGGTAGTTGATGTGGTCGTCGTACCAGGCGTCGGCCTCTTCCTCGGTCTCCGCCGTCTCGGCCCGGAACATCGGCGCCACGTAGTTGAACATGAAGCGGGTGCCTTCGGAGTTGCGCAGGACGCCGCCGTCACCGCGCACGCCCTCGGTGACGAGGATGCCCCGCACCGAGAGGGGCCAGACCATCACGGTCGGATGGAACTGGACGAACTCCATGTTCAGCAGCGTCGAGCCCGCGCGCAGCGCCAGGCCCATGCCGTCGCCGGTGCACTCCCACGAGTTGGACGTGTACTTCCACGCCTTGCCGATGGATCCGGTGGCCAGCACAACCGCCTTCGCGGTGAACACGTGCATCTCGCCGGTGGCGCGCATGTAGCCGACCGCACCCGAGACACGTCCCTCGGCGTCGGTCAGCAGGCGCAGGATCTTGCACTCCATGAACACGTCGGTGCCCATGGAGACGACCTTTTGTTGCAGCGTGCGGATCAGCTCGAGCCCGGTGCGGTCCCCCACGTGGGCCAGGCGCGCGTAGCGGTGGCCGCCGAAGTCTCGCTGGGAGATCCGCCCGTCGGGCGTGCGGTCGAACAGCGCCCCCCAGCGCTCGAGCTCGTAGACGCGGTCGGGGGCCTCCTGGGCGTGGATCTGCGCCATGCGCCAGTTGTTCAGCATCTTGCCGCCTCGCATGGTGTCGCGGAAGTGGACCTGCCAGTTGTCCTCCTTCCACACGTTGCCCATGGAGGCCGCCATGCCCCCCTCGGCCATCACGGTGTGCGCCTTGCCGAGCAGCGACTTGCAGATGACGGCGGTGCGCAGGCCGCGCGACGTGGCCTCGATCGCGGCGCGCAGGCCGGCGCCGCCGGCGCCGATGACGATGACGTCGTAGTCGTGGACTTCGTAGTCGGGTGCCATGGGTGTCCTCGTCCCTCGCCGCCGCGCCTAGAAGTGGAAGCCCGGGTCGTGGATGGTGCCGCTCGCCACCAGCCGGACGTAGAGGTCGGCGATGGCGACGCCGAAGAGGCTGACCCAGGCGATCTGCATGTGGCGCGCGTTGAGCGGCGTCACGAACTTCCACAGCTTGTAACGGGTGGGGTGCTTGGCGAAGGACTTGACCTGGCCGCCACAGAAGTGCCGGCAGGCGTGGCACGACAGCGAGTACAGCCAGAGGAAGGTCGCGTTGGCGAGCAGGACCACGGTCCCGACGCTGATGCCGATGTGGGTGTGCTCGACGCCGTTGACGAGGTAGGGCTGGCGGAAGGCGATGATCGCGTCGTAAGTGAGGATGCAGTTGAAGATGAGGAGCAACCAGAAGAAGTAGCGGTGGATGTTCTGCAGCACGAGGGGGAAGCGCGACTCGCCGCTGTAGCTGCCGTGGGCGTCGGCCACCGAACAGGCGGGCGGTGACCACCAGAACGAGCGGTAGTACGCCTTGCGGTAGTAGTAGCAGGTCAGCCGGAAGCCGAGCGGGAAGATCAGGATCAAGATCGCCGGCGAGAAGTTCCAGAAGGGCAGGGTCCCGAAGGGATGGCTCCCGGGCACACAGCTGTTGGCGATGCACGGCGAGTAGAAGGGTGAGATCAGGTCCCGGTTGAACGCGAGGCCGGCGTAGTAGTCCTTGCCCACGAAGGCGGCCCAGGTGGAGTACACGACGAAGGCCGTCAGCACCGCGACGGTGATGACCGGCTCGACCCACCAGGTGTCCTTGCGCAGGGTCGGCTTGTCGGGCCCGCCCCGGGCCGTCCCGATGGCGACCGGCGTGCTGGTCGCGCTCTCGGCCGTGGTCGTCACTCCTACCTCCTTGAAGCCCTCGAGTTCTCCCGAGCTCGTCGAGCCTGTGTCGCCCCTGGGCTGACGGCTCCCGGACACCAGATCACCCTGGTCAGCCCGGAGAGCCGGGCTCTGAGCCGTACCCTACGGTCCGCTCGTCCGACACGTCAAAGACATAAATTGCATGAAGTTGAGAGCGATAGGCTCTCAAAGGTGCAGCTGCACCAGTTCGCGTATGCGCTGGCGGTGGCCGAGGAAGGGAGCTTCACCCGCGCCGCCGACCGGCTGCACCTCGCCCAGCCGTCCCTGTCGCGGCAGGTCCGCCTGCTGGAACAGGAGTTGGGGGTGGTGCTCTTCAACCGCGGGCCGGGCCAGGGGCCGGTGACCCTGACCCCCGACGGCGCGGCGCTGGTCCCGTTCATGCAGCGTGTGCTGGCCGACGTCGAGGCCACCGGTGCCGAGGCACGTGCGCTCTCGGGCATGGCCCGGGGACGCCTGGCCGTCGGCGCCACACCGAGCCTGGTGACGAGCGCGCTGGCGCCTGCGCTGGTCGAGTTCCACGCCAGCCACCCCGGCATCGACCTGGCCGTGGTCGAGGCCGGCTCCCACCAGCTGGTGCCGCAGGTGGCCGCGGGCGAGGTCGACCTCGCCCTGGTCGTCCTCCCCGTCACCGATCCGCTCGTGGTGACCACCCCGCTCTTCGACGACCCGTTGGTCCTGGCCATCGCGCCCGACCACCCCTTCGCGGATCGCCGGCGCGTGCGCGTGCGCGACCTCGACGGGCTGGATCTGGTGATGTTCCGCGAGGGCTACGACCTGCGGGCGGTCACCCTCGACGCCTGTGCGGCGGCTGGCATCGAGCCGCACCTGGTCAGCGAAGGCGGCGAGATGGCGGGCGTGCTCTCGTTCGTCGCCGCCGGACTGGGTGCGGCGGTCGTCCCCGCCATCGCGCTCCCGGGCGACGGGTCCCTCGTCGCCGTCCCCTTCACGGGGCCGACGCTCAGTCGCACCGTCGCGCTGGCCCAGCGCGGTGACCGCGCCCTGGCACGCCCGGCGCGCGCGTTGGCCGACCAGCTGCTGGCGCGAGCGTCACGCGAGCAGTCGGCGCGCCACCCGTGACCGCACGCAGAACTCGCGTTGGCCTGCAGCATCGTCGGCCCGCGCCCGGCGGCGCTGCGCCGTGGTCGAGTCGGCGGGTTTAGGCTCGGCTCATGGACGGTTCTACACATTTCGATCCCTCCGCGACCCCGCACCCGGGCGGGCTGAAGCCGCCGCCGGAGCTGCCACGTGCCCTGATCGACTTGCGGGGGTCGGGCTGGGAGTCGGTGTCGGTCGCCGAGGAGATGCGCCGGAACACGGCGAAGGCGATCGCTGCCGGCGCGTCGCTCGTGCCCGGTGTGCTCGGCTTCGAGGACACCGTCGTGCCGCAGCTCGAGAACGCGATCTTGGCCGGGCACGACATCATCCTCTTGGGCGAGCGCGGTCAGGCCAAGACGCGGGTCATCCGCTCCATGGTCGGCCTGCTCGACGAGTGGATGCCCATCGTCGCAGGGTCAGAGATCAACGACGACCCCTACAGCCCCGTGTCGCGCTACGCCATCGACCGCGTCGAGGAGCTCGGCGACGCGACGCCCATCGACTGGGTGCACCGCTCGCAGCGTTACGGCGAGAAGCTCGCCACGCCCGACACGTCGATCGCGGACCTCATCGGCGAAGTGGACCCGATCAAGATCGCCGAAGGCCGCTATCTGAGTGACGAACTCGCGCTGCATTACGGGCTCATCCCGCGCGTCAACCGCGGCATCTTCGCCATCAACGAGCTCCCGGACCTCTCCGAGCGCATCCAGGTCGGTCTGCTCAACATTCTCGAAGAGCGCGACGTGCAGATCCGCGGCCACCGGATCCGCCTCCCGCTCGACATCATGTTGGTGGCGACCGCAAACCCCGAGGACTACACCAACCGGGGCCGCATCATCACCCCGCTGAAGGACCGCTTCGGCGCGCAGATCCGCACCCATTACCCCTTCGAGACCATGACCGAGGTCCGCATCATGGAGTCGGAGGCGGACCTGCCGACCGCCGGCGTGCCCGTCGTCGTGCCGGCGTTCATGAAGGAGGTCATCGCCGAGGTCAGCCAGCTGGCCCGGCGCAGCACCCACCTCAACCAGCGCAGCGGCGTCTCGGTCCGCCTGTCCATCGCCAACTACGAGACCCTGGTCGCCTCGGCTGTGCGCCGCGCCCTGCGCACGGGGGAGCCGGTCGCCGTCCCTCGCATCAGCGACCTGGCCTCGCTCGTGCCCTCGACCCAGGGCAAGATCGAGGTCGAGGCGATGGAGGAAGGCCACGAGGACGAGGTGGTCGCCCAGCTCGTGGCCGCCGCCACCCTCTCGGTCTTCCGGCGGCGGGTCACCCTCGACGACCCCCAGTCGATCGTGGCCGCCTTCCACGACCAGGTCGTCGTCCACGTCGGCGACGATCTGCCGAGCTCGTCCTACCTGGCCGTGCTGGCCGACGTCCCCGAGCTCGAGCCGCCCACCCGCAAGCTGGCGGGCCCGGAGGCCGCCGAGGCGGAGACGCCCGCCCTGATGGCGAGCGCCATGGAGTTCCTCCTCGAGGGGCTGCACCTGACCAAGCGCCTGAACAAGGACGCCTCGGGCGCCCGGGCGCTCTATCGCGGGCGCCGGTAGAAGAGCAGACTGGCCACTGATGAGCCGCAGACGGCAGAGCGAGTGAGCACATGAGCGTCACCTACGACTACTCGGAGTGGGACGGCACCCAGCAGTTCGCCGACCTCGATCCTGACGACCTCCTCGCCGGGCTGACCGACGACCTCCTCGCCGGTGGCGACCTCGACGATGCGCTGCGCCGCCTCTTGCGCAGCGGCTTTCGCACCCAAGACGGCGATCAGGTGCCCGGATTGCGCGACCTGTTGGACCAGCTGCGCCGGCGGCGCCAGGAGATGCTGGCCGAGGGAGATCCCGACGGGCGCATGGCCGAGTTGACGCGCCAGCTCGACGACATCGAGCAGGACGAGCGCGCCGGGATCGACGAACTGGTGGAGGAGGCCGGCGCATCGGGTGACGAGCGGCGC
>DATJTU010000010.1:0-14456 GCA_035503015.1 Acidimicrobiales bacterium | reverse complement strand
GTCCCGGGGACGCCGGTGCCGATGACGGCGCGACGGTCACCCCGGACGGCCACGGCGGGCAGCCCGCCCGGCAGCTCGCCCTCTTCCATGACCTCGGCGATCACGCCGATCGACGCGAAGCGCCCCTCGATGTGGGGCACCAGCAGCAGGCGGCCACCCGCGGAACGGGCAGCCTCGGCGGCGGCCCGGGCCTCACCGGACTCGAGAGCCATGGTGAAAACCATCCCGGGCAGCACCACTCCGGATGTGAGTGGGAGCAATGGGAGCGTCACGTTTTCGTTCGTCATCGGGGCTCTTTCTGTAATGCCGTAATGGCAATTCCTTTGACTGATCAACCATACGGGTCTGCGCCTGATTCCCGAGCGGAATCCGGCCTCCGGATGGGGTCCGGCGGAGCGGTCGAGGCGGCCAGGACCTGGACTTTCGGAGTCCGCCGTAGCGGAGACCCAGGTGAGAGGGCAATCGGACCGTATGGTCCACGGAGCGACGGGAACGCCGCGCCTTACCAATTACAGCCGCGGAACGTGGGGCGTTATTCCCGGGGTGCGGGGCCGGTGATCAGGGAGTTTCGGAAGGCTGTGATCCAGGTGGAGCGAGGTCCCCCGACCCGGTCTCGCCGCGGCACGGTGAGAGGCCCGCGGGCCCGTCGGAGCGGGCCGGCGGGTGCCTACGCTGGACGCCATGTCGAGCACCGAGGAAGCGCCGAGCCCCGGGGCGGCCGGCGCGACGACGCTGGCGCCGGCACGACCGGAGCCGGACCTCGACGAGGGCGACCACGACCGCATGGCCCACATCGTCCTCGAGGGGTACACCCCCAAGGACGGCGAGTTCGTCTCGACGGGCCCGAGCGTCGTCGAGGGCATGGTCACCGGGACGGCGGTGCGCGCCCTGTGCGGCAAGGAATGGGTCCCGGGGCGCAACCCCGCTCGCTACGGCCTGTGCCCGACCTGCAAGGAGATTGCCGAGTCGATGGGGTGGCAGATCCCCACCAGCTGAGCCGGCGCCCGAGGGAGGCGGCGGACGGCGTGGTCCCACTACCGTGCGGCACACCGGGCGACCGAAGGGAGCACGTTGGCACAGGTCAACTTCGACGGCGCCACCAAGCGCTTCGGCGACACCACCGCGGTCGACCACCTCACGCTCCACATCCCTGACGGCGAGCTGCTCGTGCTGCTCGGGTCCTCGGGCTGCGGGAAGACCACGGCGCTGCGGCTGGTGGCCGGCCTGGAGGACCTCAGCGACGGCGACGTCTCGATCGGCGACCGCATCGTCAACGACGTCGACCCCAAGGACCGCGACGTGGCCATGGTCTTCCAGAGCTACGCGCTGTACCCGCACCTGACGGTCGCGAAGAACATCGAGTTCCCGCTCCGCCAGCGCCACGTCGACAAGGAAGAGCGCCAGGCGAAGGTCAAGCGCGCCGCGGAGACCCTCGGGCTCGGCACGCTGCTGGACCGCAAGCCGGCGCAACTGTCCGGCGGGCAGCGCCAGCGCGTCGCGCTCGCCCGCGCCATCGTGCGCGAACCGCTCGTCTTCTTGATGGACGAGCCGCTCTCCAACCTCGACGCCGCGCTGCGGGTCCAGACCCGGGCCGACATCGTCGAGCTGCAGGCGCGGCTGGCGACGACGACGCTCTACGTCACCCACGACCAGGTCGAGGCGATGACCATGGGCCACCGCATCGCCGTCATGAGCGAGGGCAAGCTGCAGCAGGTCGCCACACCCGAAGACCTCTACAACAAGCCGGCGAACGCGTTCGTGGCGCACTTCCTCGGGAGCCCCGGCATGAACCTGCTCGAGGGCATGCTCGTCGAGAGCGGCGCGCCCGACGGTGGCGCCGCCGGCACGTTGTGCGTGTCGTTCCCCGGCGCCTCGGTGCCGTTGCCGCCCTCGGTCGCGCAGGGGGTGCGGGGCGCCGGCCCCGACGTCGTGCTCGGCGTGCGGCCCGAGTCGCTGCGGCTGAGCGAGAACGGTCCGATCGCGGCGACCGTCATCATCGTCGAGATCCTCGGCGCCGAGACGCACGTCATCTGCCACACGGACTCGGGCGCACGCCTCATCGTGCGCCAGGCCGCGCACGAGCGCCGGCCGGCGATCGGTGAGACGGTCCACATCGCGGTCGACGCGGACCCCGGCGCCTACCACCTCTTCGACGCCACGACGGGCGTTCGCCTCGGCGAGCATGCCGGCGCGACCGGTGGCGCCACGTCGGTCGGCACCGCAGTGGGCACGGCGCCGTGACGGTCGGGGACGCAGGATCCGTCGGCGCCGAGGCGCTGGCCGGCGAGGCGGCGCTGCTGGCGGCCGAGCACGAGGCGCCCGAGCGGGACACCGGGTCGGGGTCGCGCAGCCACGGCCTGCGCCAGCGGCTGCGCAAGGAGGCCGCGCTGGCTTACGCGCTGCTGCTCCCGGCGCTCGTGCTCTTCGGCGTCTTCTCCTTCTATCCCTTCTTCCGCAATTTCAAGCTGATGCTGTACCAGACGCCCCCGGTGCCGGGACTGCCCGCGCACTATGTCGGACTGCACCAGATCTGGCCGACGATCAGCTCGACGCAGTTCACCCAGAGCCTGGTGACGACCGTGATCTTCGTGGTGCTCGTCGTCCCGATCTCGCTCATCCTCGGGTTGGCGCTCGCCGTCGCCGCCCACCGCAAGCTCAAGGGCATGGCGGTCTACCGGATGATCTTCTCCTCGACCGTCGTGAGCTCGGTCGCCGTCGCGTCGGTGGTGTTCGGCACCCTCCTCAATCCGGTCGTCGGCCTCCTGCCCTGGCTCGGCATCAACCCGAACCCGCCTGCGCTCGAGAGCACGACGTGGGCCCTGCCCTCGGTCGCCGTCATCACCATCTGGCAGTTCCTCGGCCTGTCCTTCATCATCATGTCGGCCGGGCTGCAGTCGGTCCCCGACGAGTTGCTCGAGGCGGCGCGCATCGACGGCGCCACCGCGTGGACACGCTTCTGGCGCATGACTGTGCCGCTGCTCTCCCCCACCATCTTCTTCGCCGTGGTGGTGAGCACGATCTACGCCTTCCAGGCCTTCGGCGCGGTCGACATCTTGATCGGGAACACCAACGCCGCCCGCCTGCACACCAACGTGCTCATCTACAACATCGTCAACACGCTGCAGATCGACAACAACCCGGGGGCGGCGGCGATCATGGCCACCGTCCTGTTCCTCATCATGTTGGGCTTGACCATCATCCAGATGCGGCTCTTGGAACGGCGGGTGAGCTATGCCCGCTGACGACGTGGCGACGACGGGAGCCGTGGCGGCGACAGGGGTGGCGGCGGGGCTGGCGGATGAGGCGCCGGAGACGCCGCGCCACAAGCCGCGGCGCCGCCTGCGCACGATCGGCAGCTACGCGCTGCTCACGGCCGGGGCCATCGTGGTGCTGTTCCCGATTTACGTGACGATCGTCAACTCCCTGCTCGTACCCGACCAGCTCGTGCAGCAGCCCCCGCCGCTCTTCCCCACCAGCCCGCAGTGGCACAACTACGTCGCGGCGTGGACCTCGGGCTCGATGTCCAAGTACATGGCCACCTCGGCGATCATGACCGTGTCGATCGTCGTCGGGCAGCTCGTCACTTCGATCCTCGCCGCCTACGCCTTCGCCTTCCTGCGCTTCCCGTTCAAGCGGACACTGTTCGTGATCTGCCTCGCCACGCTGATGATCCCGCTCGAAGTGACCTTCATCACCAACCTCGACACCGTCACCTCGCTGCACTGGTTCAACACCTACGAGGGCCTGGCGGTGCCGTTCCTCGCCACCGGCTTCGGGATCTTCCTCCTGCGGCAGGCCTTCTTGCAGATCCCGCGCGACCTCCAGGAAGCCGCGCAGCTCGACGGCTACGGCCACCTCCGCTTCATGACGCGCGTCGCCGTCCCGCTGGCCCGCCCGTCTCTTGCCGCGCTCGGCGTCTTCTCCTTCCTTGCCGCGTGGAACCAGTACCTGTGGCCGCTCGTCGCGACGGGTGGCCAGACGCCGCTCAACACGGTCCAGATCGGCCTCAAGCAACTGATCGGCACCCAGGTCTCGCAGATCCCGGTGTCACTGGCCGGCGCGGTGATCGCGTTCGTGCCGCTCGTCATCCTGCTCCTCGTCTTCCAGAAGCAACTCGTCCGCAGCCTCACGGCCGGTGCAGTCAAATAGTGCCCGTGAGGTGCTAGGCAATAGACATGCGCACCCCCCGCGTCACCCGACTCGTCGCCGCGGCCGTGTTCGTGGCGACGGCTGCGACAGCAGGCGCGACCGCCGCTGTCACCGCCGGCGCGCCCGCCGCCGGCGCCAGCAGCCTCCCGAGCTGCAACCTCAAGGCGCTGCAGAACCACAAGGGCGTCGTGCGCATCACCTTCTGGAACTCGATGGTGCAGGCCAACGGCACGACGCTGGCCGCGATCACCAACGCCTTCAACTCGTCGCAGAACAAGATCCACGTCACGCTCGTCAACCAGGCCAGCTACGACGACACGTGGCAGAAGTACGAAGCCGGGCTCACCAACGGGCAACTGCCTGACGCCGTCCAGCTGGAGGACCAGAGGACCCAGGCTGCCATCGACACCCAGTCGTTCCTGCCCGTGCAGTCCTGCATGAACGCCGCCAAGTACTCGACGAGCGACTACCTGACCCGGGCCCTCAATTACTGGAAGGTCAACGGGGTCCAGTGGGCGCTCCCCTTCGCCGTCTCAGCGCCCATCCTCTATTACAACCAGAACGCCTTCACGAAGGCGGGCCTGAACCCGGCCAACCCGCCGACGACTCTCCCCCAGATGCTCACCGACGCCAAGGCCCTCAAGGCCTCGGGCAGCGGCATGGGCCTCGTGCTCGACCCGTGGCACCTCGAGACCTGGCTGGCCTCGGCCAACACGCTCTTCGTCAACAACAAGAACGGCCGCTCGAGCCGCGCCACCCAGGGGGTCTTCAACAACAAGACAGCGACGTCGATCTTCACGCAGCTCAAGCAGTTGGTGACGTCGGGCGATGCCACGACCAACCCGTCGTCGGGGCCCGACGAGTACGACAACCTGCTCGGCATCGGGAGCGGCAAGTACGGGATGACGATCGAGACGTCAGCGGCACTCGGGACCGTGACCCAGCTCCTCTCGGGCGGGCAGTACTCGAACGTGAAGCTCGGGATCGGCCCGTTCCCCATCTACAGCTCGTCGGTGCGCGGCGGCATCGAGCCCGGCGGCTCCGGCGTGTACATCTCGAAGAAGGTGCCGGCGATCGACCAGGCCGCGGCCTGGATGTACCTGGCCTACATCTGCAACACGCAGAGCCAGGCGACCTGGGCCGCGGGCACGGGCTACATCCCGGTCCGCAAGTCCTCGGCGCAGACGGCGACCGTGCAGCACCTGTGGGCGACCAACCCCGGCTACAAGGTGGCGTACAACCAGATCAACAACGGCGTGAACGACGCCGCCACCCAGGGATCGGTCATCGGCCCCTACGCCGACGTGCGGACCGACGTCGTCAACGCCGAGATCTCCATGTACACCCAGGGGGTCTCACCGTCCAAGGCGCTGTCGACGGCCGAGACGAACGTGAACCAGACGATTTCGAGCTACAACAGCCGGCTCGGGGTGGGGTAACAATTCACCCTGGTAGCTGATTCGCTGATTGCCTGAGCTTGGGAGGGGGAAAGGGAGGCAGGCTGTGACGATCGAGGTCGCGCGTCGTTTCGAGCAGATCAGCCCCAAGTCCTACGAGCACCCCGCCGACAAGGCCGCGACGTCGGCGCTGCACACCGTGCCGCTGCTCGACATGGTGGTCAAGCGGCTGACCGATCTCGGGCACGAACGGCGCCTGCGCCAGATCGTAATGGGCAACGCCATCCGCCTCGGCCCGAACCAGGTCCCCGACGCGTGGTCCGCCTACGTGCGCTGCGCCGGCATCCTCGACATCGAGGACACCCCGGACCTCTACCTGATCAACAGCTCGGAGATCAACGCCATGACGATCGGCGCGAAGACGCCGATCGTCATCGTGAACTCCTCCATGCTTCGCTCGTTCGACACCAAGGAGATGGAGACGGTCCTCGGCCACGAGCTCGCCCACGTGCTCTCGGAGCACTACTACTACACGACCGCGCTCGTGCTCCTCAGCCAGTTCCTCCAGGGCGCGCTGCCGCGCTCGCTCCTCCTCGGCCTCCCCGTCCGCGCCATGTACCTCGCCCTCTTGGAGTGGGCGCGCGCCGCCGAGCTCACGGCGGACCGGGCGGCGGCGCTGGTGATGCACGACCCGCTGCAGCCATGCCGCGTGCTGATGCAGCTCGCCGGCGGCTCGGTGCCGGGCATGAACTTCGACGCCTTCTTGGCGCAGGCGAACGACTACGAGAGCGAGGACGACCTCTTCTCGCGCCACGCGCGCTTCTGGTCCGAACTGAACCTCACCCACCCGGTCGCGGTGCGCCGGGTCAAAGAGCTCATGGAGTGGGTCCACACGGGCGCCTACGACCGCATCTGCGACGGCGACTACACGCGCCGGGGCGACGAGCCGCCGCCGTCGGAAGAGTTCGACGACGCCGTGGCGCACTACCGGGAGCGGTTCTCGCGCATCTTGGACCGGGCGGCCGGCGGCGTCCAAGAGCTCGGGCGGCGCCTCGGCAGCTGGCTCGAGCGCTTCCAGAACTCGACACCGGGCGACGGCGACGGCGACAGTGACGGCGACTTCGAGGAGGACTCGGACTTCGACTTCGACGACGCGGGCGACGAGCCCGTCGGCGACGTGGACTGAGCACGAACGGGCCAGGCCGGCCCAGGCCGAAAGTCACACTCTTCGCGGAGAACCGCCACTCCCGCGAACCGGTTGGGTACCATCGCCCAGCAGACGGTCCCCGCGTCGCGCGACGGCCGCGCAGTGGAGGAACTGACCTTGGCCCTGCAGGACACCGACACGGTAGGGATCACCGCCTACCGGGCCGTGTTCGAGCACGCGACCGACGGCATGCTCTTCGCCTTGGTCGACGGGTCCATCACGGCCGCCAACCCAGCAGTGTGCGCACTGCTCGACATGTCGGCCGAGGAACTCTGCGCGCTGCGATCCGACAACCTGATCGACCACGAGGACCCGCGCTGGCAGCTGCTGCTGGCCGAGCGCGACCGGACCGGGTCCTCCGACGGCGTGGCGCGCGTGCGACGCGGTGACGGGCGGTTCGTCGAGCTGGAGACGACGAACCGGCGCCTGCACGAGACCGACGGCTCGATCCGGCTCTTCACGATCCTGCGCGACATCGCGAGCCGGGTGGCGATCGAACGGGAGATCGAGGAGCTGAGCGCCCAGCTGCTCGCACTGTCGCGCACCGACGAGCTCACCGGGTTCCACAACCGCAGGGGCCTGGTCGCCGCCGGCACGAAGCTGCTGCAGATCGCGGACGTCCAGACCGGCGAGGTCCAGGTGCTCTTCGTCGACGTCGGCAACGTCAAGGAGCTCAACGAGCGGGTCGGCCACCAGGGGGGCGACGCCGCACTGCAGGCCGTCGCCCGGGCGCTCGCGGTGACCTTCCGCAAGGTCGACGTGCTGGCCCGGATGAGCGGCACGGTCTTCCTCGCCGTCGCCCTGAACCTCGACGCCGCGCAGTGCGACAGCGTCACCAGCCGCATCATGGAGCACCTCCGCGCGCCGGAGACCACCGAGTTCGTCGGCGCACCCGTCGAGGTGTCCTTCGGGTGGACGACCCGCCCCGTCGGGTCGCGCTTCACCCTCGACGACCTCGTCGCCCGCTCCGACCGGGCCATGCTCGAAGCCCGCGACGCCCGCCGGGCCGCCACCACGCCGGGCTCCTGAGCCTTCGTGGAGCCGGGGGACCCGGCGCCCCGAGCCTCGGCGGCTCGGGGCCTCCGCCCAGCTCACACGGTCTTTCTGCCAAACCCGGCTATTCCTGACCAATCTGCGTATATTTCTGAATCCGCGTGCATTAGGGTGACCGAATGCACCACAACCGCCAGCGGCCTTCCGCGCCCGGGACCACGTTCGGGTCCCCCGCCACGCCGAAGAATCACCGCGCCACCCTCCGCTCCGCCCGCGTCGGCCTCGGCACCCTCTCGACCCTCGCCCTGGCGACGCTCGCCCTGACCGCATTCACCGCGCTGCCTGCCGGCGCGCAGGGTGGCACCGTCAACCTGGTCGCCTACTCGACGCCGAAGCCGGCCTTCAGCGTCCTCGCCGCCGACTTCGCCAAGACGAAGGCGGGGGCGGGCGTCTCGGTCTCGCCCTCGTTCGGCCCGTCGGGCACCCAGGCCACCTCCGTCGCCGACGGCTTGCCCGCGGACCTCGTCAACTTCTCGCTCGAGCCCGACATGGACAAGGTCGTCAAGGCGGGCCTCGTCTCGAGCTCGTGGAACAAGAACGCGACCAAGGGGATGGTCACCGACTCGATCGTGTCCTTCGTCGTGCGCCCGGGGAACCCCAAGCACATCACCACCTGGGCCGACCTCGTGAAGTCGGGCGTGTCGGTCATCACGCCCAACGTGTTCAGTTCGGGCAGCGCGAAGTGGAACATCATGGCCGCCTACGGCGCCGAGCTCAAGCAGGGCAAGACGCCCGCGCAGGCCCAGACCTACCTCTCCCAGCTCCTGCACCACGCGGTCGCGCAGCCCTCGAGCGCCAGCGCCGCCCTGCAGACGTTCCTCTCGGGCCAAGGCGACGTGCTGCTCGACTACGAGGACGACGCCCTCTACGCCAAGAAGCAGGGCGAGCCCGTCCAGGTGATCACGCCGCCGCAGACGATCCTCATCCAGAACCCGATCGCCGTCACCAAGAGCGCCAGCCCGGCGGCCAAGGCGTTCCTCTCCTACCTGCTCTCTCCCGCCGGCCAGACGGTCTGGGGACAGCAGGGCTACCGGCCGGTGCTCGCCTCGGTGGCGGCGAAGTTCAACTTCCCCCAACCGAAGACGCTCTTCACCATCGACAGCCTGGGCGGCTGGACGGCGGTGAACACGAAGTTCTTCGACCCCCAGACAGGCATCGTGGCG
This sequence comes from Acidimicrobiales bacterium, assembly GCA_035503015.1. Taxonomy (GTDB): domain Bacteria; phylum Actinomycetota; class Acidimicrobiia; order Acidimicrobiales; family RAAP-2; genus Bog-473. The sequence continues at coordinate 5,487 of DATJTU010000010.1, read as the reverse complement.
CACGTCGAGCAGTCGCTCGGCGTGTCCACCGCCAGCAGCTAGCGAGCAAGTCAGCGGGGTCGTGAGCGTGGGTGCATCGGTCGCCGACCTGGGACTCCCGGGCGGTGAGCCATCCGCGCCCGCCGACCGCAGGCCGGAGCGCAGTCTGTGGCGCCGACTCCCCCCCTCGGTGCCACCTGCGCCTCTGGCCGCGGCGGGCCGCGTCGCACGCAGTGCGGCCGGCCCGACGCTGGCGGTCACCTACCTCTCGTTGCTCGTCCTGCTCCCGCTCGCCGCGCTGCTCACCAACGCGTTCAGCAGCGGGTGGAGTGCGTTCTGGGCTGCGATCACCCAGCCCGAGGCGGTGGCGGCGCTCGAGCTGACCCTTGCGGCGTCGGCCATCGTCGCCGTCGTCAACTCCGTGGCCGGCGTCGCCATCGCGTTCGTGCTCGTGCGCGACGACTTCCGCGGCAAGTCGCTCCTCAGCGCCGTGATCGACCTCCCGTTCGCACTGCCCACGATCGTGGCAGGCCTCACGTTGCTCGCGCTCTACGGGGCCGACAGCCCCTTCCACGTGAACCTCGCCGGCACGCGCCTCGGTGTCGGGGCGGCCCTATTGTTCGTGACACTGCCCTTCTGCGTCCGCAGCGTGCAGCCGGTCCTCGCCGAGCTCGACGCGGAGATCGAAGAGGCCGCCGCCTCCCTCGGCGCCACACCACGCCAGGTGCTGCGACGCATCATCCTGCCGAGCATCTTGCCGGCCATGCTCGCCGGCACCGGGCTCGCCTTCGCCCGTGCCGTCGGGGAGTTCGGCTCGGTCGTGCTCATCTCCGGCAACATCCCCTTCAAGACCGAAGTGGCCTCGTCGTGGATCTTCAGCCTCTCCCAGAGCGGCGATCTCCCCGCCGCGAGCGCGGTCTCGGTGTTGCTCGTCGCCATCTCGCTGCTCGTGCTGCTCAGCATCGGCTGGATGCGACGCCGCTTCGACGTCCCGGACACCATATGAGCCGCGCCCGCACGACCCGACCCCGGTGGCGCCTGCCGCTGCGCTTCGCCGTGCTCGGCTACCTGACCATTCTCATCCTGTTGCCGGTCGGCACGGTGTTCTACCGCGCGTTCCAGCACGGGCTCGGGGTGGCGTGGGATTCGTTCACCGCGCCCGACGCGCTGCACGCGCTGTGGCTCACCCTGCTCGTCGCCGCCATCGCCGTCCCGCTCAACACCGCGTTCGGCGTCGGTGTCTCGCTGATCCTGGCCCGCCACCGGTTCCCCGGCGCCTGGCTGCTCGACGCGTTCGTCGACATCCCGCTCGCCATCTCGCCGGTGGTGATCGGCCTCGGCCTGATCCTCGTCTACGGCAAGACGGGGTGGTTCGGGAACTGGCTGGCTGCCCGCGGCATCACCGTGATCTTCTCCCTGCCCGGCATCATCATGGCGTCCGCCGCGGTGTCGCTCCCCTACGTCGTGCGCGAGGTCCTGCCCGTCCTCCAGGAGATCGGCACCGAGCAGGAACAGGCGGCCCGCACGCTGGGCGCCCGCCCGCTTTCGGTCTTCTGGCGCATCACGCTGCCCAACATCCGCCGCGGCCTGGCCTACGGGGTCACCTTGACCACGGCCCGGGTGCTGGGCGAGTTCGGCGCCGTGGCCATCGTCTCGGGCAACATCGTCAACAAGACCCAGACGCTGACGCTGTTCATCTCGACCAGCATCGACAACCTCGACCCCAACAGCGCCTACGTGGGGGCGGTGGCCCTGTGCGTCGCGGCCCTCTTGGTGCTTACGCTGCTGACCGTGACCGACCGCCGGCGCTCCGAATGGCACACGAAGGCGACCCTGTGAGCATCCACGTCGAAGGCATCTCGAAGCGTTTTGGTGACGCCGTCGCCCTCGACGACGTGTCGCTCGAGGTCGAGACGGGTTCGTTGACCGCCCTCCTCGGCCCGAGCGGGGGCGGGAAGTCCACGCTGCTGCGCATCATCGCCGGGCTCGACACGCCCGACACGGGGGTGGTGCGGATCGAGGGAGAAGACCTGACCACGACGCCGGCACGCAGCCGCGGCGTCGGGTTCTGCTTCCAGCACTACGCACCGTTCCGTCACCTGACAGTGCGGCGCAACGTCGCCTTCGGCCTCGAGATCCGGCGCCGGCCCAAGGCCGAGATCAAGGCCCGCGTCGACGAGCTGCTCGAGCTCGTCGGGCTGTCCCACCTCGGCGACCGCTACCCGTCCCAGCTCTCGGGTGGCCAGCGCCAGCGCATGGCGTTGGCCCGGGCGCTGGCCATCGAGCCCAAGGTGCTCCTCCTCGACGAGCCCTTCGGCGCGCTCGACGCGCAGGTCCGCACGCAACTCCGCCAATGGCTGCGCGACCTCCACGACACGCTCCACGTGACGACGGTCCTGGTAACCCACGACCAAGAGGAGGCCATGGAGGTGGCCGACCGCCTCGCCATCATCAACCACGGCCGACTCGAGCAGGTCGGCACGCCCGCGGACATGTACGACCACCCCGCCAACGAGTTCGTCCTGACGTTCCTCGGGCCCGCGACGCGCCTCGGCGGCCAATGGGTCCGGCCGCACGACCTGGCGCTGCACCACGACGAGGGCGTCCGGCCAACCCCCGCCGCCGTCCCCGGCACGGTCAGCCGCATCACGCATCTCGGCTTCGAGGTCAAGGTCGACGTGACGCTCGACGACGGCGCGTGCTGGGTGCAGCTCAGCCGCGGCACCGCCGCCGACCTCGGGCTGGCACCGGGCCAGCGGGTGTGGGTGGTGCGGACCGAGAGCACGGGGCCGGCGTCGGAGCCCGAGACCAGGTCCGAGTCGGCGCACGACGGCGAGCCCGAGGCGACCGAGGCGGCTCGCGTCTCCGCCGCGGCCCAGGGTGGCGCTTAGAGCGTCAGTGAGGTGTCGGCCGAGCGGGCGAGCCCCGAGCTCACCGCGACGGGTTCGTCGAGATCCTCCCCCAGCCCGGCATCGGCGTCCGACAAGAACTCCCCGGCGATCGCCGCACGCAGAGGCGCTCTCCCCGTCGCCGCCACCTTCTTCGCCGTGGCCGCCGAGATCGTCGCGGCGGCCAGGTCCGAGGTCGTCCGCAGCCGGACGGTCGTCGTGACCGCGTAACGGACGACCAGCATCGCGCCGGCGAACAGAGCCGCGGCAAAGAACACCCGGTACCCGATCTGGGCCGAGGAGACCCAGGCCAAGACGCCGAAGATGGAGAGCTCGGCCCCGACGGCGAACATGGTGAACGCGGCGCCCCACATGACCGCACCGAACGAGGCGGCCACCACCTCGTTGTTCGGGACCTGGAGCTTGTGGTCCTGCTGCAGCTTGAAGCTGAGGACGGCGACGACGAGCGGCACGATCGCGACGATGGCACCGCACGCGGCGTTGGCGATCGTGAACCGGTAGAGCGGCACGCCGGGGAAGAGCGTGGTGATGCTTCCCGACGCCGAGAGGAAGGTGGCGAGCAGCGCGCCCACCGCCGTGATGTTGGTCGCCCAGCTGTCCTTGAACGTCCACGAGGACGACGCGAACACGGGGCTCTTGTCCAAGAGGACGTAGCCCGGCTTCATCTTCCACTCCAAGGTCTGTGCTTGGCGGCGCACCGCGAACACGAACAGGGCCGCGTAGAGCACCGCGCACAGCGCCACCAACGCCAACGGCACGCTGGAGATCGCAGGCAGCTGCTGCTGCACCGAGAGCTGGATCGTCGCCGTCCCGACGGCCGCCGTGGTGTTGGTCTGCGGTGGGTTCTGGCTCACGACCAGCGTCGCGCCGGCGAAAGATCCCGGGAGCGCCGTGAACGTGAGGGTCGTCGACAAGACCTGCCAGTTCGAGTCGGTGCACGAATGCGGGAGGCTGACCACGTTGCCGTCGCCCGTCTCGGGACCGGAGGGCAGGACCACCCAGAACGAAAGCGTGGTCGGACACGTCCCCGACATCGTCAGGAGGACCGTCGTCTGCCATGTCGACGGCCCGGTCTGCACCAGGACCGGACTCGTCGCGACGAAAGTGAGCGTGGCCGCCGCCGTCGTCGCCCCGCTCGACGGCGTGGACGTTGTCGAACCGGAGGAGCCGGACGTCGACGGAGACAGGGGCGACGCGCCCGACGTCCTCGACGCGGCGTCAGACGCCTTGCTCCACGCAGCGCCGCTCGTGCCGAGCACGGACCACGCAGTGACCAACGGGACCAGGAGGGCAACAAGGAGCAGCAAGCGCCGCCACCTGAGGTCGAGACCGTGCCCGCCTCCCCGAGGATGCCATCGCCCTGGCATGCGACACGCTCGCACATCGGTCCGGACTCGACAACTGATTCACCGATCACCAGCCGCCTCGTGCCTGGAAACGGACGGCGTCGGTCCGCTCGGCTAGAAGAATTGGTTCATGAGCGCGCTCTCGCCAGGCACCTTCGTCGAGCACTTCGTCGCCGCGATGGAGCGGTCCGACATGGCAGCCGTCGCGGCGTCATTCGATCCGCACGTGCGCGCCTTCATCACCAACGCGCAGGGCGGCACCGACCTCGTCGAGGGCAGCGCCGCGCTCGAGCAACGGTTCCCGGACTTCGCAGCGATGGCCGACTCGTTCACTGCCACGCTGACGCAGGTGGCCGAGATCGACGAGCACACCGTGCTGGCGATGGTGGAGATCAAGGCGGCGCGTCTGGGCCGGACGCTGCACAACTTCGCGGGGATCCTCATCCGGATCTCCGACGCCGGGAAGATGACCGAGTACCGGATGGTCGAGGCGTTGCCAGAGGAGAGCGACCGGTTCTGGTCGGCCTGAGCCTCGGACGTCGAGCGTTTCTCGTTCAGGCCGGGTTGCGCAGCGCGGGCAACAGGCGCTTGGCGTCGCGCTGGGAGTCGAGCACGCTCTGCAATTTCGAGAGCGCGCCGCCGCCAGCGCCGTTGCCGTTGGCCGCCAGGTTGTGCCGCTCCTCCGGGTCCTGCGTCAGGTTGTGCAGCTCGTAGATCGACTCGGCGGCCGGCCCGAGGAAGGGATTGGCCGCGATGCCGTGTGCGGCGTGCCACTCGTCGAGGCGCTCGTAGTAGTGATTCAGCTTCCAGAGCTCGGGGGCACCGCCCTCCCCGGTCGGGAGGGACGTGATCACCGACTCGACGCGTGACGGCGTCTGCACCTTCTCGAAGGGCTCGCCGCTGAACATGCCGTTCTGGCTGATCCCGCTGGAGATGTCGTCCTCGGTCATGAAGTAGACGGGCTCGGCGGCGTCCGCGACCGCAGCGGACCCGCGGACGACCGCACTCAGGTCGCGCCCGGGCAACGGGTGCGCCTCGTCGTGATGGGCGGAGACCCCTTCCCTCGCCTGCTCGACGTCGATGCCGGCCAGCCCCAACAGCGTCGGCACGAGGTCGACGTGACTCGTCGGGATCGTCACGCCGTCGTCGGCCGGCGCGACACCGGGACCGCGCACGATGAAGGGCACCCGGAGCGCCTCGTCGTACGCGTTGTACCACTTCTGGACGAGCCCGCCGTGGGCGCCACCGAGATC
>DATJTU010000009.1:0-2364 GCA_035503015.1 Acidimicrobiales bacterium | reverse complement strand
CACGCGGCATCGATCTCGACGCCGCGTGTCACCCGGATCGTCGCGTTCACGCGCCGCGCGCCGAGGAGGTCGCGGAACAGGCGCACCCGTGCCGGCGGCGAGCCCACGACCGCATAGCCGGGCGTCGGGTTCAACGGGATGAGGTTGACGTGCGCGCCCAGCGGACGGGCGAACGCCGCCAGCTCGGCCGCGTCGCGCTCGCGGTCGTTCACGCCGTCGATCAGCGCCCACTCGATCGAGAGACGGCGGCCACTCGCCGTCACGTACTCGGCGCACGCGGCGGCGAGGTCGGCCAACGGGTAGCGGCGGTTGATCGGCACCAACTCGTCACGCAACTCGTCGTTGGCGGCGTGCAGCGACACGGCGAGGTTGACCGGCAAGGTCTCGGCGGCCAGCCGGCGGATGCCCGGCACGATCCCCACCGTCGACAGCGTGAGGTGACGCGCCGAGAGCCGCATCTCGGCGTGCAGCCGCTCCACGGCGGCCCACACCCGGTCGTAGTTGGCCAGCGGCTCGCCCATCCCCATGAAGACGACGTTGGAGAGCCGGCGGGGCTCGGCCGCACGCATCGCGACCGCCACCTGCTCGACGATCTCGCCCTGGCTCAGCTGGCGCCCGAACCCGGCCTGTCCGGTGGCGCAGAACTGGCACGCCATGGCGCAGCCGGCCTGGGTCGAGACGCACACCGTCACCCGGTCGGTGTAGCGCATCAGGACCGTCTCGATCCGGGCGCCGTCGTGCAGCGTCCACAGCCACTTGGTCGTCTCGCCGTCGTCGGCGCGCTGCCGTGTCTGCTCGGTCAGGGCGGGCGGCATGGCCTCGGCGAGCCTTCCCCGCAGCCCCGCCGGCAGCTCGGTCATCTCCTCGGGCCGGCGCACCCGGGTATGGAGCCCCTCCCAGACCTGGCGCGCCCGGTAGGGAGGCTCGTCCTCGAGGAGGGCGGCCACCTCCTCCCGGGTCATGTCGTAGGGGGAAGGCATCCGCCCAGGCTAGGGGCCTGCGCCGCGAATCCTCGCCCTTGCACCGACCGGCGCACTTATCTATAGTGAATGAGCATTCGTTTTTTATGGAGGTCGCAACCGTGCGCACCGGACGGCCCAGCCGCACCGCATGCCAGAACGCTCTGTTCCGTGCCCTCGAGGCGCGGCGTCCGCCCGCCGACCGGGTCGCCGACGACACCTTGGCGGCGGACTTCCTGTCGCCCGAGTACCGGCTGGTGGCCGAACTGGCCCGGGTCCCGGCCTTGCGGCGCTCAACCGAGTCCTTCATCGATCGCCGCTGGCCGTGCGCGCGAGGCGGTGTCGTCGCGCGCACCAGGTTCATCGACGACGCCGTCAACGAGGAGCTCCCCGACGTCCGCCAGGTCCTGATCCTCGGGGCGGGCTACGACTCGCGCCCCTACCGGCTCCCGGCCATGCGCGCCACCGACGTGTTCGAGGTCGACCATCCCGACACGCAGGCGTTCAAGCGGCGGGTGCTCGCCCGCCGTGGCCGTGCCGGGTCGCACAACGTCACCCTCGTGCCCGTCGTGTTCGGTCGCGACGACGTGGGGGCCCGGCTGACGGCGGCCGGCTTCGCCACCGGCGCACGCACCCTGGTGCTCTGGGAGGGCACGACGAACTACCTCGACGCCCGCGCGGTGCACGACACCTTCACCTTCCTCGCCGAGGCCGTCGGCCCCGGGTCGCCCGTGCTGTTCACCTACGTGCACGCGGGCGTCCTCGACGGAGCAGTGGGCTTCGAAGGCGGGCCCACCACGATGCGCGCGGTCACGAAGGCCGGCGAGCCGATGACCTTCGGGTTCGACCCCGACGCCGTGCCCGGATACCTGGACGAGCACGGGTTCGACCTCGACTGGGACCTCGCCGTGTCCGAGCTCGGCCAACGGCACTACTGGGACGACCCGCCGTCTCTGCCGGCGTACTACCACGTGGCAAAAGCCCGGAGGCGCTGACCAGTGCCGAAGGTGAGCGACGAGCACCTCCAGGAGCGGCGGCGCCAGATCATGGCGGCGGCGCTGGCCTGCTTCTCGCGCCAGGGCTTCCACCGCACCACGATGCAGGACATCGTGCGGGAGAGCGGATTGAGCGCCGGCGCGTTCTACCGTTACTTCGAGTCGAAGGAGTCGATCGTCGCGGCGCTGGCGGAGGAGCACCACCGCTCGGAGGCCGACAGCCTGGCTCGCGTCGACACGGCCGCCGACGCCACGGAGGCCTTGGCCGACCTGGTGCGGGTCTCCCTCGGCCGCCTCGACGACGAGCACGAGCGTCGCTGGAGGCGGGTCACGGTGCAACTGTGGGCAGAGGCGTTGCGCGACCCGCGGATCATGGACGTCGTCCGCAGCGGTCTCGACGGCCCGCTCGA
>DATJTU010000008.1:0-4437 GCA_035503015.1 Acidimicrobiales bacterium | reverse complement strand
CGGGTCCTATCCGCAGAAAACGGCCTTCAACAACTGGACCACGCCCACCGCGCCGCAGCTCCAGGGCCTGGTGGCGAATCCAGCGGGCTCCTCGGTGGGCGGGTGGCTCTCGACAGCGGGTGGCTTCAACGTGCTCAGCGGGTCGCGCCCGACCCCGCTGACCTCCAGTTCCAACGCCGGCGAGGCGTGGACCATGACCAACGCGGCTTACGTGCACTGCGCGCGAGACCATCCGAGCTGCAAGACCGGCGGCATGCAGTACGTCACCGGGGTCAACCTGAAGACCGGCGCGTCCAGCAAGATGATCAACGACATCGCCTACAACGAGCAGCACCTCGGGGTCGCGGTTCGCACGCCGTCGTCGTGCGCCTTCTATTACGGAGCGGCGCCGAAGGACAAGGCGTCGCCCTGCTACCTGACGGTCGTCCGGGCCACGTGGTCCAACGGAACGAGCTCGAGGGACGTCACCGGACTCGTCCAGAGCATGGTCAGCGAGGGTCAACTGCACATCGTCGCCTCGACCAACGTGCTCGGTGCCGTGGTGCCGTCGCCGGCGACCCCAACGACGACGACAACGACGCCGAAGACCAGGTTCACGATCCCGACGGTGCCGATCGGCATCGCACCGGGCACGGTCCCCAGTCGGACCACGACTACGACGACGCCCGGCAAGCCAGCGGAGTTGACCCTCGTCCTGTGGCGGGGCGGGACCCTGGAGCCGATCACCAAGGTCGTCGCTCAGGGAGCGTCGTTCAGCTACTCGTCCTGAGCACGACTCCTGAGCGATTACTCCTGCGTGACCGGTGCGGGCGGACCGCCCTGGCCTGCCTGACGCATGCGCCGGCGGCGGAGCAAGAGCGGCGTCGCCACCGCGGCGGCGACGATGACCACGGCCACGATCGCCCAGCCGATGTCGCTCGAGGAGGCGTCCTTCTTGGCCGGCGCAGCTGCTCGCGACGACGCCGATGTCGTCGCCGTCGTGGCCGAGCCGCCGCCCTCCGCGCCACCCGGTGCCGACGCCATGGCCGTGTGCTGGGCGACGGCGACCTTCTCGGCGTCGGTCTGACTGATGGGCTGGCTGTTGCCGCCCTGGGCGGAGAAAAACGAGAGCAGCGCGACGTAGTCACCGGCCTGCATGGTGATGGCCTCGCCGACGCCTGACTCGTTGGTGGCGGCGAAGTAGGTCACCAGGCGCGAGCCGGGGACGGAGGGCAACGTTCCCTTGCTGACGATCTCGCCCGAGTCGAGTGACTGCTGCGCGGCCTGCACGAAGACCTTCGCGCCGGTCGCGGACGGGAAGCGGACGAGGAGGTCTTGGACCTGGTTGAGCCCGCCGTTCGCCTGCCACGCCCGCTCGTAGGTGCTGATCATGTTGCCGAGCGAGGCGAGCGCCCCCGAGGCCGCCGACGGATCAGGCGAGTCGGAGGCGAACTTCGACGCGTTCAGCGGCCCCTGCGAGCTCACGGTGTAGCCCGGGCCGAGGTTCGCGATGACGATCGCGCCGAGCGACGACGACGCGCCGGTGTCGGCCCCAGCGGCGCTCGTCGACGACCCGGCGCCACCGATGCCGCCCAGCGCGGCAAGCAGCACGGCGACTCCTGCAACCCCCACTCCACGGAGAGCGAACGCACGGAGCACGGCCAAGACGGTACTCCCGGGCGGGTGTTCGTCCCCGGCACGTCCAGCGCTTCGTCTCCGGCCGCGCGCAGGAAGCGGGCGGCGCCGGACGCCGGACGGGCCGGCCGCGCGACTCAGGCGACGAAGTACTTCGCCTCGGGGTGGTGGCAGACGATGGCGTCGGTCGTCTGCTCGGGGTGCAGCTGGAACCCCTCGCTGACGGTGACACCGATGCGGTCGCCGCCGAGCAGCTCGACGACCTTCGCGTTGTCGGTGAGATCCGGGCAGGCGGGGTAGCCCCACGAGTACCGGCCGCCGCGGTACTGCTGGCGGAAGAGCCCGGTGAGCGTCGGGCCGTCCTCGTCGACGAATCCGAGCTCCTCGCGGATGCGCTTGTGCCAGTACTCCGCCGTCGCTTCGGCCATCTCGACGCTGAGCCCGTGCAGGAACAGGTAGTCCTGGTAGTGGTTCTCGGCGAACAGGCGGGCCGTCTCCTCCGACGCCCGCGCGCCGATCGTGCACAGCATGAAGCTGGCGTAGTCCTCCTCGCCCGAGTCGACGGAGCGGAAGAAGTCCGAGATGCAGAGCCAGGGCTCCTTGCGCTGCCGCGGGAACGTGTAGCGCATCCATTCGGACGAGCGCGTGTCGTCCTTCCAGATGATGAGGTCGTTGCCCTCCGCGTTGGCCGCGAAGTGGCCGTAGGCGACCGACGGCACGAGCAGGTCGGCCTCGCGCGCCTTGGCCATCTGCTCGCGCAGCGTCGCCTTGACCCGCTCCTTGAACGCGGGATCGTCCTCGCCGTCCTCGGGCCGGAAGCCCCACTGGTTGCGGAACAGCGCCGTGAGGTTCAAGAACTCCGCGATGTCGTCGAGCGGGAGACCGACGGCCACGCGGGTCCCGAGGAAGGGCGGCGTGAACAGCCGGTTGTCGGCCGCCACGTCCGAGCGCGCCGGCTGGCCCTCCACCGGTGAGGTGTCGGGGTCGAGGCGGCTGCGCTTGGGCACGTTGCGCTCGGAGATCTCGCGGCCGAACTCGGCGTCCTCCTCGCCGGTGCGCTTGAGCTCGACCAGGCGGTCCATCGTGCGCAGGCCCTCGAAGGCGTCGCGGCCGTAGAAGAGGCGGCCCTCGTAGACCTCGCGCAGGTCGCGCTCGACGTAGGTGCGCGTCAGCGCGGCGCCGCCCAGGAGGATCGGGATGGTGGAGAGCGACCGGTCGTTCAGCTCGACGAGGTTCTCGCGCATGATGAGCGTCGACTTCACGAGGAGCCCGCTCATGCCGATGGCGTCGGCCTTGTGCTCCTCGACCGCGGCGATCATCTCGTTGATCCCCACCTTGATCCCGAGGTTGACGACCAGGTAGCCGTTGTTGGTGAGGATGATGTCGACCAGGTTCTTGCCGATGTCGTGCACGTCGCCCTTGACCGTCGCCAGCACGACGGTGCCCTTGCCGCCCTGGTCCGTCTTCTCCATGTGGGGCTCGAGGAAGGCGACGGCGGCCTTCATGGTCTCGGCCGACTGGAGGACGAAGGGCAGCTGCATCTCGCCCGAGGCGAAGCGGTCGCCGACCACCTTCATCCCGGCGAGCAGGATGTCGTTGACGATCTCGAGCGCGGCGAGGCCAGAGTCGAGCGCCTCGGTGAGGTCGCCGTCCAGCCCGTTGCGGTTGCCGTCGATGATGCGCTGGCTCAGCCGCCGGTCCACCGGCCAGTCGGCGTGGTCGTCGGCGTCAGCCGCCGCCACCTTGACCCCCTCGAACAACGAGAGCAGCTCCTGGAGGGGGTCGTAGCCGTCGCGGCGCCGGTCGTAGACGAGGTCGAGGCACACCTCCTTGGCCCGCTCCTCGATGCGCGACAGCGGCAGGATCTTCGACGCGTGCACGATCGCCGAGTCCAGTCCGGCCTCGACGCACTCGTGCAGGAAGACCGAGTTGAGGACCTGGCGGGCGGCCGGGTTCAGCCCGAACGAGACGTTCGACAGGCCGAGGATGGTGGACACCCCGGGCAGCTCGGTCTTGATCGAGCGGATGCCCTCGATCGTCTCGATGCCGTCGGCCCGGCTCTCCTCCATGCCCGTCGAAAGCGGCAGCGCCAGCGCGTCGAACATGAGGTCCTCGGGTTCGAGCCCGTAGCGCTCGACCGCGATGTCGCGGATGTTGCGCGCGGCCCGCAGCTTCCACTCGCGCGTGCGGGCCTGGCCTTCCTCATCGATGCAGGTGCACACGACCGCCGCCCCGAACTCGCGCGCCAGGCGCAAGAAGGTGTCGAGGCGCGTGCCCGGCTCGTCGCCTTCCTCGAGGTTGACGGAGTTCAAGATGGGGCGGCCGCCGATCCACTCCAGCGCGGCGCGGACCACCGGCCCCTCGGTCGAGTCGACCATGATCGGGACGCTCGACTGGGTGCAGAAGCGGCTCGCCACCTCGGTCATGTCCGACACGCCGTCGGCGCCGGTGTAGTCGACGCAGACGTCGATGAGGTGCGAGCCCTCGGTCACCTGGTCCCGGGCCATGGCCACGCAGGTGTCCCAGTCGCCTTCGAGCATCGCCTCGCGGAAGGCCTTGGACCCGTTGGCGTTGGTGCGCTCGCCGACGACGAGGAACGAGGTGTCCTGGCGGAAGGGCACCGACGTGTAGATGGACGCGGCGGACGGCTCGTGCACCGGCGTGCGTGCGGCGGGTGTCGCGGTCGCGCACCGGTCGACGACGGCGGCCAGGTGCACGGGGGTCGTCCCGCAGCACCCGCCGATCGCGGTCACGCCGAACTCGGTGACGAAGCGGTGGAGGTGCTCGGCGAGGTCGTCCGCGGTGAGGTCGTAGTGCATGGCG
>DATJTU010000007.1:0-2161 GCA_035503015.1 Acidimicrobiales bacterium | reverse complement strand
GCCGGCGGTCAGGTCGGCCACTTGATCGGGTCGGTGGCCGCCCTCGAGTCCGCCACCGCCGCGGACGACGGCGTCGACGGCGTGATCCTTCGGTACGGGACCTTCTACGGGCCGGGCACCTACGTCGCGCCCGACGGCCTGTACGCCTCCATGATCCGGCGACGGCTGCTGCCGATCCCGGGTGGCGGCGGCGGCTTGTTCGGGATGGTGCACATCGACGACGCGGCGGCGGCGACCGTTGCTGCGCTCGACGGACTGGCGGGGATCTACAACGTCGTCGACGACGTCCCCGCCCGCGCGTCGGAGTGGATGCCCCTCGCCGCTTCGCTGCTCGGCGCCAAGCCGCCGCGCCACATGTCCAAGGCGCTGGCGCGCGCCGGTACGGGCAAGTTCTTGACCTACCTCATGTGCGACCAGCCGGCGGTCTCCAACCAGCGGGCGCGCGTCGAGCTGGGCTGGGCGCCCACGTTCCCCGACTGGCACGAGGGCCTGCGCGCGGTCTTCGCGCCCAACGCGGCGTAGTCGCTGCGCCTTCTTCTCCCAACTGCGGCACAATTCCAGCGATGCCATCCTCCGGTGCCGCCGCCCGCGCAGCGCCCGCTCGCCGCCTGACGCCGTGGATCCTGCTCGGGCTCCTCACCCTCGCCGCCGTTGCCGCGGCCTCGATCGGACAGGTCCACTCGCCGAGCGCCGAATCGAGCCCGCCCACCGGGGCACCCGACCAGTGGGTGGCCGCGCTCCTCGCCACGACGAAGGCGAGCGGGACCGCCCATGTCACCTATACCGAACGGACTGAGAGCCCGAACCCGGCCTTACGTGGGTTGTCGACGGCACACGGAGTCATCGACTTCCGCAACGGAGACACCAGGACCACCTCCGTCTCGACGAGCGTCGAATACTCGAGCACCGACGGCGGACCGCAGAAACGTTCCGTGGTGCGCGACGTCGACGAGACGATCGACATCGGCAAGGCGTCGTGGCAGCGTTTCGGCGGGTCGTGGACCAAGCTCCCTCGAACGTCGGGTGCCGACGATCCCCTCGACCTCGAGGACTTCGGGGGCCTGCTCCCGCTCGACGCGAGAGGGGACGGCGCGCAGGTTGCCGGTGTCCAGGACCTCGGCCCGGCTGCTGTCGGTGGCGTGGCCACGACGCGCTACCTCGTCACGGCATCTGCTCCGAAATCGTGCGCGGCGGCCGCGCGAGCAGCGACGGCGGCGGGTGACTTCGTCGGCCCGACGACGCTGTGGGTCGATGGGGCAGGTCGGCTCGTGCAGGCGAGGACCGAGGTGCACGTCGACCTGACGTTCTCGCGCTCGATGCAACAGCAGCTCGCGAAATTGCAAGCGAAGTCGCAAGAGAAAATTGAGAAGGAGCACCCCGGGACACCGGTCCCGCCGTCGCTCCCGGCGCTCGCGCTACCCACGGGCGCCCAAGTCATCGTGTCCACGTCCCACTTCGCTGATTTCGGCGCACCGGTTCGGATCACTGCGCCCAGCACGACACCACAGCCCGGGATCACGGGCGCCCACTCCTTCAAGCTTCTTCAGGTCGGTGGGTCCGCGGTCGGCATTGGTCGCAGTGCCCGTCACTGCAGCGGCTCGTAGCAGTCAGGCGGCAGCCACGTCACGGGCGTTCAGCCCACTGGTAACCCCAACGCGGCACCGAGCGCGCCGATCACGCCCGCCGCCACCAGCGTCAAGACGACGCTGCGGCGCAACGCGACGATGATCACCAGCGCGCCGATCAGGATCCACACCTGCCACAGGTGCGCGATGGCGAGCGCCAGCGGGATGGCTGCGCCGGCGATCGCCCCGATGGCCGCGGGCCCTGCACCGCCCAGGAACGACTGCGCCAGCCGGTTGGTGCGCAGCGCGCCGAAGTGCCGTCCGCCGGCGAGGACGAACGCGAACGACGGCGCGAACGCGATGAGCGCCGCCAGCAGCGCGCCGCCGAGCGAGGCGGCGGCATACCCGACGACCGCGACGGTCTGCACCACCGGCCCGGGCGTGATCTGTCCCAACGCCACGCCGTTGAGGAACTGGGTGTTGGTCATCCAGTGGTAGTGGTGCACGGCGTCGGCCTGCATGAGCGGGATGATGACGAAGCCGCCGCCGAAGGAGAGCGCGCCGACCTTCAGCGCCACCCAGGCCAGCGCGCCCAG
>DATJTU010000006.1:0-3736 GCA_035503015.1 Acidimicrobiales bacterium | reverse complement strand
GCCAGGACGATCACCACAGCAATACCCCCGGCGCTGGCCAGCATGTCAAAAACCTTGCGACGCATCTCTTTCTCCTTTGCTCGTGACCCCTCCGAGCGAGGAGATCTGCTCCCATCGTCACAATCTGAAGGGTTGCTGAGACCAGAGCGAAGGTCCCGCGCGCTAGGGAGGAAGGTCCTGTGACCGCCGGGCAATCGAAATAGGCGGATCCTCCCTAGTTCGAGTGCGGGATCCGGGCACACACTGGAGGCGTGACCATGTACATCAGCATTTTGTTGGAGGCGCTGGACCTCTGGGACATGGACGTCGATGACGACGTATTGCTTGATCACGCCAAGCTGTGCCGTGCCGCCCTCCCTTCACACGATCTTGGCAGCGGGACGTGTTCGGGGGTGGCTCTTGCGGCTGAGATCGCCTACGACCGAGCGTTGATCTGCTTGGCCGCGCAACGTGGCATCGACGTCACGCCCGTCAATTTCGCCCACCCCAAGATCGAGCGGGACCGCCTCGAAGCCGAGCTGTTGCGCCAGGGAATCGACCTCGAGGCGTCCGCTCCCCCACTCGGCGACGCCGATGATATCGATGACGTGGATGAATCAACTGAAGCACCGGACGTGCTCGACGAGGTCGAGAACGGGACCTAGTTTTCGTTTCTTTGCTTGGTGGCGTAGATCGCGGCCTCGGTTCTGCTCGTCACTTTCAGCTTGCGCAACAGCCCGGTGATGTAGTTCTTCACGGTGCTTTCCGAGAGGAACATGGTCTCAGCAATCTGCTTGTTGGTCCTGCCCTCAGCAATGAGCTCCAGGATGCGCCGCTCCTGCGGCGAGAGTGATGCGATCGAAGGGTCCCCCTGCGGGGGTTTTGCGATCCGCTCGACCACACGAGCCACCGTCCGCGGGTCCATCAGCGACGCACCCGTCGCCACGCTCTTCACGTCCTCGATGAGGTCGCGGGACTTGATCTGCTTCAGCACATAGCCCGCAGCACCGGCCATCACGCTTGCGTACACCGCCTCGTCATCGGCGAAGCTCGTGAGCATCAGGCAGAAAAGCTGGGGCATCGACGAGCGCAGTTCGCGGCACACCTCGATCCCGTTCCCGTCTTCGAGGCGCACGTCGAGGATTGCGACGTCTGGTTTGGCCAAGGGCACCCTGGTGATTGCCTCGTGTGCGGATGCAGCTTCTCCAACCACCACAACGTCCTCGTCGCTCTCGAGCAGGCTTCGCACGCCTTCTCGTACGAGCTCGTGGTCGTCGAGCAAAAAGACCCGAACGGTCACGGCCCAGTTGTGCCGGCGCGGGTTCTTGTCTCGCGCTGGTTGAAGGGGCAATTGAGACTCACGTCCCGCAGCATCATTGGTCCGCGCCGGCGACCATGGGTCGGCACTTCGCCCTCTCGATCCCCGGCGGCCGGGGCCAGCGGCGTCATGGCCAGCGCGGACCGATCTCCATTGTGAGCTCGACCACGTCATGACAACGCGACTCGGTGAGAGGAAAACCCGATCCGTGGAAGACTGCGAGCATGGACGAGTTATCTACGAGGACGCTCGCCCTGAACTCTCCGATTCCCGAGCGTCGTGCCGTCTCAGCGAGCCGTTCCAGGAGCATTGAGCCCAGGCCGCGATGCTGGAACTCGTCGGCGACGACGAACGCGACCTCGGCCGCACAGTGCTCGTCGAGCCGGTCGTAGCGACCGACGGCTACGAGCACGCCCTCGTGCTCCACCACATAGGCAACCCGGTCGTAGCCGTCGACGCAGGTGAGATGCGTCACCTCGGCCGGCTGCAGTGCGAGATGCGGGTAGAAGTAACGCAGCTGGATCGAGCGCGTGCTCAAGTGCTCGTGGAACAGCACCAGCGCATCGGCGTCGCTCGGTTCGATCGGCCGGACACAGAAGCCCTCGAACTCGCCCCGGGACGCCTCCGTCGCAGGAACGACTCCGGACTGGATCACGGTCATACGCCCACCCTGACATCGACGGTCCTCGCCCGGTAGGGAGATTGGTCCTGTCGCCTGCGGGACCTTCTGCTGTGGCGGCGCTCCCCGCAAGGGATCCTCCGCCTCGGCGTGCCCGGCTCGGACGCGACATCTTCCTCGTCGCCGCCTCGACGGCGGGTCCGTCATACTCGAAAGGGGATCTCCGTGGAGGTGAAGCGGTGAGCGGCATGGAGGCCGACCAGCTCTCGGCGATCGACCGCTACTGGCGGGCCGCCAACTACTGCTCGGTGGGCCAGATCTACCTGATGGACAACCCGCTGCTCACCGCGCCGCTCCGCCCCGAGCACGTCAAGCCCCGACTCCTGGGGCACTTCGGGACGACGCCCGGCCTCAATCTCCTCTACGCCCATCTCAACCGGCAGATCGCGGCGCGGGACCTGAACATGATCTACGTCATCGGGCCGGGCCACGGCGGTCCTGGGATCGTCGCCAACGCCTACCTGGAGGGGACCTACAGCGAGGTCTACCCGCACATCGGCATGGACGAGGAGGGACTGGGCCGGCTCTTCCGCCAGTTCTCGTTCCCGGGTGGGATCCCGAGCCACGTCGCCCCTCAGACGCCGGGGTCGATCCACGAGGGCGGGGAGCTCGGCTACGCCCTCGTGCACGCCTACGGTGCGGCGTTCGACAACCCCGACCTCGTAGTCGCGTGCGTCATCGGTGACGGCGAGGCCGAAACCGGGCCACTTGCCGCCAGTTGGCACTCCAACAAGTTCCTCGATCCGGTGGGAGACGGCGCGGTCCTTCCCATCCTCCACTTGAACGGGTACAAGATCGCCAACCCGACGATCCTGGCGCGCATCGGCGACGAGGAGCTCTCCCGTCTGCTGCAGGGCTACGGCCATCGGCCGATCTTCGTCGAGGGCGACGAGCCGATGGCGGTCCACCAGCAGTTGTCTGACGCCCTTGACGTCGCGCTGGACCAGATCAGCGACATCCAGGGCGCGGCCCGAGCAGGCGACGGGGCGACGCGGGCCCGGCCCAGCTGGCCGATGATCGTGCTGCGGACGCCGAAGGGATGGACCTGTCCGAAGACGGTGGACGGGTTGCCGGTCGAAGGGACGTTTCGCGCGCACCAGGTTCCGGTGGGCGACGTGCGGACGAACCCCGAACATCTCGCGATCCTCGAGGAGTGGATGCAGAGCTACGAGCCGCGCGAGCTCTTCGACGACGAAGGAGGCCTCCGTTCCGACCTGAAGCGGCTGCCGCCTTCGGGGACGCGCCGGATGAGCGCCAACCCGCACGCCAACGGGGGCCTGCTGCTCGAGGACCTGGAGCTGCCCGACTTCCGCGAGTACGCGGTCCCCGTCGACGCGCCGGCGACCCGGTCCGTCGAGGCGACGCGGGTCTTGGGCACCTTCTTGCGGGACGTGATCAAGGCCAATCCGGCCACGTTCCGCCTCGTCGGGCCCGATGAGACCGTCTCGAACCGCCTCACTGCCGTCTTCGAGGCGACCGACCGCGTCTGGGAGGCCGAGCTGGTGCCCGGCGACGACCACTTGGCTCGGCACGGCCGCGTCATGGAGGTGCTGAGCGAGCACCTCTGCGAGGGATGGCTCGAGGGCTATCTCCTGACCGGTCGACACGGTGTGTTCAACTGCTATGAGGCGTTCATTCACATCGTCGACTCGATGGTGAACCAGCACGCCAAGTGGCTCGAGACGGCGCGGGAGATCCCGTGGCGCCGGCCGATCGCCTCGCTCAACTACCTCTTGTCGAGTCACGTCTGGCGCCAGGAC
>DATJTU010000005.1:0-11310 GCA_035503015.1 Acidimicrobiales bacterium | reverse complement strand
GGCGGCCTGGTCCGCAGCCTCCTTCGCCGGTCCGGCCTCCTCCTCGGAACCGCCGGTCGGGCGGGTGTCGTCGGCAGGCGTCACGAAGGCATCGTAGGTCCGGCGGCGGGGCCTCTGACCAGCGACGCGGATGTGCTTGCGAAAGGGGTCACATGGTAGAAACGAACCACTGTGGAGCAGTACCTGCCGATCCTCATCCTGGGCGTTCTCGGCTTCGCCTTCACCGTCTTCTCGCTCGTGTCCTCGGCCATGCTGGCGCCGCGCAAGAAGCCGACGGCGGCCAAGCTCGCGCCGTACGAGTGCGGCATCGTGCCCAACGTCGAGCCGCCGCAGCGCTTCCCGGTTCGCTTCTACCTCGTGTCGATGATCTTCATCATCTTCGACATCGAGATCGTCTTCTTGTACCCGTGGGCCGTGGTGTTCCACCAGATCGAGACGTTCGGCCTCATCGAGGTCATCGTGTTCGCCGCGGTGGTGTTCGTGTCCTTCCTCTATCTCATCTCCAACGGGGCCCTCACCTGGGGCCCGCCCAAGACGTTGCAGACGGGCCTGCCGAGCCGCACCTCGGAGTCGACCATCACCCGCATCAGCGGCGCGCGCCCGACCCCGGGTGAGGCGGCCTGACGTGGGCATCGAGGATCTCCAGCACAACTTCCTGACCGGCCGCCTCGAGGACATGGTCAAGTGGGCGCGCCGCAACAGTGTGTGGCCCGCGACCTTCGGGCTGGCGTGCTGCGCGATCGAGATGATCGCGGTCGGCGCCGCCGACTACGACATCGCCCGCCTCGGCATGGAGGTCTTCCGCGGGTCGCCGCGCCAGGCCGACCTCATGATCGTGGCCGGGCGGGTCTCGCAGAAGATGGCCCCGGTCCTGCGCCAGATCTACGACCAGATGATGGAGCCCAAGTGGGTCATCTCCATGGGCGTGTGCGCATCGACCGGCGGGATGTTCAACAACTACGCCATCGTCCAGGGCGTGGACCAGATCGTCCCGGTCGACGTCTACGCGCCGGGGTGCCCTCCCTCGCCCGAGACGCTGCTGCACGCGATCTTGACCCTGCACGAGAAGATCCGCACCGGCGAGATCACCCGCCGTCCCGGCAGCTCGGTCCCCGCCGGCGAGCAGGCCACCGGCGGCTGGGTGCCGAGCGTGCCCGACGCCGTCCGGGTCGCCACGCCGCGGTGAGCGACACGACCTCGAGCGCGGTGACGCCCGCGAGCGTCCTGCCCGACGTCCCGCGCCTGCCCGACCGCCTCGTCGACCAGCTCGCGTTCCCGAGCCGCGGGACCTACAAGCAGATGATCGGCGCGTTCCGCGAGGCGGGCTTCGAGATGTGCTCGGACCTCTGCGGCGTCGACTACCTCACCCACCCCGGGCGCACGCTGCCCGAGGGCGTCACCGCCGAGCGCTTCGAGGTGGTCGTGAACCTCCTCTCCCTCTCGCTGCGCCAGCGGGTGCGCGTGCGCGTCCAGGTCCCCGAGTCGGACCCGACGGTCGACACGATCACCGACGTGTACCCGGGCGCGGACGCCATGGAGCGCGAGGCCTACGACCTGGTGGGGATCCTGTTCCTCGGGCACCCCGACATGACGCGCATCCTCATGCCCGAGGACTGGGAGGGCCACCCCCTGCGCAAGGACTACGGCGTCGGCCGGGTGCCGGTGCAGTTCAAGGAAGCCCCGGGGCCACGATGAGCGACGAGGACGAGCGCGAGATGGCCGGCGAGGACGACCAGGGCGAGGGCGACGGCACGCCGGAGGGCTTCGGACTGGAGCCGACCGAGCGCGCGCACCGGGAGGCCGAGGAGGAGCGCTACTTCGTCCCCGAGACCTCCGAGGGGATCCAGGAGCTGCGGCCACGGGGGACCACGGGCGCCGCGGAGCTGCGCCAGGAGGTCGGGGCGGTCCTGCGCCTGCCCGAGGGCGGCTACGTCGACCCGAGCGACATCGACATCGAAGAGCGCGACGACCAGACGATGATCATCAACATGGGGCCCCAGCACCCCTCGACCCACGGCGTGCTGCGTCTCATGCTCGAGCTGGACGGCGAGACGGTGCTGCGCACCAAGCCGGTGATCGGCTACCTGCACACCGGCATGGAGAAGACCGGCGAGGAATTGACCTACGTCACGGGCGGCACCAACACGACGCGCATGGACTACCTGTCGCCGCTGCACAACGAGCTCGTCTTCGCGCTCGCCACCGAGCAGCTCCTCGGCGTCGAGCTCCCGCCGCGGGCGACCTGGATCCGCATGCTCATGTGCGAGCTGAACCGGGTCTCGTCGCACCTGGTGTGGATGGCGACCAACGGGGGCGACCTCGGGTCCACCTCCATGCTGGTCTACGGCTTCCGCGAGCGCGAGATGGTGCTCGCCTTCTTCGAGAAGACGACCGGCCAGCGGATGAACCACAACTTCATCCGCCCCGGCGGCGTGGCCGCCGACCTGCCCGACGGGTGGGAGGACGACGTCGACGTCATCTGCGAGACCGTCCTCGCCCGGACTTACGAGTACGACGAGCTGCTGACGGGCCAGCCCATCTTCCGCGAGCGCACCGAGGCCGTCGGCAACATCTCCGCCGAGGAGGCCCTCGCCCTCTCGGTGACGGGCCCCATCCTGCGCTCCACCGGCGTGCCGTGGGACCTGCGCCGCACGATGCCGTACCTCGCGTACGACAAGCTCGACTTCGACGTGATCGTCGGCACCTACGGCGACAACTTCGACCGCTACTCGGTCCGCCTCAACGAGATCCGCGAGTCGATCAAGATGATCCGCCAGATCGCCGAGATGATGCCGCCCGGCGACTACCGCGTGCAGGACCGCAAGGTCACGCCGCCGCCCCGCGCCCGCATCGACGAGAGCATGGAGGCGCTGATCCACCACTTCAAGATCTTCACCGAGGGCTTCCGCGTGCCCGAGGGCGAGGTCTACGTCTCCGTCGAGTCACCGCGCGGTGAGCTCGGCTGTTACATGGTCTCGGACGGGACGTCGAAGCCGTACCGCATGCACATCCGGGCGCCGAGCTTCGTCAACCTCCAGGCCCTGCCGCTGCTGCTGCGCGGGGCGATGATGGCCGACGCCGTCGCCATCATCTCCACCGTCGACCCCGTCATGGGCGAGGTCGACCGGTGAGCCACCTCAACGCGGACATGCGCGCCCGCGCCGGCGAGCTCGTGGCGCTCTATCCCGAGCCGCGCTCGGCCCTGATCCCGCTGTGCCACCTGGCCCAGGAGCAGGACGGGTGGCTGACGCCCGAGGCGATGGAGGACATCGGGGACCTGTGCGGCGTGACCGCGGCCGAGGTACGCGGCACCGCCAGCTTCTACGACATGTTGCACACCGAACCCGTCGGGACCTACGTCATCGCGGTGTGCACGAACATCGCGTGCCTGCTCGGCGGCGCGCTCGAGCTGCTCGAGCACGCCGAGTCCGCGCTCGGGATGCGCGTCGGCGGGACGACTCCCGACGGCGTCTTCACGCTCCACGAAGCCGAGTGCCTGGCCGACTGCGACCAGACCGTCTGCGTCCAGGTCAACCACCGCTACGTGGGCGCCCAGTCGCCCGAGACGTTCGACGCGTTGCTCGACGACCTGCGCGCGGGGCGCCGGGAGGCCGACATCCCCCCGCACGGGACGCTCGTGCGCGTGCGGCGCAGCGTGCCACTCGAGGCCGGCCGGGCCGAGATCGCCGCCGAGCGAAAGGCCATGGCCCAGGCGCAGGCGCAGCGGGCGGCCGCCGCGAGAGCGAGCGGGGGCGACGGGGGAGCGACGTCCTGATGGCCATCACCGACGCCCCCAAGATCATCACGTCGCGAGTCGGCTACGACGACTCCTTCACGCTCGAGCGCTACCTGGCGACGGGCGGCTACGAGGGCCTGCGCAAGGCGCTGGCCATGACGCCGGAGGCCGTGGCCGCCGAGGTCGACGCGGCCAGCCTGCTCGGGCGTGGCGGCGCCGGCTTCCCGGCGGGCCGCAAGTGGTCGATGATGCGCAAGAACCCGGTGACCTACCTCGCCATCAACGGCGACGAGTCCGAACCGGCCACCTTCAAGGACCACCTCCTCATCGAGCGCGACCCGCACCAGATCCTCGAGGGCGTGCTGATCTCGGCCTACGCCCTGCAGGTGAGCCAGGCCTTCATCTACCTGCGCGGCGAGTTCGCGCTCGGCCTCGAGCGGCTGCAGAGCGCGCTGAACGAGGCGTACGCCTACCGCGCGGTGGGGGCGAACATCTTCGACTCGGGCTTTTCGCTCGACATCGTCGTCCATCCCGGCGCCGGCGCGTACATCTGCGGCGAGGAGACGGCGATGCTCGAGTCGCTCGAGGGCAAGCGGGGCTTCCCGCGCATCAAGCCGCCGTACTTCCCCGCCGCCATCGGGCTCTACGGCGAGCCGACCGTCGTCAACAACGTCGAGACGATGTCGAACATCCCGTGGATCATCCTCAACGGGGGCGCCGCGTTCGCCGCCCTCGGCGCCGGCCGCTCGACCGGGACCCGCCTCTTCGCCCTCGCCGGCCACGTGCGCAAGCCGGGCGCCTACGAGCTCGAGATGGTGAAGACCACCTTCCGGGACCTGATCTACGCGCCGGTGCTCGGCGGCGGGATCCGCGGCTCGAACACGCTGAAGGCGTTCATCCCCGGCGGCGTGTCCGCCCCCTGGTTCGGCCCCGACAAGGTCGACCTCCCGCTCGGCCAGGACGAGGTCGGCAACGAGGGCTCCATGCTCGGCTCCGGCTCGGTGGTGGTCATGGACTCGGCCACCTGCATGGTGCGCGCCGCCTGGCGCATCACGAAGTTCTTCTCGAACGAGTCGTGCGGGCAGTGCACGCCGTGTCGCGAGGGCTCGGGTTGGCTGGAGCGCATCCTGTACCGAATTGAGAACGGGTCCGGGCGCGAGGAAGATCTCGACCTTCTCATGGACCTCTCGGACAACATCTCGCCCGGCCTGCACTGGCCGCCCCAGCAGACGACGATCTGCGTCCTCGGGCCGTCCATCCCCTCGTCCATCGCCTCGGGCATCCGCATGTTCCGCGACGAGTTCCTGGTGCACGTGAAGGAAGGGGGGTGCCCCTTTGACTGACACGTCGCGTGAGCTGCACACGGACGCGGACCCCGAGGAGACCTTCACCTTCTCGCTCGACGGCCGCGACGTCACGGCGTACAAGGGCGAGCTGTTGATCGTCGCGGCGGAGCGCGCCGGGACCTACATCCCGCGCTTCTGCTACCACCCGCGCATGGCACCCGTCGGCATGTGCCGCATGTGCCTCGTCGACGTGGAGGGGCCGCGCGGCGCCACGCTGACGCCCGCCTGCTTCGCCGAGGTGAGCGAGGGCATGGTCGTCGACACCACCAACGAGCGCGTCAAGAAGGCACAGGACGGCGTGCTCGAGTTCCTGCTCGCCAACCACCCGCTCGACTGCCCCGTGTGCGACAAGGGCGGCGAGTGCCCGCTGCAGGACCAGACGCTGGCCTACGGGCCGGGGGAGAGCCGCTTCATCGAGGAGAAGCGGCACTTCGAGAAGCCCATCGCCATCTCCGACCTGGTGCTGCTCGACCGCGAGCGCTGCATCCAGTGCGCGCGCTGCACCCGCTTCGCCGCCGAGGTGGCGGGCGAAGCGCAGATCGACTTCGCGGGCCGCGGCGAGGCGGTCGAGGTCTCGACGTTCCCGACGCAGCCCTTCGAGTCCTACTTCAGCGGCAACACCGTCCAGATCTGCCCGGTCGGCGCGCTGACGGCGACGCCCTACCGCTTCACCGCCCGGCCCTGGGACCTCGACCAGGTCGAGTCCACCTGCACGGCCTGCTCCGTCGGGTGCCGGGTGGCGGTCCAGTCCTCGCAGAACCGCCTGACGCGCCTGCTCGGCATCGACTCGGACCCGGTCAACCACGGCTGGCTGTGCGACAAGGGCCGCTTCACCTACGAGGCGGTCAACGGCGACGAGGTCGACGCCGGGCCGCTCCCAGAAGAGCTGGCCGACGAAGCGGTCGACGTCGCGCCGGCCACGGCGTCCCAGGTGGTCAGCCTCGGGGTCAGCCGGGGCCAGTTCCTCGGCGAAGCGCACGAGACTGGCCGCTTCGAGCACGGGCGCCTCACCGAGCCGCGCGTGCGCAAGGAGGGCGAGCTCGTCCCGGTCAGCTGGGGCGAGGCGCTCACGGCGGCGGCGGCGGGCATCCGTGCCGCGACCGGCGCCGGCGGCGCAGGCTCGGTCGCGCTCATCGGCGGCGCCCGTCTTACCAACGAGTCCGCCTACGCCTGGGCCAAGCTGGCCAAGGGCGTCGTCGGCACCGATTCGGTCGACGCGCAGCTCGGCGACGGGCTCCCCGCCGACCTGGTGCTCGGCCTGCCGCGGGCCACCATCGACCAGGCGTGCGCCGCGCCCGTCCTCCTGACGCTCGCCGGTGACCTGCGCGAGGAGTTGCCGGTCCTGTTCCTGCGCCTGCGCGAGTCGATCGTCGCCGGCACGACCGCGCTGCTCGAGGTCTCGGCCGAGCCCACCTCCCTGAGCGAGCTGGCAGAGGTGTCGTTGCGCATCAGGCCCGGTGACGCGCCCGCCATGGCGCGCGCCCTGACCGGCGACGACGGCGCGAACGGCGCCGGCGCGCTGACGTCGCACCACGAGGGCTCCGCGCTGCCCGACGGCGCGCTCGACATCGCGCGCCGGCTGCTGGCCGGCCATCCCGGGGGCGAGGGCGTCGTCGTGGTGGCGGGCCGCCCCTCGTACGCGGAGTCGGGCGAGGTCGCGGCGGACGCGTTGCGGATCCTCGCCACGGAGTTGCCGAAGGCGACGTTCCTCCCGGCGCTGCGGCGCGGCAACGTCTTCGGCGCGCTCGACATGGGCCTGGCGCCGGGCATCCTGCCGGGCCGGGTCAGCCTCGACGCCGGACGCGAGCGCTTCACCACGGCCTGGGGCTCGGTGCCGGCCACCCCGGGCCTCGACACGGCGGCGATCCTGGCGTCGATGGCAGGTGAGGGCGACGGCGACGGCGCCGCCGCGGTGCGCGCCCTCGTGTTGCTCGGGGCCGACCCCCTCAGCGACTTCCCCGACCACGCGCTCGCCGAAGCGGCGTTCGGCGCCGGGCACTTCGTGGTCGCGGTGACCGGGCATCCGTCCCAGTCGGTCGACGACTACGCGGATGTCGTCCTGCCGTGCGCGGTGACGCACGAGCGCGCCGGGACCACGACCAATATCGAGGGACGCGTCACGCGTCTCGGGCCCAAGCTCACCGCGCCGGGGTTCGCATGGCCCGACTGGATGATCGCGGCCGAGCTCGCGGCGGCGCTCGGGGCCGACCTCGGGGTCACGAACTTCAACGACCTGGCCGACGAGCTCGAGGGCACCGCGCCCGCGTACGCCGGCCTGACCCAGGAGGTGCTGCACTCCGACGCGGCGCACGACGGCATCGTCGTGCCGATCGGCCCCCACGACCACCACCCCGACGTCCAGCCGATCGACCCCATGGCCCTGCCCGGTGTCGAGTCGGTCGAGCGGCAGGGCGCGCCCCCGCGGGTGGGCACCGGCGGCTCGAGCCCCGCGCTCGCGCGGGCGGCGATGTTGGGCAGCCCGCCGCCCCTGCTGTCCGGGACGGGTTCCGGCGGAGCCGAGCCGCTCCGCATCCCCAAGCCCGACAACTACACACTGCGCCTCGTGGCGGCACGCCGCCTCTACGACGCCGGCAGCTCGGTCACCGGCTCGCCGTCGCTCACGCCGCTGGTGCCGGCGCTGATCGTGCGCGCCAACTCCTACGACCTCGACCGGCTGGGCGCGACGACGGGGGACCGGGTCAAGGTGCGCTCGGCCCGCGGCGAGCTCGTCCTCGTCGCGGCGGCCGACGACGGCGTGCCGCGCGGCGTGGTCGCCGTCGACTTCAACGTGCCGGGGGGCGAGAGCGCGCCCGGCAACGCGGCTGCCACCCTGATCGACAGCCGCCAGGTGGTCACCGACGTGCGACTGGAGTCGGTGTGATCGGCGCCCTCCTCGCCAGCACCACCACCACGACGTCGAAGGTCGCGTCGAACGTGGGGCCGACGCTGCTCACGCACAGCGCCAACAGCGGCAACGGCGACCCGCTCTTCTACATCGGCCTCAACTGGCAGGTCTGGCTGATCGTGATCATCAAGTGCCTGGCCGCCTTCGTGGCGCTGCTGGTCGCGACCGCGCTGATGATCTGGTTCGAGCGCAAGGTGATCTCGGACATGCAGAGCCGGGTCGGGCCCAACCGCGCCGGGCCCTGGGGCCTGCTGCAGACGCTCGCCGACGGCACCAAGCTCGTCTTCAAGGAAGACCTCCTACCCGACCGCGCCGACTCCTTCGTCTTCAAGCTGGCGCCCTACCTCTCGGTCATCCCGGCCGTGCTGATCTTCACCGTCGTGCCGGTGGGCGGCGTGATCACCATCGGGAGCCACACCTTCGAGCTCCAGGTGGCCGACCCGCCGATGGGCATCCTGCTGGTGCTGGCCATGTCGGGCATCGCGGTCTACGGCGTGATGCTGGCGGGCTGGTCGTCGGGCTCGAAGTACCCGCTGCTCGGGTCGGTGCGCGCCTCGGCCCAGGTGATCTCCTACGAGGCCGCGCTCGGCATGACGACGGTGATGGTCGTGCTCGTGACCGGCTCGCTCTCGACCCGGGCCATCGTGGCGTCGCAGTCCAACGGGTTCTGGAACTGGAACCTGATCCGACTGGGGTTCCTGCCCTTCATCTTCTTCATGATCGCCATCACGGCCGAGCTCACCCGCCCGCCGTTCGACCTCACCGAGGCGGACACCGAACTGGTCGGCGGCTTCCACACCGAGTACTCCTCGATCCGTTTCGGGCTCTTCTTCTTGGCCGAGTTCATGAACACGATCACCATGTCGGCCATCGTGGTCACCCTGTTCTTCGGCGGCCCCAACGGCTACATCTTCCACATCCCGGGCGCCACCATCTACATGCCGATCATCTACTTCCTCCTCAAGACCACGGCCTTCTGCTTCATCTACGTGTGGTTCCGGGCGGCCCTGCCGCGCCTGCGCTACGACCAGCTGATGGACCTCGGCTGGAAGCGGCTGATCCCCATGACGCTCGGCTGGCTGCTGCTCATCGCCGGCATCGTCGCCTGGGGGTGGGCGGGCCTCATCCTGGTGCCGGTGGTGCTGCTGGCCACGGTGGTCCTCCTGCGGGCCAGCCACCTCGGGGCCGAGCGCAGCGAGGAGGACGTGGTCATCCCGGCCATCGGGCGCAGACTCAGCCGGCCGGTGCGGGGGCCGTCCCTCACCCCGTTCCCCACCACCGGGGCACCGGGCACCACGGGAGGTGATCTCTGATGGGCGTGGGCGACGAGATCAAGGACCAGCTCTCCTTCCTCGGCGGGTTCAAGCTGACCTTCGAACACCTGACGCGGCCGCGCGTCACGACGATGTACCCCGAGGAGAAGAAGCTCAAGCAGCCGCGCCAGCACGGGCGCCACGTCCTCAACCGCTACGAGGACGGCATGGAGAAGTGCATCGGCTGCGAGCTGTGCGCGGGCGTGTGCCCGGCCGACTGCATCTACGTGCGCGGGCTGGACAACCCGCCCGACCACCCGGTGTCACCGGGTGAGCGCTACGGCTACGTCTACGAGATCAACTACCTGCGCTGCATCCACTGCGACATGTGCGTGGAAGCGTGCCCGACCGAGGCCATCACCGAGTCCAAGCTGTTCGAGTTCTCCTTTACCAACCGCTCGGACGCCATCTACACCAAGGACGAGCTCGTCGTGAACGACGACGGGACGCCGAAGAAGCTGCCGTGGGAGGACTGGCGCGAGGGCGACGACCTGATGACGTCCGGCTGGATGCGCGCCACCTCGCCGTCGGGGAACGCCGCCTACGAGGGCGAGGTCCAGTGGTCGGGTGAGCTCGGCTACGGGGTGCGCGAGCCCGAGGGCGGCCAGTCAGGGCGGCGCGACGACGCGGCGACCGGGACGAAGCCGCTGCGCGAGGTGCTCGAGCCGCACCTGCTCGACGAGGACATCCCGCTGGCCCACCGGGGTATGCAGGGCCGCGTCTGGCGCGCCAAGAAGGGGGCGGAGCGCCACCGCAAGAAGCTCGACGACACGCGCGCCCGCATGAAGGAGCTCCGCGCGGCGCGCAAGGCCGCCAAGGCAGACGCGAAGGCGCACAAGGCGGACGCCGCCCTCGACGCGGCCAAGGCCGGCGTGGCCGACGCCGACAAGGCCGAGAGCGGCACGGTCGAGGGGGGAGCCTGACCCATGCCCCATGTCGCCCTCCTCCTGGCTTCGACGCGCCCGACCTGGCCCGACGTCCTGGTCTTCGCCGCGTCGGCGGCGGTCATCCTCGTGGGCTCCATCGGCGTGGTGACGGCGCGCAACCCGGTCCACGCTGCGCTCAGCCTCGTCATGACACTGTTCGGGGTGGCGGTCCTCTTCATTGAGCAAGAGGCCGATTTCCTCGCCGCCGTCCAGATCATCGTCTACGCCGGCGCCATCGTGGTCCTCTTCTTGTTCGTCATCATGTTCTTGGGGGTCGACCGCGCCGAGGACGTCACCACCGAGCCGCTGACGGGCCAGCGCCCGCTGGCGTTCATCGCCTCGCTCATCACGCTCGCCGGCGTGCTCGCCATGGCGGCCACCGCGCACTGGGTCACCGGTGCCCGCCAGGTGGTCGGGCCGATCCAGGGTCACGTCGCCGGGCCCAACTCGCCGGCCGGGGAGCCGGCGCAGCTGGGCAAGCAGCTCTTCACGACGTACCTCTTCGCCTTCGAGGCGACCGCCGCACTCCTCGTCATCGCCGTGGTCGGCGCCGTCGTGCTGGCCCGGCGGCCACCGAGCCTGCACGCCGACCAGGAAGACGGCTCGGAGAGCGAGCTGCCCGCATGAGCCTCTCGGGAGCCTGGTACCTGGGCCTGGCCGCCATCGTCTTCACCATCGGCGCCATCGGCCTGCTGGTGCGCCGCAACGTCCTGATCATGTTCATGTGCATCGAGCTGATGCTCAACGCGGCGAACCTGACCTTCGTCACGTTCGCCCGCATGCTGGGCGACATCGGCGGTCAGGCGATCGTGTTCTTCGTGCTCGTCGTCGCGGCGGCCGAGGTCGTGGTCGGCCTCGGCATCGTCGTCACCAATTACCGCCGGCGCGCCACCACGGTGGCGGACGACCTGGACTCGCTGAAGGGCTGACCCGTGGTCCACGTCGCCTACCTCATGCTGTTGTTCCCGCTCGCGGGCTTCCTCGTGCTCGTCGCCTTCGGCCGGCGCATGGGCGACCCGGTGGCGGGCGTCGTCGGCACCGTCGCGGTCGCCGCCTCCTTCGTGGTGGCCTGCATCGTCCTGGC
>DATJTU010000004.1:0-20097 GCA_035503015.1 Acidimicrobiales bacterium | reverse complement strand
TGGCACAGGCCGGGCAGGAGGCCGGTGCAGCGACCGACCTCGTTGGTCTGAGTCGAACGGGTGGCGATCAGCTCTTCGAGCTCGCGCCGGTGCTGGCGGCAGAAGTCCCGGAACGCCGGCGTGGGGTCTTGGCCGACCGGCGGTTCTTCCACCCCCGATCCGCGCACGGCCCGCACCGTGTCGTAGAAAGCCGCGAGGGGATGGGCGGTGCCCGACAGCAACAAGTAGTGGACGGATGCGAGGAGGATGAGCGGTCGGCGCTGGGGGAGGGTGGCGCGGTCGAGGAGTGAGAGCACCTCCTGGTCGTCCGCCACGCCGCGGCAGATGGCGGGATAGGTCGTGCCGCCGTCGCGTTCGGCGACCGCGGCGAACCCACGGAAGTGGTCAGACAGTGGTTGCTCGACCAGCATCAGCTCAGTAGCTCGCGGGGAGGAGCGGGCTCACGGCACCGAAGAAGAACCAGAGCAACACCAGGCCCGCCAGCACACCTCCGCCGTAGATGAACCAGCGCTGGCGGCGGAACTTCGCTGCGCTGTAGAACACCGCCACGCCGACGACGACGGCGAGCAAGCCCCAGAACAACGTGCCGGTCCACTCCACCGTGGAGTCGCCGGCCAGGTTCTGACTCTGCGGATCGGCGTGTGCGGTGGCGGCCGGGAGTCCCGAGTTCTGGAAGAGCTGGGAGTGGGCGAGCCTGGCCTGCACGATGAGCCGCGTCGACGCGCTGAAGCGCGGATTACAGGTGGTGAGCGTGAGGATGTTGGCGGGGACCGGATTGATCACCGACGTGTCACTGGGGGAGACGACGACGCTCTTGAACGCGTCATAGACGAAGACGCCTTGCAGCGTGGTGAGGACGATGGGGTCGCCGACTTTGACGGAGTCGAGATTGTAGAAGGGGTGCCCGTAGGTGGTCCGGTGCCCGGCGATGGCGGCATTGCCGGCTTGGCCCGGCATCGGGGTCCCGGTGTAGTGCCCCGGCCCCTTGCGCAGGTCGGGCGTGTTCGTGCCCTCGACGATCACCTGGTTGATACCGATGACCGGGATGCGGATGTCACCCACGGGATCGCCCTCGGCCGGCGCAACGGTGTGGGGCGCCGGGATCGGCGGCCCGGTCGGGAGCTTGTCGAGGGCCGCCTCCTCGGCGAGGGCCTGACGCACTTCGGCGCTGTTGGTCTCGTTCTGGAGCTGGGTGCGCAGTCCCGATTGCGTGTGCGACTCCTGGATCGACGTGCCCCAGATCTGGTAGGCGGTGA
Organism: Acidimicrobiales bacterium; assembly: GCA_035503015.1. Lineage (GTDB taxonomy): Bacteria > Actinomycetota > Acidimicrobiia > Acidimicrobiales > RAAP-2 > Bog-473. The sequence goes on along the minus strand of DATJTU010000004.1, from coordinate 18,841 downwards.
ACAACAGCACCAGCACCCCGGCCCCGATGAGCACGCGCCCGAAGATGTCGACGACCCGTCGCAGTGGGGACATCGGCTTCACACGTTAGGACGCCGCGCCAGCCCTGAGCGGGCGGCGGTGCTTACGCCTGGACCGTGACCAGCGTGCCGAGCGGCGTGAGTGGGAAGACGACGGCTGCGTTCGCGATCGGCATCTCGACGCAGCCGTCGCTCTGCGGGAACCCGTACGAGCCGCGTACGAAGCCATGGAGGGCGTCGCCGCCGTGGAAATAGCTGACCCAGGGGATCCCGGGGTCCACGTAGTGCGATCCGTCGGGGTTGGTACCGGTCATGGTCGTCACGGTGTAGCGCGCGTAGACCGGCCAGGTGCCGTTCTCGGTGGGGGCGCCCGCCACGCCGGTGTTCACCGGTGTGCTGTAGATGGGACTGCCGTCCTTGTAGACGGTGGCGGTCTCGGGCAGCGACTGGCTGACCAGCACGTAGTCCCACGGCTGCGCGTTCCCTTTGCCACTCTGCACGTCGGACAGCAGATCGCTCCAGACCTGGGGACCGGCGACGCCGTCCGTCTTGAGACCGTTCTGGTTCTCGAAGTTCATGACGGCGCCCTGCGTGACCACGTTGTTGACGCCCGGGGTCCAGAGCGTCTCGAGCGACAACGGCTGGTTCGGCCAGCGCCAGCTGAAGGAACCGACCTGGTCGTTGCCTTCCTGGGTCGGCGAGGTCAGCGGGGAGGCGGGCGTGAACGTCAAGGGTAGGTAGCCCAGTTCCGCCAGAAGTTGCTGCAGGCGCAAGGTCGAGCCCGGCGCCACGGTGAACTGCGAGGTGAGGGTCTGGTCCATGTGCTGGCCCTGCGATCCGATGACCCCGCCGTCCCCTCCCGGGATCGTCACCGTCTCGGTCGCGCCCGGAACGAGCGGACCCGAGGCCTGGTACTCGAGCAACGAGGGTGAGAGCACGACCCACGCCCCCGACACCGGCGGGTTCAGCGTCGGCATGGGGCTGTTGGGCGCGAGGTCGGTGGAGAACTGCACCGTGATGGTGGAGCCCGCGGCGACGTTGGTCCCCGTCGGCGACACGGACGTGACCTTCAACACGGGCGGCGGCTTCGTGGGCGTGGCCGCCGCCTGGTTGCCCAGGTGGTTCACGACGAGGAAGCCCCCGGCTGCGACGAGCAGAATGGCCGCGCACACGGTCAGAACGATCCAGACCCGAGGACCTTTTCGTTGGCGCGCGTGTTCCCCTGCCATGGCAGGAGGCATTCTACCGGGGTCTAGCAGGGGCTAAAGGCCCAATTCGCCGCGAATTGCGCTGCTGATGGCCGAAAGGCGGCCTTGGTCCGTCACCTTCCTGCCCGTGGATTCACGCACGTAGAAGGCGTCAACCACCATTTCGCCGAGCGTGGACACCCGGGCGGAGACCACGTCGAGATCCTCTTCGAAGAGGGCCCGGGTGATCCGGTGAAGGAGGCCGATCTCGTCTGGGGCGCGCACCTCGAAGACCGTCGCCTTCTCTGAGGCCTCGATATCCACGCTCACGTCGCTGCCCGGCAGGTGGGCCGCGGAGCTGCGGCGGCGGGGGTACACCCGTTCGCGCTCGGAGAGCAGCTCGCCGATGGCGACCCGGTCCGCCAGCACGGCGGCGAGGTCCTCACGCAGCTTGGCCGTGTCGGGCCAAGTCCCACGGGCGACCTCGACCGTGAACACCTCGACGGCGACCCCGCCTTCGCCGCTGACGTTGGCCGCCCGGACGTTCATGCCATTCAAGGCCAGCGCGCCCGTGACAGAGGAGAAGAGTCCCCGGCGGTCCGGCGCTGCGACGATGACGTGGGGCGGTTGGAGCGAGACCGAGGGAAGGCCGGTCGCGCGTACTTCTTCCATGAGCTCCCGGTTGGCGGCGACGATGCGGTCCGGTCCGGCAGGCTCCGACTCACCGAGGAGGACGCGGTCGGTTCGCTCGACTAGGTCGGCAACGAGGCCAGCCTTCCACGCGCCCCAAGCCGAGGGCCCGGTTGCCCGGCTGTCCGCCTCGGTGAGGGCGGCCAGCAGGTGCAGTGTCGTCTGGTCGTGCGCCGCACGCGCGACACGGGCGATGGTCGTCGGGTCGTCGAGGTCACGCCGTGTCGCGGTGTCGGGCAGCAACAGATGATGGCGCACCATGTCCACCAGCACGTCGACGTCGCCCGGGTCGAAGCCCATCCGGGTGGCAATGCGTTCGACGATCTCTATGCCGACGGTGGTGTGATCGCCGGGAAAACCCTTGCCGATGTCGTGCAAGACCGCGCCGACGAGCAGCAAGTCAGGACGTTCGACAGTGTCAGTCAGCTCCGCGGCAAGTGCGGCTGTTTCGAGAAGGTGCCGGTCGACGGTGAAGACGTGGTAGGCGTTTCGCTGCGGCTTGTTGCGAACGGCGGCCCATTCGGGAATCAATCGGACCAACAGGCCATGCTGATCGAGGGTCTCGATCTTGTCGACGGCGGCGCGGCCGACGCCGAGCAGCGCAACAAAGGCCTCTCGCGTCTGCGCGGTCCAGGGGTCACCGGGTGGCGGCATACGGTCGGCGAGGCGATGGAGAGAGCCGCGGGCAATCGGGTGGTCCAACTCGGCGGCCGTTGCAGCCAAGCGCAGCGGGAGCGAGGCGTCATCGGAAACCGGCGCGGTCGACGTCAACGCGATCTCACCGTCGACGAACATCATGTCGGGCCCGAGGTCCGCGGGTGCCCTCGCCACGTCGGTCTCGGCCGCGTTGCGCCGGAACCGTCGACGTGGCGGGGGAGTCGGGTCCCACAGCCGGCGCCGGCGCCACACGTCGTCGCTCACCCATGCGATCTGGCGGCCGGCCGTCGAGACGGCAAGCATCAGCGCGTCGGCGTCGGAGAAGTCGAGCGCATCGGCGACCTGGTCCTGATCTTGCAACAACAGCTTGTCGTGCTCGCGCCGTGCCAGCCGGTGCAGTTCCACGCGCACGTCGGTCAACAGCGCGGCAGGCTCCTCGAGCGATGCCAGGTCTGCGTAGTCCGCCAGCAGCGGCGCGTAAGCCGAAATGGCGCGCAACACGTTCAGGTCGCGCAGGCCACCGTGGCTCTCCTTCAAGTCGGGTTCGAGCAGGAAGGCGACGTCGCCCATAGTGGCGCGGCGCTCGTCCATCTGGATCTCGAGGATCGGGAGGTACTTGGTGCCGAGCCGGGTGCGCCAGGCTGATCGTGCCTTTTCGATGAGCGGCTCGGCGAGCTTCGGCTCGCCCCAGACCATGCGAGCGTCGAGGAGCCCGAGCGCGACGCGCAGGTCCTCTGCGGCAGCGTCGAGGACCTCGGAGGGCCGCCGGACCGAATGGTCCAGGTGCACCCCTTCGTCCCAGACGGGATACCAGATGCCGTCGGCGACCGTGCTGATGTCCCGCCTCCCGTTGTGCACGAGCACGACATCGAGGTCGCTGTAGGGCCACAGAGAGCTCCGCCCGTAGCCCCCGACAGCCACGAGAGCCAGATGCCGCTTGTTGTCGCCCGCCGCTCGGTCCGCCAGGCCCGACAGCCAGGCATCAGCCTCGGCTGCGTAGCGGCGGCAGAACGCTTCGCCCTTCAGGCCTGGTTCTTCGAGGAGTCGGGCTCGCCGATCACGGAGTGACGTATCAGCGACCATGGCGGGAACGTAGCATTGGGTCCGTGAGCAGAGACGTTGAGAGCAGACAAAGCAAGACCCCGATGACCTTTGGCCACGCTGTCGCCATGACGGCGGTCGCCGTGGTCGGGATCATCGTGGCGTTCTGGATCCTGAGCAGCCTGGCCGGGATCGTCCTCTTCTTCGTGAAGTTGGCGGTCATCGTTGCCCTCATCGCGGGGGTGTTCTGGCTGGTTTCCCGCTTCAGGCGCTAGGACGGCTGGGACCCGTCCAGGGTCCGGTGTCTCCAGAGCTGGGTCAGCCCGGCCGTTAGGCTGGCCGCCCGTTTACCTGTACGCGGCGGCGTGGCCGAGTGGTTTAGGCAGGGGCCTGCAAAGCCCCGTACGGCGGTTCGATTCCGCCCGCCGCCTCTTCACGACTTTTCTGGTCGGAGGCGCGCTTCCCCCTTGTGTTCTCGCGGCCACCCTCTCACTTGGCTTGCGCTGCGGTCTCTTAGGACTGCGACATGATCAGACGGTTGGCGCAGACAGCCGGGGTGCGCAGCTCGGCCACCCCCGCCTGGAACGCGGCGATCTCTTGCGGGGTGTTCAGCGCCCAATCCCACACGACGCCGTTGACGGTTTTGTTCTCGTCGAACCACGTCACCTCGACCACGCGCTTGAAGTCGCTGCTGGCGATCGCCGCGAACGCATCGGTGATCCACTGCACCTTGTCTCCTCCGTAGGAGGTGCTGGACATCTCCGCGATGCCGATGGGGCGCGACGACATGTTCTTCACCTGTGTATAGGCGTTGGTGAAGTTGTCGCGGAATGTCTCCCAGGTCGTGTGGTACTGGTCGGTCCCGTCGCGGTTGTAGGTGGTGATGACGTTCATGTCGACGTAGCTGTCGCCCGGGTAGAAGTCCTTGAACGGCGTCGTCTTGTTGAGGCCGTCGTACTGGTTGATGTCAAATTCGAATTTAAAATTGCCTCCGCCCGCGCGCAGGACATCAACGACGTGCTGGAACGCGGCGATGTACAGACTGGGCGTGGCAGTCGGGTCGGCGAAGACCCCCCATGGGTACCAGTTGCCGTTGCCCTCGTGCAGGGGCCGGATCCAGAGTTGACGGCCGTCCGCGGCGACCGCGTGGCTGAATGCAGTGAGATAGCCGTCGTAGTCGCCGGCGATGATGTCGCGCAGGTCTGGATGATCGGCTTCGAATTCGATGTTCAAGATCACCCGTACGCCGGCGTCGAGAAAGGGCGTGAGCTTGCTCAGGTCCAGATCCTCGACGGGCTGAAACTTCAGCACCTGGTCGAAATTGACGCCAACTTGCGCCTCCGTGCCTGCCAGCGTCGCCGAGTCGGAGAAGAACGCGCCCACCTGTACGCACGCGCCATTGGGCCAGTAGGGCGATTGGGCCTGGGCGGGGCTGTCGATTAGGAACACCACGGACAACAGCGCGAGCGGTATGGACGCGAGCCATCGCCGCCTTCGCTTCGCGCCACGTTGTGCCATCGGATCTCCGAAGTGTCAACTTTGGGCTTGCACGCCCCAACGTATGGCAGATCTCGTCTGGGATCAACGGGTGCCCTATTGATCCTCGTTGCAGCGCCCAGGGGGCGATGGGAGCTGGAACGTTCGAGGACGGGAGTAGTCGAGCCCGGAAAGTTCGTCAGCTAGGGCGTCGAAGCGGACGCTTCGGCACCAGCCAGGCTGCGTTCGTACGACGACTGAGCTCGGTCCGTAACGCCGAGACGAGGGCGGCGTGAGATTCTCCTTCAAGACGTTCGTCAAGCTCGTAAGCAATGAGACAACGCCCATCCACGGCCGCCGAATGACGTGGGCGTAGCGTTGAGGTATGGATGCCACCGGCCTGAACGACAGAGCGCTCGTAGAACGGTACAACGCCCTTCGTGCGGATCTCGGCCGAACACGAGAAACCGCGAAGCGCCTCGCACTGCACCGTGAACTGCAGAACCTCGCAGACGAACGCCAGCGTCGCCATCCCTTGGCGAAGACCCCGCTTCGCGGCTAGCGAGCGCGGCCACACGCTTGATCTTTGCAGCCACTCCGCCAAGGGGGACGCATGATCGACCACATCTACATTTCGGTAAGCGACGTGCCACGCTCTCTTGCGTTCTATTCGGCTGCACTGCAGCCCTTAGGTTGGAGAGAACTGGGGAGCTACGACTCTTCCAGCGGACCCGCCGACGTTCCCGATCTCTATGGATTGGCCGACGCTGTATACGGATCGGGCGTTGCCGTCGGTTCCAGTATCTGGCTTCGTCTGCGCCAGCCCGGCGAAACCGGGCTCTACGTCGGTTTTGTTGCGGATAGTGAGGCCGAGGTCGACGCCGCGTACGCGGCAGCGATTGAGGCGGGCGGTGCGAGCGAAGGCAAACCCGCGATCCGCACGTACTTCGGACCGGGCTACTACGCAGCGAACATCGGTGACTTCGACGACAACCATCTCGAAATAGTCCACAAGACGTTCAACCCGCCAAGGCCGTCCGCATCCTGATTCCACGAGTGTCCCCGCTCGCCGGATAGGAAGGATGCAGGGTTCATTGGGCCCAGGTCGTTCCCGTCAGGGTACGACGGTGAGCGGGATGAGCCGCTGGAACGCGTTGCCGCCGAGCTCGAAGGAAAGTCGCAGAGCCCAGTGCCCTGGCGGCACGGCGTAACCCACCTCGGGCCGGGTCGACGCCGTTCCGATGATGATTTGGACCTCCCTGGAGGTGCCCGCAGGCACTCGGTCCAGGCGACGTTCCAACGTGATGGCCCCCTCGTAACAACCGACAACCTGCCCACTTGCCGGGTCGACGACCGGTGGCAGCAGTTTCCCGGCGACGAGGTCCGATGTGGTGTCGTTCTCAATCATGAGCCTTGAGTACACATGGGAGCCCGATCTGATCTCGGTTCCGGACGAAATCGTCAAAGTGACCAGATCTGGAAGTGCCGGCAGGGCCGGTGGCTCCTGGTCCGCTGCAAGATGTCTGTCGCCCGAAGCGATGTCGGGATAGGGAAAGTTGCCGACCTCGAGTTCGACGGCAGCTCCGAAGCGCTTGCGGAGATTCGCTGCTACATCGATCTGGTCCGCCCAGAGGTGCACGTGAAGAACGCCTTTGCCCTGACCGATCCCACTGAGGGAGCCTTGCAGCCGTCCCCAGATCTCCGTTCGAACCTGATCGAGGTAGCCGTCGGGCCAGGCCGAGCGTTTCACGTCGAGGTGCTCGGGCACGCTCGCCAAGGCGCGCAGCGCGCCTTCGTGGGCCTCCACGTCCCCGCCGCCGATGAGGGCCACAACTCGGTCCGGCATGTGTTCAAACCAGATCTGTTGGATCACCCCAGGGTGAGCATCGCCGTAGAGGCGGACGGCCTCAAGGAGAGGACGGAGTTCGCCCCCCGCCAAGGAGAGCCCCTCCCGTCTGGGGTCGGCGTCGGACATTGCAAGGCCTCGCAGCCACGATAGATCTGAGTGTCCCAAATCGCCGGATCGAGGGCCACAGCTGGGTCCAACCTGTCAGACTCATACACGTGACCCGAAGACGGCTCCTTAACGCCGTGGGCATGGGTGCGATAGGCCTTGTCGGGTTCAGCATCGCCTTCACCATCTCGGGCTTGGCTGATCACCGAACCTACATTTGGGTCCTGGGACTTCTCCTGCTGGTGTCCTCGGCCTGCTCGGTCTTTGTGTATTTCGGAACCAGAGCCAAGAGCTCGGGGTAGCGAGCAAGCGCAGGCCGAGCCACAACGCCGGGTTTGGGTGCAGATTCGGGAGGCGGCTGCGACGACACAACTACATCTATCTTTTCTGCCATGGCGATGTCAGCAGGAGAGCGGATGGGTTGGCTAAGGGCGGGAGTGGGCCTCGTGATGATGACCGCGCCGGCTCCGATCGTTGGAATTTCGAAGCGCGAGCCTCTGACCCAGACGGCTGTCCTGTTGCTGCGGACGATTGGCATACGGGACCTGGCGTTAGGCGCGGGCGCAATCGCATCGGCAAAATCGAAGAGGGAGGGTGATCTCCGACGCTGGACGCTTATCGCGCTGGCCAGCGATTCGATGGACGTCCTGGCCAGTTTGGCCAGCCGACGGTCGATCGGAGTCAGAGACTCCTCGCTTGCGGCTCTGTTGGCCATGGTCGCAGTTGCGGGCGACCTGCAGGCGCTGACAGCCATAGGTACGGGGCCGACGGAGCGAAGCATCGGGAGGCCGACCCCGATGCCCGGGTAGGTGCGGCAGTCTTTGACGATGGAGGCCCCGTTTGCTTTCTCGGCAAGACGGCGCTGCGCGAACGAAACCGGCCGTCTTCTCAGGACTAACTCTCTGCCTCGTCCACCTTGAAACGTACGAGTCGTTACCGGCGAGGAGTATCTAGTTCCGCTAGATAGGACGCACTATGCAGAGCCCATCCGTGCGGTTCATCTGTCAGAGTTCAGGAGCCGCCACCCCGATTGCTCCAATCACCGAACGCCTTGATGGCCAGGCACGTGACCAGCAGGAGCTCTTCGCCTAGCTCAAGTTCGCCAACCAGTGCTTGTCCGCCTTTCCGGGGGAAACGCCCCGTCGGGCTCCAGGAGAGTCTCAAGGCCACGCGTTGATTCCGATCGGCAACGCTCATCGACGCCCTGCGTCCTTTTCCATATCCGGAGCAACAAAGCCAACGGCCGTCATTCAGAGTGATCCTGGCCGGTTTTCGCAACGTCCAAAGACGAAGCGTCGCGACGCTGCCGTTCGGGTCAGTCAGTGTGTGTTCCCTCCTAAAGGAGTGCTGATGGAACTCATACGAGACAGAACCGATTGCGATCTCCCGAAGGACGTGAAATCGGGAGAGCTTCAGCAACGCCAGCTCAGTTCCGGCCGAGTCCTCAACCACGTACCCGTTTTGCGGTCGATGGTCATCCCAGCGCCATTGGAGCTCTGACCCCGGACTGAGCCCCGATCCCATTCGTGGACCACCGTAGCTGCAGCGATGAATCCGCTGAGTGAAGTCAGGCCACAATCGCGAATGTGGCGTCGCCTGTCGCGGATCGGAGAGCCATATTTGGACGCTGATCGTCGGTCCTGTTTCCGGCACCTCCATCTGATCGGCGCTCTCGGGCAGCCGCCCATTTGATTTCGCGAGACTGTTGGGATGTCTCAAGCACCCGAGGCCCACTACGCCACAACTCTCGAAGGGGACTACCTCGCCTATCAAGTCTTTGGTGATGCTGGGATGGACCTTGTCTTCCCGCTGAACGGCGGGACTCCCATAGAGGTCATGTGGGATCAGCCGGCGTTCAGCTCCTTCATGGAGGGTCTGGCGTCCTTCAGTCGAGTGATCTCCTTCGATCCGAGGGGATTTGGGAGCTCGGGGTCTGTCGATCCGAGATCGGTCCCGGCGATTCAGACTTGGATGGACGACATCGGTACCGTCATCGGGGCAGTCGGGTCTGAGTGCCCGGCCATCCTCACCTATGGCGAGATGGGACTGGCCTCGATGCTCTATGCAGCGACCTATCCCCAACAGGTCGCGAGCCTCGCTCTTGTTAACTCGTTCGCCCGCTATCGGCGCAGCCCGGATTGCCCGTGGGGGATGCCTGCCTCTTCCCTGTTGCGCTATGTCGACGCGGTGCGTCAAGCGTGGGGGTCGGGCGGTGTGACCACCGTTCTGGCGCCAAGCCTCGTAGACGACGACGACGACAAACGGCGATGGGGACGGATCGAGCGTTTGTCGGCCACTCCCGACTCAGTTGTCATACCCACAGCCTTCTGGGAGAGCGACGTAACCGAGGTTCTCGATGCTATCCAGGCACCAACGTTGGTGATCAGCCGAGACGGTGATGCTCACGTAAACCCCAATCACAGTCGCTACTTAGCGAGCCACATCCCTGGCGCCCGTCTTGTCGAGCTTTCCGGAAACGACCACTGGCCTTTTGCCGGTCGCAGCGAAGACGTCCTTAATGAGCTGGAACTGTTCATGACCGGGGCCCGACCGAGCGCTGTTTTGGACCGGGTGCTGGCCACGGTGCTCTTCACGGACATCGTCGGCTCGACCGAACGGGCGACCACGCTCGGGGATCGACATTGGCGAGACGTCCTCAACGGATACGACCAACTGGTGACCCGTGAGCTCGGCAGATTCCGGGGTCGCCAGGTCAAGACCACTGGAGACGGGACGCTTGCCGTCTTTGACGGTCCGGCGCGGGCGGTCGAATGTGCACGCGCGCTTGTCCACGCAGTCCGAAGCCTGGGCTTGGAGATCCGGGCGGGCCTTCACACAGGTGAGATCGAGTCCCGCGGGGATGACGTCTCGGGCGTCGCCGTCCACATCGCCGCTCGTGTGTCCGCACTTGCCGGCCCGGCAGAGGTGCTTGTATCTCGCACCATCACCGACCTCGTCGTCGGCTCGGGTATTGAGTTTGAAGATCGGGGCGAGCACGAGCTGAAGGGCATTCGAGGCCCTTGGAGGCTCTTCGCAGTAAGTGGCTGACCCGCCCGGTTGCGGTTGGCTGTACGCGAGGCCGCACGACACGGGTAGCCAATACGAACGGCCCAATTGACTCCTCTAGTCCGGCGGCAGCGCGAAACCGCCAATTTCGATAGCTACGTGCAGGTGGCAGCAGGACTCGTTGAGTCCCGCCAATGGCGGTTGCAGCACCGTTTCGGTGGGGCCAGGATGACTGCCGACCCCGGCGATTGTGGCCGGACGAACAAGGAGAAGCCCAATGGCAGTGTTCAACGGAGCGTTCCCCATCCTTCCCGGGAAAGAGAAGCTAGGCCGTCACTTCGCGGCCACCTGCGTCGGGGAGCGCCGCAAAGACTTCGAGGCGCATTTGCTCAGGGATGGGATTGCCCGTGAGACTTGGGCCCTGCAGGAGACTCCTATGGGGAGCTTCATGTTGGTGTGGTTCGAGGCTCCCGACATCGGGAAAGCGTTCGCCGAACTTGCCGCCGACCAAGGCGAATTCACCGTCTGGTTTCGTGACCAAGTGAAAGAGCTGACTGGCGTTGACCTAGGTGCCCAACCCGACGGCCCACCGCCCGACGTGTTGGTTGACGTGACTCTCTGAGGAGCGACGCTCCCGGGTGGCGAGGCATCGCCAATCGACCTCACGAATGGCCGGATCGGTGGGATAGCCCTATCCCCTCCCGAAGACCGGAGATGCGGCTTTCGACAAACAGTTGCAACTACCAGCCGGCGGCTCCGACGATGGGAGCGTTCAGGTAGGTGCCGGCCATCGATCCGTAGTTTGCGACGCCGAAGGCAAAGACGGCGCCGCGTGCCGTGACGATCCAATAGTCGTCGTTGTCATCGAGGACGATCGCCGTGGCTTTGTCGCCTGGGGCCAGTTGTCCAAAAGCACTACCAAAGAAGGTGTTGCCGCAATCGAGGGCCCAGCCGTTCGCAAAGAGGTAGTCATACGTGACGGAGTTGCCTGGGCCACTAGCAGAAGTGACTGGGACGGTTTGGGGAGGCACGGAGCATGAGGGCGAAGCGTCCCCGAAGTTGTACGACGTCCCATTCGTCATGAGGAACCAGTAGCCGTTGCCCGTCTTGTCGGCCACAGCGGCTGCGACAGCGGTATTGCTGCCGCACGGGACCTGATAACAAGAACCCTCGTAAGTCGCGTCACCGAAGGCAAAGACCCCACCGTCGGCTCCTATCAAGAGATAGCCCCGACCATCGGGCGACGGGATGATCCCAACGATCGGTGCAGTCAACGCTGGGCCAGATAGAACTGTCCCTGCGGGTGCAATGCCAAGTCCCGGAACTGAGCCGTAGTAAGACGCATCCCCGAAGGTAAAGACTCCTCCATCAGATGCGACTAGCCAATAGCCGAGCCGATCCGGCGTCGCGGCGATCCCGACGATAGGTCTCTGAAGAACAAGAGACCCGGTCGAACCGTAGAACTGAGCGCCGCCGAAGCTGAACACCCCTCCATCGGCTCCTGCGAGCCAATAGCCGTGCCCAGCGGGCGGCGAGGCCGTCGCGGGCGGGTCAGGAATTCCCGCGAAGAGACAGGTGAAGCTGGCTACGAGAAAAAGGACAACGCGGAGCAGACGCGCCACTTGCGAAGGCTAACCCGAACACAGAGAGGCCCGCTCGGTATCCCACATCGCCGGCTCGGTGTCGCGCACGGTGTTGATCACAGCAGGCGCGCGAACACTTGCGTCGTTGCCGGTCCCCAGTTCCAGGCGAGGCCTTACGATCGCCCAGCCAAGTACACGGTCTCGCTTGAGCCCGAGAGTGTCTGTGAAGTAGTCGATTTGTCGGGCGAGTTCGCGGGCGGTGATCGAGGGGGCGAAGGGCCATTGGTCCGGGTTTTCTGGCTCCCAGGCGGGATCGATTCCCAGACGATTGGCAAGCAACGTAGCCAGGTCGAAGGCGGGTTCGCCCACCAACGGCTTGCAGTCGATGCTCAGCCAACCTCGTTGGCTGCGCAACACATTGCCGGGATGGAAATCACCGTGGAGTACGACCAGTTCCTCCTGTGAAGTCGCGAGCTGCTGGGCGAAAGCAACGCCGAGTTCCACGACCCCTGATGGATAGCTATCGCACCGGCGCGAGATGGTGCCCTTCCACTCATTTGCCAGGTCGCTCAGTCGCTCTATCGGTTCTGCTCCGTCCGGCGGGTGCCACAGCTGGCCGAGCAACTGGGCAGCCACTCGATTGCCCTCGTCGACGGAAAGGTCCCACAGGTCGGTACCCGGGTCACAGCGCTCCTCGACCAGTGCGAAAACCTCGTCGTCCGCCCGAAGGACCTGCACTGCGCCTTGGCCAGCAAAGAAGGGAAGTCCAGCCGCCTCGGTGCTGGCCTCTCGGTGCGGCATGCCGACTTTGAGCACCGCAGATATCCCATCGACCAGGCCGGCTGGTGCTACCCAAGAGACAGATGGCCCTCGGGAGAAGGGGGTTCCCAGTTGAAGACCCCATCGCTCGGCTAGTTCAACGATCAAATGGGGAAGCTCGTTCAACCAGCCTTCTCGTCCCTCGCGTCGCACCCGCGCCGCCAAGTCTGAGGGGATTACTGGCAGTCCGCCAGCTGAAGCGTCACGGTGCATGCTCGATCCTTATCCTGGCCGATTGCTCCTCGAGGGTTCGCCGCCGCCTCAGGGCAAGAGTGCCCCAGATCGCCGGACCTGCGCGCCATGGCCGACCAAATGGTCAGCTGGACTCCGGTCGCCAGGGCTTGATCCACCCTTCTACTGGCCAGCCTTCCGCAGCCGCCATGAGCGGTCCGCTCAAGGCTCCATCGAGAGCCTCGCGGATGATGTCGGCATGGCCGGCGTGCCGTGCCGTCTCCTCGATGAGATGGAGCAGGATCCAGCGAACCGTGCACCCTTCAGGATCGGGGAACCACGGGGCCTGGGGGAGCGGCACACGACGTCCCAGGTCGTCAACGCTTTGAATCACGGCGTCCGTGCGAGCGCTCGCCTCTTCGTACTGTTCGAGGACACCGGCCAGGGTCTCATTCTCAGTAAGCACGAAGCTCGCCATGTAATCCTCGAATGAGGCGTCTGTTGACGAGTCGCCGGCGATGCGGCCGTTCCAGCCGCCTTCCGCGTCAGCGAGATGTTTGACCAGGCCGCCGAGACTCAACCCGCTCGGAGTCGGGCGAAGACGGGCTTGATCATCCCGCAATCCGAAAACCGCATTGCGGACCGCCTGCCGTTGGTGTTCGAGAAAAACCCGCAGACCTTGTCGTTCGTCGTGGATCAGGGGTGCGTTCATCGGCATGGTCGCAGTCTCCCACCCAGGTGTAACGCTCCACAGATCCACTTCGCGCCGATCGCAACACGTGCCCTACCGCCGGGTTTGCCAGCGGTTCCATAACGGCCGACTGATCCTTTCGAAGATACCGAGCGCGACTCCCACCACAATGATGGTTCCGATGACTACGTCCAAAATGATGATCCCGATAGTTTCGCCCATATTCGCGGGAATGTTTACAGTTCGGTCAGCGCCAGTCCAGGCGTCCCCTAACGCCGGAACTGGTGCCTCGCGTGTCAGCGATCAGAAATGAGCCTTTGACGCGACGACTGCGATATTGCGAGGCGCAATGCTACCTCCGCCATCAAGTTCGACGACCCTTTCCAGCGAGAGGCCAGCATCGAAAATCGCATTGAGAAATTCGGCCATTGTCTTGTGGTGGCCGCCTACTCGGACCCACAGTCCAGATCCCTGGTTGAAGTCGGGCCAGGCCCAGCCACCTTGCCCGTATCCGGGCTTGAAATGGAGGTCTTGCGTCTGGGCCTCTTCAGTGCGATCGACGAAGGGGCCGATGAAGCATGGATGGAGCCCGAAGTAGACGAATCGCGCTTCTGGTTTCATACAGCGCGCCACTTCGACCATGACGCCTGCGAAGTCCTCCACGTCGGTGTGGAAATAGAAGCCGACAGCACTTCCAACGCTCTCAGATCGAAGCGGCAGGCTTGCGGCATCGGCCCGGACAAGGAGTGACACACCTCGACGGGCACGCCGGAGCGCGTCCGCCGACACGTCGACCCCGAGCACCCGATACCCCAATCGCGAGAGTGTTCCTCCGTATCGGCCCGTCCCGCAGGCAACGTTCAAGCACAGCGTTTCGTTGCCGAGGTCGAGGAGTTCACGGAGGAGGGACTTTTCCTCTGGAAGAGTTGGAAACTGTTCGTCGTACCAGTCCGCGTACCCGTCATAACGGCTGCGAAGAGCCATGCGGTCAGGCTAGGCCTCGCTGCGGAAGGCAGTCAGTCCGGCAGGATCAGGTGTCTCAGAACGCCGGGTAGGTGACTATTTCGGCCCACTGATTTGCGATCACCCGATTACCCTCGGGTTGATGATTCAGGACGACACGGAGATCCGATCATGGCTCGATGCCGCGGGGCCAGAGGCACTGGGACATCTTTCTGACCGCGAGCGAGACATTCTTGGGCTCCGCTTTGGCCTTGACGACGGCAAGTTCCATACGCGCGAGGAAGTCGGCCAGCTCTGGGGCGTGACAACGGAGCGGATTCGCCAGATTGAGATAAAGGTCTTGGCCAAGCTTCGTCGCGGCGACAACGACCAGATGCTGCGGGAGAGCCCCAAAGGGACCTGATCGCCGGAGGGGACTCCGGGATGAGGCTGTCCCCTAACGCCGGCTCGGCGACATTCACGCCGCTCAGTCAACTGCTTCGATCGTCCTCCTACGAGACGATGTCGCTGACCGCTTTGCGACCAAGCCCAGAGACTTCGGCGAGTTGGCGAATTGATGCACCCGAGCGATGCGCAACCCTGATCATGTCATCGAGGATCCTCGATTCCTTGGCAACTCGCTCCGAACTCAAGCCCACAACCACAAGAGCCGCGCCGACCTCTCCATCCGCACCCGCTCGATACTTCTCCATGGCGGCAGCGGCAGCACCAACCTCTGCGTCGGTATAGCTCATGTTTCCTCCCGGAGGCCCTGGGCGAGCTTGTCCCGGATCGTCATCAGCAGCGCGACCCTCGGCGACATCTCGGCCCTGCTCTCAGCGTCGTTCAGGTGCGCCAACGTCATCCCGAGTAGCTCCAGCGCTTCAACCCGTTCGAACTCGACTCTCATCACCGGTTCCATTCTAGCCATTAGTGGTCCAAAAAGGACCACCCGCCACAAGGGGTCTAGGTGAGCGTTGCACTGAGTCAAGCTCGTGCCACCTAACGCCGTACATCAGGACTGGGGCCCTACATCTGTGAGTCAAACTGATGGCGTGACGCCACCCGATCCACCCCGGATGCTGGTCGAACAGTTCGATCCAGACGAGAAGGCTGTGGCATGGGGATCGGCAAAGTGGCGGGAGAACCCGTACCAGGACTCGGCAGAGGAGGCGAAGGGCCTTCTATGTCTGACAACAAGCCGGATCATTTTTGAGACTTCCTACGTCCAGCCATTTGTCAGCCTCGAGCTGCGTTCCTTCGAAGCTGCGGAGGTCACGACGAAGAGTCGAGGAGTTCAGCTTGTTCTGACCCATCGCGACGGCGAGCGGAAGACCTTCTGGTGCGATACGACACTTGCCGAACAGATTGCGGCAGCTATCTAAAACACCCCAGACCGCCGGGACGGTGACATTCGCGAATGTCCCGTACGGCACTTCGGGGTGAGTCTGCGAGCCAGAGAAGTCCCGCTCGGTCACCGAATTCCGAGCAATCGCGGGGCTTCACGAATCGCCGGAAAGCGGCGATTTCCAGCTGACGAAGCTAGCTCGGTGGTTGGCGCGGCGGGCAGTTCGGGAGCCCCGAGGAGTCAGCTGGCATAGCCTCTTGGAGGCGGCGGTCAACCAAAAGGAGGTGCGCGATGAGTCTTGAACCAAGCGTTGACACGCTCGACCCCGGACAAGTCCGGGCGAACCTGACCGAGGCGGCCGAGTTGGGACCGACGGCCCAAGATGCCCTTACAGGGGCGGTGTGGGTATTCGGCTACAACGAGATTGAACGCCTGGCTCGCGACAGCAGACTCGAGGGCGTGGGGATGACGATGTTCGATCTCATGGGCATCGAGGGAGAGCTGCGCCTCTGGTATGGCTCGCTGATGTTCGCCAACGAAGGTGCCGAGCACATCCGGCTTCGCCGACTCGTAAACCGGGCCTTCACGACCCGCTCAACCGAGCAGCTTCGAGCCGACGCCGCAGCGTCGGTGGAGGCGCTGCTCGATGAGCTGGCATCGAATGGGGAAGGCGACCTCGTGGCGATGTTCGAACGTCTGCCTATCCGGGTGATGTGCCGCCTGCTCGGAGTCCCCGAAGAGGACATCTCGACCTTCGCCGGCTGGGCAGACGCGCTGAGCCGGGTCTTTACGTTTATGGAGCCGAGCGAGATCGCTGCAGCCGAATCGGCGCTGAGCGAGCTGCTCGACTACGTCGCCAACCTGGTGCGGCGCCGCCAGGCAGATCCGGGCGAGGATCTGATCACCTCCCTACTGCGGGCAGAAGACGAGGGAGACCGCCTCAGCCGGGACGAGGTCATCACCATGGTCTCCAACCTCCTGGTTGCCGGCCATGACACCACCAGGAGCCAGATCGGCTGTTCCCTGGCGGCGATGCTGAGTCATCCCGATTGCCTCGAGCGCCTCCGCGGGGGCGAAGCGACCCTGGGCTCGGCGGTGGCCGAAACAATGCGTTACGAGCCCAACATCAGCGGAATTCCGCGCACGGTGAAGCAGGAGGTTGAGGTTGGCGGCATCACTCGCGAGCAGGGAGCCTTCATCTTGTTGGCCGTGATGATCGGCAACCGCGACCCGTCGGTGTGGGACGACCCAAATGGCTTCGACGTCAGCCGCTTCGATGCGCCGTCGGCACCGAGACTGTTGTCATTCGGTACGGGGCCACATTTTTGTCTTGGCACCAACCTGGCCCGCATGACCCTTGAGGAGACGCTTCAGGGCACCCTGCTGCGCCCGATCGAGCTCCTCTGTGCTCCCGAGGACATCAAATGGCAACAGGTCCTTGGGCGATCACCGGTTTCGCTACCCGTCACGATTCGCTGACAATCCCCCCGTCTCGCCCGCAGAGAGCGCAGGGGTGCCCCCGATCGCCGGATCGGTGTGCCACTCTGAAGCTTGGTGGAGCCATCCATTCGCGTCGCCCAGCTAGCCGTCTGCGAACGGTTGAGCGCCCAGCCCTCTGAATCGCCAGACACCCTCAAAGCGGGGCTGGCTAAAAACGCTCGGGGTTGGGAGTTGCCCCTGAACGGCCTTCGTCACCCTCCCGAAGGCGACACGTCTGGGTGGTACATCTGGTCGGGTACCGAACTTTCGGACGATCCTGACTTCTTCGAGCCAGTTCATGTGGCCCACCTGAGTGAGCTGTGTCCCCTCGCTTTGCCGTACCTTCTGCTCCCGCCAGGTTGGCGATTCCTGCTCGCACCCGACATCGAGGATCTGTGGTTCGACGCCGAGCTTCTAGAAATCTGACTGACCCGAACGCCGTCTTGGGGGCAGCCCTTCGCGGCCCTCACGCTGGTCACCCAGTAGCAGCATCGACAACCACGCCGTCTTGAACCAGCAAATTTAGGCGGTTTGATCTGAAGTCTGCGGTGAACGCGACCTCGGGGTCAGCAGGTGGCCACGTTCGTACGCTTAGTCCTTGTTGAAGTGCAGCATCCCGTGCGGTTTTAAGAGTTAGGCCTACGAACTCTGGTCGTCTCTGCCCAAGTCGCGACCGCCCGGTCGAGGTCCTGTCCCATAGCCCGGCCCACGCTTTCTCGTTGTCCACCCCTTACACCGTACGGGCGACAGGCGAAGGCGCCCAGAACGCCGGCTCTGTGATCCATATGCCTTGGCTTCGCCGGGAGATGCTGCAGAGACCTGGGCAAGATCCGCCTGACGCGTCACCCTGCCGTAACCTCGGTGGCAATGAAGCCGACCGAACCTCGCTACGCAGTCAATGACGGGGTTCATGTTGCCTACCAAGTCATTGGAGAGGGCCCGATTGATCTGGTCTACTCGCCGGGAATCTGGTCGAACCTTGACGTGATGTGGGAATGGCCCGCCTGGACTCGATACTTGGAGCGCCTAGCGGCCTTTTCGCGCCTCATCCTCTTTGACATGCGTGGGGTCGGGCTTTCGGATCGAGGACCCGAACCGCCCACGCTCGAACGCCAGATGGACGACGTGGGGACCGTCATGGACGCAGCCGGCTCCGAGACGGCGGCCATCTTCGGTGGGGCTCGGGCTGCAGCCATGACGATGCTCTTCGCCGCCAGCCATCCCGAGCGAACCAGTGCGCTCGTTCTCTACGCCCCCATTGCCAGATCTCTACGCGCACCCGACTGGCCTTTCGGTCGAACCGAAGAGGAACAGCAACTCTTCTTCGAGCGATTCACCGCCGAGATGGGAACTGCGAAGAACCTCGATCTCCAAGGCCCGAGCGCCGATCCATCCTTCACAAAATGGTGGGCTCGATTCGAACGTCTCGGCGCTTCGCCGGGCGCTTGGCGCGAGTTACAGGCAATCTTTGGCGCCCTTGACGTCCGGCCAGTCCTCCCGCACATTCAGGCACAGACTCTTGTACTGCACCGAAGCGAGGACCGGGTCGTTCAAGTTCAGCAGGGTCGAGCGACAGCTGAGCGGATCCCCCATGCCGAATTCGTCGAGCTGAAGGGCGGAGATCACATCCCATTCTTAGGTGATGCCGATGCACTCGTCGACGAGATCCAGGAGTTCCTCACCGGAGTGCGCCCGGCTCGAGCAACGGATCGGGTGCTTGCCACCGTCATGTTCACCGACATCGTTGGTTCCACGTCTCGAGCGGCCGAGCTCGGCGAC
>DATJTU010000003.1:0-21200 GCA_035503015.1 Acidimicrobiales bacterium | reverse complement strand
GACGGCACCGGCTATCTGTGGGGCGCGCGCACTCGCGCGGGCGCGCCGCTGTGGGTGACACACGATGCCGGCATTTCGTGGCAACAGGCTGCGATCGGCCCCTACGTGCTGGACGTGAGCGCGATCGATCTCGACGTCTGGACCCTGACCACCGCGTGCCCGGCGACCCAGTCCGGCCCGTGCACGGTGAGCATGGATCAGTCTCTCGACGGCGGCGTCACCTGGCAGGTCGTCGGCCCCGTCGCCAGCTCCGTGCTCGTCGCGGACGCGGGCGCCGCCAATGCCTTCGAGCTGGCGCGCATCACCAGAGACCGGTCGTACGTGCTGAGCGATCTCGGGACGACGGAACGTGCCGCATGGTTCCTCCAGTTCACCGACGACGGCGGCATCACCTGGCTCAACCGACCGCTGCCCTGCGCCGGAGCTGACGCCCAAGGGGCGGAGATCGCCGCGTCGAGCACGACCGACCTCTGGCTCTTGTGCGGCAGCGCGTCCGCGGGACCCGGTGCGCAGAACAAGCAGCTCTACCGCTCTGGCGACGGTGGGGTCACCTGGCGACTGGCCGCGACTACGGGAGCAGGTGCGGGCCCCACCGCGTCGCCCGCGCAAGACGCATCGGATCCGCTGCCCGTCAACGGCTACGTGGCACCGTTCGCGCCCGGGCATCGCAATCTCGCCGTCGCCAGTCCTGCCACGGCGTGGCTGTACCCGGCTCGCGCCGGCTTGTTCAAGACTGCGGACGGCGGCGCAACCTGGGTACCGGTCGCGTCACTCGCCGACGCGGGGTTCCCGAGTGGTGGCCAGGGCAACGTGACCTTCGTGAGCGCGACCCAGGGCTGGATCTGCTCCTACGGCGTCGGGCTGTGGCACACCGTCGACGGCATCCACTGGAGTCCGTTGGGGACGTCGTGATGCCACCATCCTGAGAGAGTGCTGAGAGAGGGGACGCACGCCTTGCAGCGGACGTTGAGCATCCGCGCCGCCCTTTTGGCCGGGGCCTACGGTTCGCGACAGCGTCCGCACGGACGTCCGAGACGGGGGGTTCCGGATTCATGATTCAGAGCCAGTACGTGGATCTCACGGGAGGGGTGGTGGCGGCCATCGCGGTCCTCATCGCCGTCTCCTCGAGTCTGTTGTTGATCCCGATCATCCTGCTGGTCGCCAACCGCGCCGAACCGGATCTGCGCGGGATGCGCCCGACGAGCGTCTATCTCTTCGGCATGAGCTTCGTGACGCTCCAGCTCACCTTTGCCGGGTCAGTCGTCATCATCAGCTCACTGTTCTCGGTCATCGCGCCGCACTACACGCCGCTGACGAACTCGGTCGCTCGTTCCGTCGTCATCGGCGCGCTCTTCGTAGTGCTCGCCGGCGCGACGTTGCTCCTCCATCTGGGGCGGGGCATCGAGACGGCGCGGGGCGACGGCGAGCCGTCCGGGCCGAACCTGAGGGTCATGCAGTCCTACGCCGGCGTCGTGAGTTTCATCTACTTCCTCCAGCTCATCATCTCCATGGGGGTCGGCATCTATCTCGTGTTCGCCCTCATCGCCCCCGGCGTCTTCGGCAGCATCGGTTCGAGCCGGAGCGGGACCCTCGCGCTCCTGCTGGACATCGTGTACGTGATGCTCGCATCGGCCTACATCGTGGCGGCCCACTCGTCGCTCGGTCCCTCTGCGCTGCAGGCCCGGCGCCGGCCGCACACCGCGACACCGGCTCGTGCTCCCTAGGCGGGCGCCCGCGCCGGGACACGTTGCCGGGGCAAATTGAACGATGGTGCATCGTTGTGTTTACGTACGCCCATGTTCATGATGCGATTCGGGATGCGGGCGGCCACACCGCAGCCGGACGCGCGTGCTGACCTTTACGCGGCAACGATCGAGATGTGCGCGTGGGCGGAGAGTCGCGGCTGCGTCGGCGCCGTCCTGAGCCAGCACCACGCGGTGGAGGACGGCTATCTGCCTTCACCGGTGCCACTGGCCGCGGCGATCGCAGCACGGACGACCCATCTGCCGATCACCGTCGGCGCACTGCTGCTCGCTCTCTACGAGCCGGTCAAGGTCGCCGAGGACCTCGCAGTCGTCGACCTCATCAGCCGCGGCCGTGTCTCCTACGTCGTGGGCATCGGCTACCGCCCCGAGGAGTTCGCCATGTTCGGCGTCGACCCCAAGCGCCGGGGCGCACTGACCGAGGAGCGGATCGGCCAGCTCAAGCGCTTGTGGGCGGGTGAACGCGTCACGGTCGACGGACGGAGCGTCGCGGTGACCCCGCTACCGTTCACCCCCGGCGGGCCGTTTCTCGCCTACGGCGGCGGGAGCGAGGCCGCCGCCACCCGGGCCGGACGGCTCGGTCTCTTCTTCATGGCCGAGACCCACGATTCGTCACTGGAGCGGGCATACCGCGCCGCGGGCGGCGATGCCGCGCCGGGCTGCATGTTCCCGCCGGCCGGCATTCCTCTCACGGTCTTCGTCGCGGACGACCCCGAACGGGCCTGGGCCCAGATCGGGGAGTACCTGTTGGCGGACGCGGTCAGTTACGCCGGGTGGAACGCGACGCGCGGCGGAACGGCCTCCATCTCACGGGCCCCCAACGTCGACGAGCTGGCGAGCGAGCGCGGGGCCTATCAGATCGTCACGCCGCACGAAGCCCGGGATCTGTTGCGCGGGGGCTTCCCTCTCAACTTGCAGCCGCTGGTCGGCGGGCTTCCTCCCGACCTTGCCTGGCCCTACCTCGAGGCCGCCGCGGCCGTGGCGGGCTCTGCTGGCTAGACGGCCGACGCGGGGGCACGCGGGAGACGTGGCATGACGGCGGGGGACGGAGACATGCAGACCGCGGTGCGGCTCGCCGTCGACCAGGTCACGTCGGCCGACGACCGTCTCCGGGTCACCCACACGGTGGCGACGCGGGGCTGGGGTGACGTGCTCTACGTCGACGTCTACGCGCGATCGCCCTTCGAGACCCTCAACCTCGAGCTCGACCGCGCGTTGCGGGTACTCGTGGCTGACGTCGCGAAGTGTCCCGTCGAGCGCGTCACCATCCGGTGGCGGATCAGCAGCTGACCCACGGCACGAGGGGGCGAGATCACTCGGCCGCGATCGCAGCGAGGACATCGAGGCGGGCGGCGCGGCGCGCCGGCCAGCTGGCCGCGATGAGCCCGAGGACGGCGGCAAGGATCAGGAACACCACGAGGCTCGGGACGGGTACGGAGATGTCCGTGATCCCCTGCGTCCGCAGCGACCACGCCAGCGCGATGCCGAGCGCCGTCCCCACCACGATGCCGATCACGGCGCCGAACACCGCGAGGATGACGGATTCGGAACGGATCATCGCCCTGATCTGGCGGCGCTTCATCCCGACCGCTCGGAGCAGCCCGATCTCGTGCGTCCGCTCGAAGACCGAGAGCATCAACGTGTTGACGATCCCGATGAGGGCGATGATGACGGCGAGGCCGAGTAGGGCGTAGACGAGACCGAGCAACTTGTTGACCTGCGCCTCCTGGGACTGCTTGAACTGTGCCCGCGTCTGCACCTGGAGGTTCGGGTAGCCGGCCAGGGCGTGCTTGACCATTTGGTCGACGCCGGGGCTGCCGTCGGTGCGGAGCAGGACGGCGATCGGAAGTTGATTGTCGTAGTGAGCCAAGAAGAAGCCGTTCCCGACGACATAGCTGCCGATCAACGCGTTCGCCTTGTACACGCCGCCGATCCGCATCGTCGAGTGACCGGTCTTCGCGAACTTGACCGGCACGACGTCGCCCACGGCGAGGTTCTTCGCGCTTGCCGTGGTGGTGTCGATCAACAGATCGCCGGCGGCCAGGGAGGCGGCGCTGCCCGCGGTCATGCTCAGGATCACCGTCTGGGAGAGATCGTTCGTCGAGATGGCCGCCAGGTTCTCGATCTGGCCGCGCAACTCGAACTGGGCCGAGTACACGGTCGAGGTGTGCGTGACGCCCGGGACGGCTGCCGCGAGCGATGCCACCCCGTTCGAGAATCCGCCTTGTGCGTTGTTGGACGTCGACACGATCAGATCCGCGCTGATGGCGTTGTCGACACTGCTCGTGGCCGACTTGGACAGGGACGCGCCGAACACCGCGATAGCCGAGACGAGGGCGAGACCGACCATCAGGGCGGAGGCGGTCTGCGCCGTCCGGCGCGGGCTGCGCATCGAGTTCTCGCGCCCGAGACGTCCGGACATCCCGAGCAGGCGGGCCAGGGGACGGCCGAGGAAGCTGGACATCGGGCGGGCCACGCCGGGGGCGAGTCGTGCGACGCCGATGAAGATGAGGACCGCGCCGAGCCCGACCAGCGCGATGACCGGCTTCACGAGCCCGTAGGCCAGAGCGGCGACCCCCAGCAGCGTGATGACGGCACCCCAGGTGAAGCGCCGCCGCAGCGAGATCTCTGCTTCGACCTGCTGCTCCGCCACGGCGGCCACCGGCGCGATCCGCACCGCGCGCCGGGCGGGACTGATGGCCGCCACCACGGTCACCCCCACGCCGACGATCAAGCAGACGATCACCGTGCGGGCCTCGAAGACGAGCGGGCCGGAAGGCAGCGTGATGCCGAACCCGCTGAGCAGCGCTTCGAGGCCGAGCGCGGCCAGCACGCCGAGGCCGAGGCCGATCAACGACGACGCGAGACCCACGACGGCCGCCTCGCCCAGGACCGACAGGAAGACCTGGCGCCGGCTCGCCCCGACGATCCGCAGGAGGGCCAGCTCCCGCGTCCGCTGCCCCACGATGATCGAGAAGGTGTTCAAGATCGTGAACGCTCCGACGAACAGTGCGATGAACCCGAAGACCAACAAGGCCGTGTTGAAGAACCCCAACGCCTTGCTGACCTGGCTCGTCTGCTCGTTCACCACCGTCTGACCGGTGACGACCTCGAGGCCGGGCGGCAGCGCCCGGGCGATGGCGCGTTGCACCGCCGCCTTGTCCGCACCCGGTTGGGTCACGACGTTGATCGTGTCGAACTTGCCCACGTCGCCGAGCACCGCCTGCGCGGTCGGGATGTCGAACGCGGCGAGGGTGGCGCCGGCCAGGTTGTCGGCGGTGCCGAAGCGGGCGATGCCCGTGATGGTGAAGGTACGGCTCGCGACCGGGAGCAGGATCCTGACCGTCTGTCCCACCTTGAAGTCGTATTTCTGTGCGGTCCCGAGGTCCACGACCACGTCGTGGGACGTCGTGGGCCCCGATCCCTCCGTCAGGCGGAGCGCCGAGATCTGCTGATCCGGGTCGAACGAGACACCCAGGGTGGGCGCGCCCCCAGTCGAGATCGCTGTGCCGTCATGGGAGACGAACTGCGCGTAGCCGGTGACGGAGCCCTCGGCTGCCGCCACCCCGGGGACGGCGCGCACCGTCGACACCACGGACTCGGGCACGGGATTCCTCGTCGCGCCGCCGCCACTCCCGAGCTGTGCGACGCCGCGCACTTGGAAGTCGACGTTCTGGTAGATGTTCCCGAAGAGCGTGTTGAACGTCTGGTGCAAGGTGTCGGTCAGCACGAACGTGCCTGCGATGAACGTGACGCCGAGCACGATTGCAAGCGCGGTCAACGCCAGGCGGAGCTTGTGTGCCAGCAAACCCTTGAGGGTCACCCGCCACATGTCAGGTGCCCAGTGCCAGCACGCGCTCCAGGACGGAATCGGCCGTCGGAGCTGCCAATTCGCCGACGATGTTGCCGTCGGCGAGGAACACGACCCGATCGGCGTACGCGGCTCCGTGCGGGTCGTGCGTCACCATCACGATCGACTGCCCGAACTCGGTGACGGACCGGCGTAAGAACGACAGCATCTCCGACGTGGAGTTCGAGTCCAGGTTGCCCGTTGGCTCGTCGGCGAACACCAGGTCCGGCCGGTTGATCAGCGCCCGTGCACACGCACAGCGTTGCTGCTGACCTCCTGACATCTCCGTCGGCCGGTGGGACAACCGTTCGCCGATGCCGAGCTGGCCCACCAGATAGTCGAACCAGTCCTTGTCGACCTTTCGGCCTGCGAGGTCCACCGGGAGCGTGATGTTCTCCGCCGCCGTCAACGTCGGCACGAGGTTGAACGACTGGAAGACGAAGCCGATGTGATCCCGGCGCATCTCCGTCAATCCCGAGTCGTCCAGTTCGCCGATGTTGCTGTCCCCGATGTACGTCTGTCCGGAGGTGGGCCGGTCGAGACCGGCCATGCAGTGCATGAGCGTCGACTTCCCGGAGCCGGACGGACCCATGACCGCGGTGAACCGCCCTCGCTCGAACGTCACGGTGACCCCGGCCAAGGCATGCACGGTCGCCTGGCCCGATCCGTATGTCTTCCGGAGTTCGACTGCGTGCGCGGCGGCGTTCTCGGAGCGTTGACCGGCAGGTACTTCGTCGGTGAGCGTCACGGAGCCTCGATTCGTCGATGGGGGGAGCTGGACGAGGACGACGGGGTCCGTCCCACTCTGGCGCGCGACGGCGTGCGGCACCAAGCACCAAGCATGCACCGCCCGTGAACTGCCGAGCCGATCGCGAGGATAACGAACGAGCCCGGTCCGGGACTGGGACCCTTGGCGGGCACGCAGCGGACCGGTACCCTGTGCCCTCGCATCGACAAGCGAAGAGTGAGCTCACCCGGGGGGGCAGGTTCGCGATGGGGCATGACGCCGTGACGAGGGGCTGAGCCACTGCTGACCTCGTTGCACGTCCCAGGCCGCCTGCACACCGCTGTCGCCGCCGTGGTCGCTGTCGGCGCGGTGCTCGTGGTCCAACTCGCGCTCTTCCCGGTGCCGCTCGGCGTCTGGATCCAAGGACTGATCCTGGGCTTGCTGGGCTCCCTAATGGCAGTGGGCCTCGGGTTGACCTACCGGCTCAACAAGGTCATCAACTTCGCGCAGGGCGATCTCGGCACGGCCCCCGCCGTGCTCGCCGTCGGGTTGATCGCGTTCTCAGGGGTCAACTACTTCGTGGGCCTGGCGACCGGTCTGGTGGCGTCGGTGCTGCTGACGGCGATCGTCGAGATCACCGTCGTCCGTCGGTTCCGGCGCTCGCCGCGTCTGATTCTCACCGTGGCCACGATCGGGCTCTCCCAGCTCCTCGTCGTGGTGAGCCTGCTCATTCCCCGCATCTGGGGCCAGACGCCGATCGCGAGCGCCGTGGTGTCCTTCCCCTGGCATGTGACGTGGCACATCGCGCCGGTCGTGTTCACCGCGGACGACCTTGTCGCGGTCATCGTGTCTGTCGCGTGCCTCGCCGGCGTGTCCTTGTGGTTCACCCGCAGCGACGTCGGCATCGCAGTGCAGGCTGCCGGCGACCGCCGCGACCGGGCGTCGATGTTGGGCATCCCGGTCGGGCGTCTCCAGTCTGCGACCTGGGTGGTCGCGGGGGTGCTCTCGTTCGTGAGCATCTTCTTCCAAGCCGCGATCTTCGGCCTGCCGCTCGACCCGACCTACGGGCTGACCGCGCTGGTCACCGCGCTGGCAGCGGTCGCCCTCGGCAATTTCGTGGAGCTCCCGGTGATCGCCGCGTCCGCCGTGGCCTTGGGCGTGCTGCAACAGGGGGTCGAATGGAACGACCCCACGAACCCGGCACTCGGCCTGGCGGTCCTCGCCGGCGTGGTCTTCGCCGCCATCGTGGTCCGCCAGTTGGTCGCGCACCGCCGTGACCGCGAAACAGAGCCGACGCTGTCACTGGCCGGGAGCGTCCGGGATCTCGCCCCCTCGGCCCGCGCGCTCACCGAAGTACGCGTTGCGACGCCTGTGGGAGCGCTGGTCGCCTTCGCCGCCGCGTGCACGTTGCCGCTGTGGATGGGCCCGGGCGAGCTCATCCGGGCGTCCGCGCTGGTCGTCCTGGCGATCGTGGGTTGTTCGGTCGTCGTGCTGACGGGGTGGTCGGGGCAGGTCAGCCTCGGCCAGATGTCCTTTGCCGCCGTCGGGGCGGTGCTCGGCGCCGTTGCCCTGGTGGACTGGCACTGGGACCTCAGCCTCGCGTTGCTGCTGAGCGGCGCCGGTGCGGCTGTCGTCGCCGTGGTCATCGGCATGCCCACGCTGCGACTCGACGGGATGTTCGCAGCCGTGACGACGCTCGCCTTCGCGCTGGCAGCCTCGGGCTACTTCCTCGTGCCCGCCGAATTCTCGTGGATCCCGCAAGGCCAGATCGGCGTCCCCTACCTCTTCGGGATCTCCATTGGTTCGGAGACGTCGGTGTTCGAAGTCTGTCTCGGCGTGCTCGTGCTCGTCCTCGTCGCGCTCTACGGCCTGCGCCACAGTCGCATCGGACGCGTGCTCCGCGCGCTGCCGTCGAACGAACGCGCGGCGTCGGGGTACGGGGTCCGGGTGATCCGGGCCAAGCTGATCGCCTTTGCGCTGTCGGGATTCGTGGCCGGCCTGGCCGGCTGCTTGTTCGTCGTGGTCAACCAGCAGTACGACGACACCGCCTTCCTGGCCTCGGTGAGCCTCGTCGTCTTCACGTCGACGGCGGTCGGCGGGCTTGGCTCTGCCCTCGGCGCCATCCTCGGCGCGGCGATCGTGGAAGGCAGCGCCGTCTATCTGCCGCCGAGCTGGCAGCTCTTCCCGGCCGCGCTCGGCGTTTTGATCGTGCTCATCCTGTTCCCCCGCGGCCTGGCCGGACTCTGCTACGACCTGCGCGACTGGGCCGTGGACCGGCTGCGCCACCGCGCCGAGTCCGGTTCGACGGGAGCCGCCGGCCAGGGAACCCGCCCGAACCCGGTCCTCGCGCCGTGAGGCGGCTCGCCGCACTCGGCGGAGGCGCCTCACTCTTCCCCCTCGGCATCCTGTTCGGCATCGAGCTCTTGGACCAAGCCACCCAGAGCGCGTTCAACGTCCTGACGCCGAATATCCGTGACGCGTTCCACCTCACCAACGCGGGCATCCTGCTCATCGTCGCCATCGCGGGCGCCGCCGCCCTGCTCTTCACGCTTCCCGTCGCGGTGCTGGCGGACCGGTCAAACCGCGTCCGCATCGCGTTGATCGGCGCGATCGTCGGTGCTGCGTTCTCGATCGGCCTCGGCGCCGCACCGACGATCGTCGTGGCCGGCATCATGCTCGCGGGTGTGTCGATGGGCCAGGCCGTCATCTTCCCCACCCATAACTCGTTGTTGGCCGACTATTACCCGGTCCCCGCCCGCCCCCGTATCTATTCGGCTCACCGTTCGGGGATCAACCTCGGCGCCATCATCGGCGTCCTCTTGGGGGCGGGCCTGGCGGCCGTGTGGTCCTGGCGGGCGCCCTTCTACTTCTTCGCCGTCCCGATCGCGATCGTCGTGATCGTGGGACTGCGGCTCCATGAACCGCCACGCGGGCGCCACGAGCAACTCGAGCTGACCGAGCAGATGATCGGCTCGGATCGCGGCGAGCCGGCCCCGTTGGCCGACGCGCCGGCCGCGCCGGCAGCGACCGCTGCGACCGCTGCGACCGCTGCGACCGGTGCGACCGGTGCGGTGCCCCCCGACGACAGCACCACCACCGGGCCCGGAGTCGCCACACCGACAGAACCGCCGCCGTCGTTGGGCGAAGCGTGGCGGACGGTGTGGAAGATCGGAGTGCTGCGCAGAATCTTCATCGCGCTTCCCTTCCTCGCGGCGTCCATCGCCGGCTTCACCTCCTTGGCGTCGTTGCAGTACCAGCAGACCTTTCACCTCGACGCCGTCGAGCGCGCCTACCTCATCGCACCGATTCAGATCTTCGACTTGCTCGGTCTCGCCGCCGGCGCCCTCATCGCCACGCGCCTCGCCGCACGCGACGTCGGGCTGGTGTTCCGGATGCTCGCCGTCGCCTCGGTGATCGCGGCCGGGTTCGCCGTCCTCTTCGCCTTGGCGCCGTCGGTGCCGGTCGCGTTCATCGGCAACGCAGGCATCGACGCGTCGCTGGCCATCGTCGGGCCGGGGGTCCTCGCATCGTTGTCGCTTGCGATCCCGTCCCGTGTGCGCTCGGTCGGGTTTTCGATCGGCGCGCTCTTCGTGCTTCCCGGCCTGTTGGTCCTGCCGATCGTCGGTGCCCTCGGCGACGCGGTGGGGTTCCGTTACGGACTCCTCATCCTCGTTCCCATCTTCACCATCGGCGGTCTCATCGTGGCCAGCGCCGGCGGGCTGATCGCCCGCGACATCCGCGACGTCTGGACCTCCATGCAGGCCCGCGCCCAGATGCTCGTGGATCGGAACGCCGGCCGTCTTCCGCTCCTTGCCGTCCGCGACCTGAACGTCGGCTACGACGGGGTCGAGGTGCTGGGCAACGTCGAGATCGAAGTCGGCGAGGGAGAGATCGTGGCCCTCCTCGGGACCAACGGCGCAGGGAAGTCGACCCTCCTGCGCGCGATCGGCGGAGTCGTGGAGGCGGACCACGGTGCGATCGTCTTCGACGGCCGCGACATCACCCACCTGCCGCCGGACGAGATCGCGCGCCTCGGCATCGCTCAGGTGCCGGGCGGAGAAGGGATCTTCCCCAATCTGCGCGTCGAGGAGAACCTCCGGGCGGCCGCCTGGCAGGGCCGTCGCCGCGGCGAGCGGGACGAGGACATGATCGCTGAGGCTTTCGCGACGTTTCCGACGTTGTCGACGCGCCGCACCGAGCGCGCGGGCAACCTCTCCGGCGGTCAACAGCAGATGCTCGCCTTGGCGATGGCGACCATCACGCGGCCGAAGCTGTTCCTCGTCGACGAGCTCTCGCTCGGGTTGTCGCCCATCGTCGTCGAGCAGCTGCTCCGCGCCGTCGAGGCGATGCGCCAGGCCGGAACCGCCATCCTGCTGGTCGAGCAGTCGATGAACGTCGCAGTGGCCGTGGCCGACCGGGTCTATGTGATGGAGACCGGCGCCGTCCGGTACTCGGGGAGTGCCGAGGACCTGGCGTCGCACCCGGAGCTCTTGTGGTCCATCTACCTCGAGCGGGCGTCAGAGTCGATGCGCAGCAGCGGCACCGACGCGGCAGGGGCCACGGCCGCCGGCGACACGGCGGAGCTCGCCGTCGGGGGGGTCTCCGTGTCGTTCGGCGGCATTGCGGCGCTCCACGACGTTGCGCTGCACGCAGACCACGGCGAGATCGTGGGGATCATCGGGCCCAACGGCGCCGGAAAGACGACCCTTTTCGACGTCATCTCCGGCTTCCTGCGGCCGGACGCCGGGTGGGTCCGGCTGGGGGGCGTCGACGTCACCGACCGCTCCGCGTCGGCGCGCGCCCGGCTCGGCCTCGGACGCTCGTTCCAGGACTCGCGGCTCTTCTCGGCGCTCACCGTGCGAGACGCCCTCGCCGTCTCGCTGGAGCGTTTTACCGACGCTGGCGACCCCTTCAACGCCATCTTGCGCCTGCCCGTGCAGGTCCGCACCGAGGCGGCGGTCATGGCCCGCGTGGACGAGCTCCTGGAGCTCTTCGGCCTCGAGCCGTTCGCCGACAACCTGGTCAGTGAACTGTCGACGGGCTCTCGCCGGCTGGTCGATCTCGCCGCCGTCGTCGCGCACCAGCCGTCGGTGATCCTCCTCGACGAGCCCTCCTCCGGCGTGGCCCAGCGCGAGGTCGAGGCCATGGTGAGCCTCCTGCGAGGCGTGCGTGACCGCCTCGACGCGACCATGCTTGTCGTCGAGCACGACATTGCGTTCATCGCAGCACTCGCCGACCGGCTGGTAGCGATGGACCGCGGAACGGTGCTGGTCAGTGGCGCACCTCATGACGTGCTCAGCTCGCCGGAGGTAGGAGAGTCGTTCCTCGGCTCCGACCCCTTGGCGGTGTCGCGGTCGGGTCACGCGGGCGAGGTCGAGCCCGCGTGACCGACGTGAAACCTCAGGGGACCGAACGGCCCTGGCCACGCGTCTCGCGTGTCCGGCTCGCCGTCCCTGTGATCGTGATCGTCGCCGCGCTGGTCGGTGCAGGTGTCGCCGCGACGGTGAACGAGCACTCCGGCGCGCCGTCCGGATCGGGGGCCTCGACGACAGCAGGGACGCACGCCGCCCACGCGTCGTCCGCCGCCGTCCCCATCACCTACGCGGCGGCACGCAAGCTCGGGAAGACCGCCGACTACCACTGGGGTTCCGAGTGCGACGAGAAGACGGGCCGGCTCAAGATGCCGAGCGTGTACGCGCCGCCCTGCGTCCCGGTGCCCGCCGCCGGCGCTGCCAACGGGGGCAACACGGCCGGCGGCGTGACCGGGTCGACGATCAACCTCGTCTACTACCAGGCCGAGCCGGGCGGTCTCACGTCGGCGGTCCAGAACGCCGCCGGGACGCCGGCCCAGGCGTTGGCCACGGTGCAGGCCTACGTCGCGATGTTCAACCACATCTTCGAGCTCTACGGGCGGCACGTGAACCTCATCCCGTTCCAGGCCACCGGCGCGGACAGCGACCCGGTCGCCGCGCACGCCGACGCGGTGACGGTCGCCCAGCAGGACCACGCGTTCGCCTCCATCGGAGGCCCGGCCGAGACGACCGCGTACGAGGACGAGTTGGCCCGCCTCCACGTGCTGTGCATGGGCTGCGGCGACTCGGCGCTCTACGGTCAGATCCAGCAGAACGCCCCGTACCAGTGGGCGAACCTGCCGACAGCCAACACGTCGCTGGACGTCACGGTCGACTACATGGCCGCGAAGCTGAACGGCAAGGACGCCATCTGGGCGGGTGATCCGGCGCTGCACTCCAAGAAACGCTCGTTCATCGTCGTGAGCGAGACGTCGGAGCCGCCCTCACCCGGGTACGGCGAGCTCCTCTCGTCCCTGACCAAGAAGCTCGAGGCCGGCCACGTCAACATGGCGTCGCTGAACGCGCTGACTTACACGCTCAACCTGACGACACTTCCGACGCAGGCTGCCACCATCGCCGAGAAGCTGAAGAGCTCCGGTGCCACGAGCGTGGTCTTCGCCGGTGATCCCATCATGCCCATCTATCTCACCCGCGCCTGCGCCACGATCGGGTACTACCCCGAGTGGATCATCACCGGCATCGTGCTCACGGACACGTCGACGTTGGCGCGCTACTACGACCAGAAGGAATGGGCGCACGCATTCGGCGTCACGAGTCTCGCAGTCCCGGTGCCTGTCACGGCCGGGGACGCGTACCGCCTCTACCGCTGGTGGTACGGCCCTGGCGCGACACCCGCCTCCCTGGCGGTGCCGGCCATCATCCCGCCCATTCAGCAGTTCTTCGACGGCGTCCAGCTGGCCGGCCCCGACCTCACGGCGAACACCTTCGCCACCGGGCTCTTCCGGTCCCCTCCGGCCGGCGGCGGTCCGACGACGTCACTCCAGGCGTACGGCTACCAGGGGGCGGCCCCGCTGCCCAGCTACTCGTCGCCTGCCGACTACACCTTCCTCTGGTACGACGCCACCGCGAAGGGCCCGGACGAGGAGGGTGTGAACGGGACCGGCCTGATGCGCTACGTCAACGGGGGCGACCGGTACAAGGCGGGGGTCGTGCCCGCGGGACCGGTGCCGATGTTCTCCGTTGCAGGGTCCGTGACCAGCTACGCCTCCCCTCCGGATGCGGCGCCGTCGTACCCGCCGTGGCCGGGCTCACCTGCCGCCCGCTGACCTTCCTGACCGGCACGACCCGGACGCGCACGCCCGAGAGGGGGGCTAGCACCAGGACGGGACGCCCGGTAGCGGCATTCCACCTGCGTCCCGGCACCCTCATGCTGAAGCCACGGTCGCAGTGACCGCCCACCTTCGCAGAGGAGAGCGATGATACGGACCCAAGGACTGACCAAACGCTACGGACGGACCCTGGCCGTCGACGACCTGACGTTGACCGTCACGCCGGGCGTCGTGACCGGGTTCCTCGGGCCCAACGGGTCTGGCAAGTCCACCACGATGCGCATGATGGTGGGATTGGACGTGCCCGACGCCGGATCGGCCACCGTCAACGGTTCCCCCTACGCCGAGCTGCGCTGGCCCTTGCGCGAGGTCGGGGCGCTGCTCGACGCGAAGGCGTTCCATCCTGGCCGGACCGCCCGGAACCACCTCCGCTGGCTCGCCGAGACCAACGACATCGACGTGCGGCGTGTGGACGAGGTGCTCGACCTCGTCGGCTTGACCTCGGTCGCCCACCGCCGCGCCGGCAAGTTCTCGCTCGGCATGGGCCAGCGCCTCGGCGTCGCGAGTGCGCTGCTCGGCGATCCGGGGGTCCTCTTGTTCGACGAGCCGGTCAACGGGCTCGATCCCGAGGGCATCCGGTGGATCCGCCACCTCTTGCGCGGCCTTGCCGCGGAAGGCCGGACCGTCCTCGTGTCGAGCCACCTCATCAGCGAGATGGCTCTGACGGCCCAGCGGCTCGTCGTGATCGGCCGGGGCAGCCTCATCGCGGAGACGAGCGTCGAGGAATTCACGGCGTCGAGCCAGGGCGACACGGTCCGCGTCCTCACCCCGACACCGCAGCGCTTCGTCAAGGCACTGTCCGAGGCGGGGGCACGGCCGAGCGTCGGCGAGGACGGCGCCATCACCGTCCAC
This sequence comes from Acidimicrobiales bacterium, assembly GCA_035503015.1. Lineage (GTDB taxonomy): Bacteria > Actinomycetota > Acidimicrobiia > Acidimicrobiales > RAAP-2 > Bog-473. The sequence continues at coordinate 6,807 of DATJTU010000003.1, read as the reverse complement.
GCCATGCGCGCCGCTGACATCGGCGAGCTGGCCGCTCGACTGTCCGTCACCGTGCACGAGCTGACGCCGGTGCGCGCCTCGCTCGAGGACGCCTTCATGGCGCTGACCGCAGATGCAGTGGACTTCCGCTCTGCGCCGGGCGGCGTAGAAGCACATGTTCCCGTTCCGGTTCCCGCCCGTTGAGAGGAGATCTGACATGACCTACGCACTGACACTCGAGCAAACCCGCGCACCCGAACCACGCACGCAGGCCGGCCTCACCCAAGCCGTGCGCGCCGAATGGCGCAAGCTCGTTTCGCTGCGCTCCACCGTGTGGGCGCTCCTCATCACGTTGGCAGGGACCGTCCTGGTCAGCTATCTCTCCGCGCACGGCGCGCGGCACGGCAGGCAGCCGGCGGGTTTCTACCGGGGCTTCGACCCGACCAATACGGCGCTGGCCGGGCTGGCACTCGGGTCGCTCGTCATCGGCATCTTCGGCGTGCTGTCCATGACGGGCGAGTACGGCAGCGGGACCATACGGTCCTCGCTCGCCGCGGTGCCACGCCGACGCGTCTTCTTTGCCGCCAAGGTGATCGTCTTGGGTACGTGCGCGCTCGTCGTCGGCATGGTGATGAGCTTCGTCTCTTTCTACGTGGGCCAGGCCGTCCTCTCGGGCGGGGCGCCCACGGCCACGCTCAGCGACCCGGGCGTCCTCCGGGTGCTGCTCGAGTCCGGCGCGTTCCTCGCGTTGCTCGCGTTGTTCGGCGTCGGACTCGGCGCGATGATCCGGCACAGCGCCGGCGCCATCGCCACCTTCGTCGGGTGCACGCTGCTCCTGCCGCTCCTGTTGCACGAGGTGCCCGGCAACGTGGTGCGGTTCAGTCCCGAGTCGATCTTCGCCAACTCCGTCGCCGACGTCGTCCCGACCAACGGTGCCGTGAGCAGCACCGAAGGGTTCATCTTGATGGCGGGCTACACGGTGCTCGCGCTCGCCGTGGGCGGCGTGCTGCTCGTGCGGCGTGATGCATGATGGTCGAGCACGCCGAGGACGACGACGTGCGCGTCCGCGTGCGAGGCAGGGAGATGTCGGTCGCGATCACCGAGGAGCAGGTGGAGGCCGCTAAGGACATCGTCCGGCGGGTCGCGCGCGAGCCCTTCACGCGTCGACCCTGGGCCGACCTCGCCTTCTATCTCGTGAGCGGCGGGCTCGCTGTCGCCGGACTGGCGTTCGTCGGGGCCACGATGGCAACAGGGGTGGTGCTCGCCATCACGTTCGTCGGACTGGCCGTCCTCGCCGTCTCCATCCGCTCCGCGCGGGGCATCGCGGGCTGGACCCGCTCCCTGGCACGGTCGATGCTCGGCGAGCACGTGGGCGAGCCCGATCCCTTCGTGAGCCGGCCCGGCTTTCTCGGCTGGCTGCAGTCGTCACTCCGTGACCGGGTGGGCTGGCGTTCCATCGCCTATCTGGCGCTCAAGGTCCCCTGGACCGGGCTGGGGGTCTACGTCGCCTTCAGCCTGTGGTGGGACGCGCTGGCGTGCTTGCTCCACCCGGTCTTCTCCGGAGGCGGGACCCCGGTGTTCGGGCTGGCGGCCAACCTCTTTTCCCCTGGCTACTTCTCCCCCAACGCGACCGGGTTCTTCCACGAGATCGCCATCCTCATCGCCGGCGTGGTGTTCTTCTTCGCCGCGCCATGGGTGATGCGCGGGTTCGTCAACGTCGACCGCATGCTGATCAAGAACCTGCTCGGCCCTGACCCGGTCGCCGCCCGCGTGCGGTCGCTCGAGCAGGCGCGCACCCAGACGGTCGACGCCTCGGCCGCCACGCTCCGCCGCATCGAGCGCGACCTGCACGACGGGACCCAGGCGCAGCTGGTGGCACTCGCGATGCGGCTCGGCATGGCGAAGGAGAAGCTCGAGGACCCTGCGCACGTCGATCTCGACCGCGTGCGCCAGCTCGTGGACGAAGCGCACCGGGGCGCCAAGGAGGCGATCACCGAGCTGCGCGACATCGCCCGTGGGATCCACCCCCCCGCCCTCGATACCGGCCTCGAGAGCGCGCTCGCCACGCTGGCCGCCCGGAGCGCGGTCCCCACCGAGGTCTCGGTCGACCTCGGCGTGCGACCGACGCCCGCCATCGAGGCGATCGCCTACTTCTGTGTCGCTGAGCTCCTGGCGAACGTCGCCCAGCATGCCCAGGCATCCCGCGCCTCGGTCAGGTGCGCGCAGCAAGGCACCTGGCTCCGCCTCGTCGTGCGCGACGACGGTCTCGGCGGCGCGCAGCTCACCACCGTCGGGTCCTCGTCGAGCGGGCTCGCGGGTCTCGGCGAGCGCGTCCGCGGGGTCGACGGGCGTTTGACGCTGGTCAGCCCGCAGGGAGGGCCCACCGTCGTCACCGTCGACCTCCCGCTGGCGCCATGACGCCCGCCGCCCTCCGGGTCGCCATCGCCGAGGACTCCGCGATCCTCCGGGACGGTCTCGTCCAGCTCCTGGTCGATCGCGGGTTCGCCATCACCGGGGCCGTCGCCGACCCGCACGCCCTTCGGAGCTCCGTCGCGCAGACCCCGCCCGACGTTGCGGTGATCGACATCCGGATGCCACCGACGTTCACCGACGAGGGGCTACGCCTCGCGCTCGAGCTCCGGGACCGTTACGAGGGTCTCGGCATCCTCTTGTTCTCGCAGTACGTCGAGACTCGCTACGCGGCAGACCTGTTGGCCGAGGACGCGTCGGGCATCGGCTACCTGTTGAAAGACCGCGTCGCCGATGTCGGCGACTTCGTCGAGGCGCTCGAACGCGTCGCCGTGGGAGGCACCGCATTGGACCCCGAAGTCGTCACCCAGCTTCTCGGCGCCACGCGCCGCACCGACTCGCTCACCGTCTTGACCGCGCGTGAGCGCGAGGTCCTTGCCCTGATGGCCGAAGGCCGGTCGAACGGGGCGATCGCCAAGTCACTCGTGATCAGCGAGGGCGCGGTCGAGAAGCACGTCGCCAACATCTTCGCCAAGCTCGACCTGCCGGTCTCGGAGAACGACCACCGCCGCGTGCTTGCGGTGCTCCGCTTCCTCGAATCCTGAGTCACGCCGGCGAGGCACCGTGCGCGTCGTAGTCCACGCCGCGGCGGGACGCGAGCTCCCGGCCCGAGTTGATCTGGAACGGGCTGATCCCGCCCGGTTCCCACGGCCCGACTGAGCCCGCAGCGACAGCGTCCTCGGACTTCGCGACGAGGGCGAAGCGCGCGCGGAGCACGTCGCACGGCACGTCGGCGACGGAGAACCAGTCGAAGCGCAAGAAGTCGATGCTCGGCGCGCCGGTGAGGCAGTCGTGGCAGAGCGCGCCACGCAGCATTGCGTCGGAGAGGCGATCCGCCATGTGCGGGCTCGACGAGAAGTGCCCCGGCGACGCCTCGAAGAGGCCGGCCCCCCGGGCCAGGTAGCCGGTCTCGAAGAGCGAGATCACCATGGCCAGAAGCGAGAACGCGTGGAGATCGTCGTTCGCCCGGGCGATGAAGCCGAACACTTCGACCTCTGACTCGACGGTCGTGCCGTAGTCGGCCAGGACGTGAACCCAGTCGTGCTGGCAGAGCAGGGGTGGCGCCGAGCCGGGGAGGCCGGGGAAGGCGAAGCCGCGGGCTTGGTAGAGCTCCCACACCTTGCGGCCGATGGAGTCGGCAGGCAGGCCCTCGAGCGACGCCCACTGCGCAGCCAGCGCGGGATCCGCGTCCGAGAAGGCCCATGCGTCGTGCAGCACACAGCTCGAGTGCACGGCGGCGGCCGACTCCTGCTCGTTCCATGTCCCCTCGTAGCCGTTGCGGGTGAAGTCGTGCACGGCGAGGTCGAGCGATCCGGCGGCGAAGTCCCGCGCCACGTCGACCATGCCCTCTTCGACGCCCAGTTCACGCGCGAACTCGGCGACGTTCGTCGCCACGTCGTCGGGGATCGGGTGGCGCACCAATGCGCACAGCAGCATCATCTGGACCGCGCGCGACCGGAACTGCAGGTTGCGCGCGGCAAGTCCCGTCGCCAGCTCCTCCGGCGTCATGACCGCAGGCTCGGTCACCGTCACCCGGTATCCCGTCAACGCGTGGAACAAGGCCTCGATGAGCGACCGCTGGATCGGCAGCAGTCCTTCGCGCCCGGAAACCGCCGCCGCGATGCCGTCGGCCATCAGCTGCGCCTCGGCCGCGTCAGGCGGAACGAGGTTCACCGTCTCTTCGCTGGGGAGCGGTACCGGCATCGCGCTACCCCTTGGTGAGGAGGTCGAGCCCGCGCCCGAGGAACGCCCTGCACGATGACGCGTCGGGTGCGTGCGCACGAACGACGGCGGCACCGAAGGGCGCGTTCCAAAAGGCGTCGTCACCCGGACGCGCCTCGTCCCATGGCCCCACGTAGGCGTAGGCGTCAGCCGAGAACCCGTCCCCGGGCGAGAAACCCAGATTGACCTGTGCGCCGTTCCCGAGGCAGACGGTCGTCGCCAGGTCGAAATGCTCGGGCCAGAGCTGGACCGTTGCGCCGGTGCGCACGGCGGGGTGGGTGCACAGCACGTCGTCCAGCACGCGCGCGCCGAGGTCGAACCATTCGTAGAGCGCGTCCAGTTCACGCGTCGGCAGGGAGAGCGGCTGATCGACCGGTCCGGCCGGCGGGGTGCCGGGCCCTGCCGAGAAGCTGGCGCCCAAGTCCGTGCCCGCGAACTCGGCCAGCTCCGCCAAGGTCGAGCCGTCGAGCGCGACCGCGTTCGCGTCGCCGCCGACTTCCCGCACCAGGTTGCTGCCCGCGAGCCGCAGCACCTCGGGCTCGGGCCCGAAGGCGGGCGTGGCGACGCCCAAAGGGCTCGCCCGGAGCCCGAAGTGCCCGGTGACCTCGAAACGGCGGCGACCGAGCACGTGCGCCGCGATCCGGTGCAGGTCGTCAAGGGTCGTGCCCATGTCTGGTCGAGCGTAACGGCGGATGGGCCGGAAACGGCCGGGGCGCGGCAGGCGCCCGGGCTACTGCGCCCGCTCCCCGCGCCGCGCCTCGTTGGCTGCCAGCGCGACTTCGGCCGCCACCGTCGCCTCGGCCGAGTGACCCCAGAAGCCGTGGGGAGCCACGAGGAAGTCGATCAGCCCCTCCAGCTCGTCGCGGTAGCTGCCGCGGAGAACCTGGAGGTCGGTCCACGCGAGCTCCTTGTCGCGCAGCGGCACACCCAGGTCCGTGAGTTGGCGCCACGCCAGGTCGAAGTTCTCAACGGTCAACCATGTCACCGGCGCGCCCTTTCGCGGCACGTGCAGCCGGCTCGAGATCTCGAGGATGGCCCGGCGCCCCCGCCGGTACAAGAAGGAAGGCTCTCGCTCTGCTGCACCTTCGATGCACGCCGTCGCCAAGGTGGCGGCGTCGGTGACGACCCCGAGGGCGGTGATCCACGACTGTCCCGGGTGCTGCGAACGGAAGAGCGCCAGCATCGGGTACGAGACGTGGCTCTCGAGCACGTCTGCCACCCAGTGTTCCCAGTCGGCCATGTTGCGGTACAGCATCTCGACGTCCCCTCCGGGCGCGCCGACGGCAATGACGCGCACAGGCGTGATCCGCCCGCCGAGGGGGTCGTCGAGCGTGAGCAGACGGGCTTCGCGCCTGCTGTAGGAGGCGTAGAGGGCAGGCAGGTACGAGATCAGCAACGCAATCGTGACCAACCCGGTCAGCGTCTCGAGGAGCGTGAGCATGCGCACGACGGTGCCGTGGGCTGAGCCGAAGACGGGCGTCACCAGCGATGCGCCGGCGTAGTAGACGAGCGTGCCCCAGTCGGTGCTGCCTCCGATGCGCTGGTCGAGGCCCCAGTAGACGAGCGACCACCCGATCATGAGCCCGGCCAGCCACAGCACGAGCAGTCCGAGGAGCGACAGTGCCGGGTAGAGGTTGAGCACGTACTCGCCGCCCCGGTCGCCGAGGCGCGCGGCGACGGCGCGGGCGGCCCGCCACGTGGTCGCATAGAAGACCCTGGTCGGGCGCCAGGGTCCGGTCGTGCCCTGCGTCACGATCAGGGTGGCGACCGCGTCGCTCAGCATCCCGACGATGAGGACGATGCCGCCGATGGTGGCAACCACCCTGATGACGCCCGTGTTGCACCTCCCCTGCGTTCCCGCCTGTCAACTGCGGCGCGGACACACCTTACGGAGCGCGCGCGGATCCGTTCGCCCTGTTGCCTCGCACACAGCCGCCGCGACACCCGGGCTGCCGCGCCAATGACGTGAATTCCCCGGTGCCCCGGACCCCGGACGGATAGAACAAGAGGTGATGAGGGTCATTCGGGGCGGATTCGGCAGCCGCAGGGCGCCCAGGATCGGCCTGGTCCTCGGCGCCGGCGGCGTCGTCGGCCAGGCCTACCAGGCGGGCGTGCTCGCCGCGCTCCAGCGTGAGACGGGGTGGGACCCCCGGGAGGCATCCGTGATCGTCGGCACCTCCGCCGGCTCGGTGACCGGCTGCGCCCTGCGTGTGGGCGTCCCCGCCACGGACCTCGCGGCGTCGCTCTACGGGGCGCCCACCTCACGGCGGGGCGGGTCCATCCTGCGCCGGATCCTCCCCGACGACACCGGCCCCCTTCCCACACCCTCTGTCCTCTCGCTCCTGCGTCCCTGGGGCCTTCCCTCGACCGCCCTCGTCGCGCGCACGCTCCGGCGCCCGCTGGCGTTCCGCCCCGAGGTGGCGGCGATGACACTCCTGCCGCGGGGACGGATCGACCTCTCCGAGCGCGCCCGCGGTCTCGACGAATTCGTGGGCGGCCGCTGGCCCGACGGCCTGCGTATCTGCGCCGTCAAGCGGACCGACGGCGGTCGCGTCGTCTTCGGGCAGCCGGGCGCCC
>DATJTU010000002.1:0-13618 GCA_035503015.1 Acidimicrobiales bacterium | reverse complement strand
GACGACGACGCCGGGTTGGACGAATCGGCCGACGTCCTCCGGGCGTCGGACAAGGACATGTGGCCGGACCTCGAGGGCTTCTCCCGGCGGGACATCCGTGGGTTCGCCCGCTTTCGTGGGGGCTCCCGCCGCTTCGACATGGTGGCGGCGCGCGAGGGGAGCGGGCCGATTCTCGGCGTCGGGCTGATGGAGCGCACGCTGCGCGACAACCTGCATGCGATGGAGGTGACCGTCGCGGTGCACCCCTCGTCCCGGCGCCGCGGCGTCGGGACCGCCCTCGTGGCGGGCATGGGCGACTTCGCCCGCGCCGACGGGCGGGACGTGCTCAATTCCATCGTGGACGTGCCCACCGCGGTCGCAGCGAGCCATCCGTCGTTGACGTTCGCACCGAAGGTCGGGTTCGTGCCGACGCTGGCGGGGAACACGCGCCACCTCGCGCTCCCGATCGCCGCCGGTCGCCTCGAGGAGCTCCGGGACGTGGTGGCCGGCGCACGCAACGCGGCTGACTACCGCATGCTGACCTTCGCGGGCCCCTGGCCCGAGGAGTTCGCCGACGACGCGTGCGAACTGTTCCGCCGCATGTCGACCGACGAGCCGGCGGGGGACGAGGAGCACCACGAGGAGGTCTGGGACACCCAGCGCTTGCGTGAGCGCGAGGTGCTGCTGTCGGCGCGCGGTGCAGCCACCTTCACCGCCGTGGCGCAGCATCAGCCGTCGGGGCGCCTCGTCGCGTTGACCGAGCTCCAGGTGTCGCCGGACGCGCCGACCCAGGTGTCGCAGATGGTCACCGTCGTGCACCCCGAGCACCGGGGCCACCGCCTCGGGCTTGCGGCCAAGCTCGCCAACCTCGACGCGCTCGCGCTCGGGGCGCCGGACGCACGGCTCATCGTCACCGGCAACGCCGCGGTGAACGCGCCGATGATCGCCGTCAACGAGATGATGGGCTTCACCGTGGCCGGCGAGGGGATGTTCTGGCAGAAACACCTTGGGGCGACCGCGACCTCTGCCACGGCCGCCGGTCCGAATTAACGAAGGATACAGCGAGATCTTTCGTTAACTCGCGCGAGTTTCGGAAAGCTCTGATACACGCCGACACACACCGGGTCTCCCTCCCGTCTGCCGGCGTCGATGCATAACTACCCGCCGAATCTGAGGAGTCCTTCCTGTAGATATGAATGATTATGCAGAGCTGTGTATAGTGATGCGATGAAAGCCGGGATCGTGGGCGCCTCGGGGTACACGGGTGCCGAATTGCTGCGGCTGCTGGCCGGGCACCCCACCTTCGAGGTGGCCGTCGTCACCGCCCACTCGAATGCGGGGCAGGCCGTCGCGACGCACACGCCGTCGCTCGCGGCCGCGTACCCGGGCCTGGTGTACGGGGAGAACGACCCCGCCCTGCTCGACGGGCTCGACCTGGTCTTCTGTGCCTTGCCCCACGGCGAGTCCCAGCGCCTGGTCCCGGAGCTGCGCGGACGGGTCGGCACGGTGGTCGACCTGGCCGCTGACTTCCGGCTCGACGACGCCGCCCTCTATCCGACGTGGTACGGCGCGGAGCACGCAGCGCCTCACCTGCTGGGCGAGGCCGTCTACGGGCTGCCCGAGCTCTTCCGCGCCGGGCTGCCGGGCGCGACGCTGGTCGCCGCCGCAGGGTGTTACCCGACGTCCGCCGGCCTGGCGCTGGCACCGCTGGTCCGGGGCGGGGTCATCGAGCCCGCGGGGATCGTGGTCGACGCGGCATCCGGCGTCTCGGGTGCCGGGCGCGGGCTGAAGGAGTCGTTGCACTTCGGCACGGTGGACGAGGACTTCAGCGCATACGGCCTCCTGACCCATCGCCATACCCCCGAGATGGAACAGATCCTCGGAGCGGATGCGGGCGTCTTGTTCACGCCGCACCTGGCGCCGATGGTGCGCGGGATCTTGGCCACGTGTTACGGACGCCCTGCCGCTGGGTCGTCGCTCCCGTCAACCGCCGACGTGATGGCGGTGCTGCACGAGGCCTACGACGACGAGCCCTTCGTGGTCGTGACCGACGAACCACCGTCGACCAAGGCGACCGCCGGGTCGAACGCGGCCCACGTGACGGTGCGGGTCGACCCGCGGACGGGATGGGTGATCGCGCTCTGCGCGCTGGACAACCTCGTGAAGGGCGCGTCCGGCCAGGCGATCCAGTGTGCCAACGCCGCCCTCGGGCAGCCCGAGACCACCGGGTTGCCGCTGGCGGGGATGTTCCCGTGAGCGTCACCGCCCCGCAGGGTTTCGTCGCTATCGGCGGCGCCGCCGGCATCAAGGCGAAGGAGGTGCCCGACGTCGCCGTCGTCGCCACCGCAGACGGGCGCGCCGTACCCGCCGCCGGCGTCTTCACGTCGAACCTCGCGGCAGCGGCGCCCGTCCAGGTGAGCCGGGCGCATCTCGCCGCGACGCGCGGTCGTGCCGCGGGCGTCATCCTCACGTCGGGCAACGCCAACGCGGCTACGGGGGCCGCCGGCCACGCGGCGGCGGAGCGCCTGTGCCTCGCCGTGGCCGGCGACATCGGCGCCACGACCGAGGAGGTCCTCATCTGCCAGACGGGGCTGATCGGCATCCCGTTCCCGATCGACCTCGTCATCCCCGAAATCGGCTCGATCGTCATGGCGCGCCGCAGCAGCGAGGAGGCGGGGGCACAAGCGGCGCGGGCGATCATGACCACCGACACCGTGCCGAAGGAGATCGTCATCGCGAGCGACGGCTTCACTGTCGGCGGGATGGCCAAGGGCGCCGCGATGCTGGCGCCGAACATGGCGACGATGCTGGCGGTCTGCACGACGGACGCCGCCGTCGACCCTCCCACCTTGCAGCGGGCGCTCCACGACGCCGTGCACGAGTCCTTCAACGCCATCACCGTCGACGGGTCGACGTCCACCAACGACACAGTGTTGGTGTTCGCGAGCAGGCTCGGGACCAGCCCCGCCCCCGACGTCTTGACCAAGGCACTGACCGAGGCCTGCCAGTCGCTCGCCGAGCAGATGGTGGCCGACGCCGAGGGCGCCACGAAGGTCGCGCATGTCCGCGTGCACGGCGCTGTCGACGATGGGGCGGCGCACGTGGCGGCGCGCAAGGTGGCCGACTCGATGCTCGTCCAGTGCTCCCTCTTCGGAGCAGACCCGTACTGGGGCCGGATCGTCTCCGAGCTCGGCTCGGCGGGGACCCCGTTCGAGCTCGATCGGGTGTCGATCGCGTATGGCGGCGTCGTCGTGTGCGCCGGCGGGGTGGCGGTCGAGCACGACGCGGCCGCGGTGGCGGCGCACATGGCGGGACGCCACATCGACATCGACTGCAACCTCGGGCTCGGTCCGGGCGACGCCGTGGTGCTCGGCACCGATCTCGGCTACGGCTACATCGACGAGAACCGGACGACATCGTGAGCGCGACGGAGAGAGCGGCGTCCGTGCCGCCGCGCGTCACCCGCGCCCAGAAGGCCGCGGCGGAGAACACGGCGTCCGTCCTCGTGGAGGCGCTGCCGTACATCAGGCGCTTCTGGGGCAAGATCGTCGTCGTCAAGTACGGCGGCAACGCCCTGCACAAGTCGGACGGTGCGGACGAGGTGGATCCGTTGGCGTCGTTCGCCCAGGACGTGGTCCTGATGCGTGCCGTCGGCATGCTGCCCGTCGTGGTCCACGGTGGCGGCCCCCAGATCGGCGAGTTGATGAGCCGCCTCGGGAAGGAGACGGAGTTCCGCAACGGCCTGCGGGTCACCGACGCGGACACGCTCGACATCGCCCGCATGGTGCTGGTGGGCAAGGTGAACCGGGACATCGTCTCGGCCATCAATGTGCACGGCCCGCTTGCCGTGGGGATGTCGGGCGAGGATGCAAACCTCATCACGGCAGCGCAAGCGCACGTCGACCTCGGTTTCGTGGGCAACGTGTCGCTGGTCGATCCCACGATGCTGCAGCGCTTGGTCGCCGAGGGGCTCATCCCCGTGGTGGCGACGATCGGGGCCGACGAGAGCGGGCAGGCCTACAACATCAACGCGGACACGGTCGCCGGCGCGTTGGCCGAGGAGCTGAAGGCGGAGAAGTTGATCTTCTTGACCGACATCGAAGGCCTGCGAGTGGTGGCCGACGACCCGAGCACGGTGGTGCATCAGGCGTCGCTCGAGCTGATCGACGAGATCATCCGCAGCGGCGGCATCCAGGGCGGCATGATGCCCAAGGTGGAGGCGTGCGCCCGCGCCGTCCGGGCCGGGGTGACCCGGGCGCACATCCTCGACGGGCGCGTCCCCCACGCGCTCCTGCTCGAGCTGTTCACCGACTCGGGGGTGGGGACGATGGTGCTGCCGTGACGACGAAGACACCCGAGACTCCGGAGACCACCGCTGCGCCCGGGAGGGACACTCGGTCGGGCAGCGAGCGCGACGTGCTGATGCGCACCTACGCCGAGCCTCCCGCCACGTTCGTCCGCGGCGAGGGCACCGTCCTCTTCGACGCCGACGGCGCCGAGTACCTCGACTTCATCACGGGACTGGCCGTGGTCTCCCTCGGGCACGCTCACCCGGCCGTCGCGGACGCGGTGGCCGAGCAGGCCCGGACCCTCAGCCACGTGTCGAACCTGTACGGCAACACACTCGCGCCGGAGGTTGCCCGGACCATCGACCGCCTGGTGAACGGCGGGACGGGGCAGGCGGGCGGTCAGGTCTTCTTCGCCAACTCGGGCGCGGAGGCGAACGAATGCGCGCTCAAGCTGGCCCGGCGCTGGGCCGGGGGAGGGCGTCACGTCGTCATCAGCGCGGATAACTCCTTCCACGGGCGGACGCTGGCCACGCTGACCGCGACCGGCCAGCCCGAGAAGCAAGCGCCCTTCGTGCCGCTGCCGGAGGGCTTCGTGCACGTCCCCTACGACGACGTCGCCGCGTTGGACAAGGCGCTCGACCCCGAGACCGTTGCCGGCGTCCTGCTCGAACCGCTCCAGGGGGAGGGCGGGGTCGTCGTCCCGAGCTCCGACTTCCTCGGAGCAGTGCGTTCGCTGTGCACCGAGCGCAACGCCCTGTTGATGCTCGACGAGGTCCAGACAGGGCTGGGCCGCACGGGGCACTGGTTCGCGTTCCAGGCGCAGGGCATCGAGCCGGACGTGGTCACCATGGCCAAGGCACTCGGCAACGGGATGCCCGTCGGGGCCTGCTGGGCCCGGGCCGAGGTCGCGGCCGCGTTCGGCCCGGGCGACCACGGGTCCACCTTCGGCGGCCAGCCGCTGGCGCTCGCCGCGGTGCGGGCCACGCTCGCCGTGATGGAGGCCGAAGACGTGTGCGGGCGCGCCAGGCGGGCCGGCGCGCGGTTGGCCGACGGGTTGACGCAGCTGCCCGGGGTCGTCTCGGTCCGGGGAGCCGGGCTCCTGCTGGCCGCGCAACTCGATGCGCCGGTGGCCAAGGACGCCACGGCCCGCGCGCTCGAGGGGGGACTGCTCGTCAACGCGGTCCGGCCCGATGCGATCAGGGTCGCACCGCCCCTCCTGGTGAGCGACGACGAGATCGACCGCGCCCTCGGCATCCTCTCGGTGGCAGTGGCCGGGGCCTACGGCGACGCCGGGCCGGCCACGCCGGGGCACGCCGAGGAGAGCGGGTAAGGGGGGAGTAGCACCATGCCCAATCTCTTCGACATCGACGACCTCGACCCCGCTTCGTGGGAGCGCGTCCTCAGCCTTGCCGTCACCCGGCCGGCGCCGCAGCTGTTGGCCGGACAAGGGGTCGGGCTCCTGTTCGAGAAGCCGTCGGCGCGGACTCGGAACTCCACCGAGATGGCGGTCGTGGACCTCGGCGGGCACCCCGTCTACATCCAGGGGACCGAGGTCGGCCTCGACACGCGGGAGACCGCCGAGGACGTCGCGCGCACGCTGGCCTGCTACCACCGCGTCCTGTGCGCGCGGGTGTTCGCGCACGCCGTGCTGGTGCGCATGGCCTCCGCGCTCGAGCACAGCGGCTTCGACGTCCCGCTGGTCAACCTTCTCTCCGACGACGCGCACCCGTGCCAGGCGGTGGCGGACGTGCTGACGTTGCGCGAGGTGTTCGGCCGCCTCGAGGGACGGGTCCTCACCTACGTCGGGGACGCCAACAACATGTCGCGCTCGCTCGCCAAGGCCGGCGTGCTCGAGGGGATGGAGGTCCGGATCGCGGCACCGGCGGGGTACACGTTCTCGCCGACCGAGCTCTCGGGCCTACAGGCCTTCGCCGACGCCGCAGGTCGCGGCGGGAGCGTGCAGCAGACCGACGACCCGCGGCTGGCCGCGAAGGGCGCGTCGGCGCTGTACACCGACGTGTGGACCTCCATGGGCCAGGAAGAGGAGCGCGCGGCGCGGCTCGCGGCCTTCGAGGGCTTCACGATCGACGAGGCACTGGTCGACCAGGCGGCGCCCGACGGCGTCGTGCTGCACTGCCTGCCGGCCCACCGCGGCGAGGAGATCACCGACGCGGTGCTCGAGGGGCCGCGCTCGCTGGTATGGCGCCAAGCGGCACACCGTCGCACGGCCATGCGGGGCATCCTCGCCTGGGCGCTCGGAGCGGGGTCGTGACGACGACGGATGCCACGGCGGCGACACCGGACGGCCCGGACGCGACCGGCGCCGCCGCCGGCCGGCTGACCAAGAACCAGCGCCAGCACCGCATCGCGCGGCTCCTCGAGAGCCAGGCGGTCACCAGCCAGACCCAGCTCGTCGCGCTCCTCGCCGAGCAGGGCATCGACGCCACCCAGACGACGGTCTCGCGCGACCTCGAGGACCTGGGTGCGGTGAAGGTCCGGCTGCCCGGTGGCGAGACGGCCTACGCCCTCCCGGAGCTGCCGGTCCAGCAGATCGCGCCCGAGGACCACCTGCGCCGGGTCCTGGGGGACTGGGTGGTCCACGTCGCGTACTCCGGCAACCTCGTCGTGCTGCGCACGCCGCCGGGGTCCGCCCACGTCGTCGGCTCGGCGCTCGACCGCAGCGGCCTCGAAGAGGTGGTCGGCACCGTAGCGGGCGACGACACGGTGCTGGTCGTCGTCGACGAGCGCGTCGGCGGGAACGCCATGGCGGCGCAGCTGCGCGACGTCGCCGGCATCACCGGCGCGCAAGCCCTCGCACACAAGTCGGAAGCCAACGGGAAGGACGGTGACTGAGGATGGCTGATCGTGTAGTCCTGGCGTACAGCGGCGGGCTCGACACCTCGGTGGCCGTGCGGTGGCTCATCGAGCACGAGGGCGTCGAGGTGGTGGCAGTGGCGGTCAACGTCGGGCAGGCGGCCGACAAGGGCGGGGAGGACTGGGAGGCGATCCGTGCCCGCGCGCTCGCCGCCGGCGCCGTCGAGGCCGTCGTGGTCGACGCCCGCAACGAGATGGCCGACGAGTTCTGCATGCCTGCCCTGCAGGCGAACGCGCGCTACGAGGGCAAGTACCCGCTCGTCTCCGCGCTGTCGCGCCCGGTGATCGTCCGTCATCTCGTTGCCGAGGCGCGGCGGCACGGCGCGACCGCAGTCGCGCACGGCTGCACGGGCAAGGGCAACGACCAGGTGCGTTTCGAGGTGGGCGTGCGGGCGCTGGCGCCGGATCTCGGGATCCTCGCCCCCGCCCGCGTCTGGGGGCTCACCCGCGAGGACTGCGTCGAGCTGGCAGCGAAGTGGGAGATCCCGATCACGGTCACGAAGGAGAAGCTGTATTCGATCGACGACAACCTCTGGGGGAAGGCGATCGAGTGCGGGGCGATCGAAGATCCCTGGTCGCCGGCCCCCGACGACGTGTACACGCTGACCCGGGTCACCCAGTCCGACCCGATCGAGGTCGTGGTCGGCTTCGAGGCCGGGGTGCCGGTGGCGCTCGACGGGGTCGCGCTCACCCCGTACGAGGTGATCAGCCAGCTGGGCGCGACCGCGGGATCGCGCGGCTTCGGCCGTCTCGACATGGTCGAGAACCGCCGGGTCGGCATCAAGAGCCGTGAGGTCTACGAGTGCCCTGCTGCCCTCGCGCTCATCACGGCGCACGCTGACCTCGAGGACCTCACGCTCGAGCGAGACCTGCACCACGAGAAGGCGCGCCTGGAGCCGCGCTGGTCCGAGCTTGTCTACGACGGGCTCTGGTACTCGCCGCTGCGCGGTGCATTGCAGGCGTTCGTGAGCGAGAGCCAGCGGCACGTGACGGGGGAGGTGCGGCTCCGCTTCGAGGCGCCGGGCACCTGCACCGTGGTGGGGCGCCGCAGCCCCGTCGCGCTCTACGACCACGACCTGGCCACCTACGACGCCACCGACACCTTCCGCCACGGCGACGCCGAGGGGTTCGTCCGGCTGTGGGGCCTGGGTGTGGCAACGTGGTCGGCCAGGCAAGGACCGGGGGCGCAGGACCCAGCAGCACAGGGCCCTGCAGGGCGGCGCCCACCGGAGGCAGGAAGGGGCGGATCATGACGCTGTGGGAGGGCCGCATCACTGCGGGCATGGCGGACGAGGTCGCCGCCTTCACGGTCAGCCTGCCCTTCGACCGCGCTCTGGCCGCCGACGACCTGGCGGGGTCGCGCGCGCACGTCAAGGGACTGGGCAAGGCCGGCATCCTCACGGACAACGAGGTCTCCGCCCTCATCGAGGCGCTCGACATCGTCGAGGAGGAGTTCGTCAACGGGGAGTTCGTCTTCGCCCGGGGCGACGAGGACGTCCACACCGCGATCGAGCGGCGGGTCACCGAGCTCATCGGCGACACCGGCGCCAAGCTCCACACCGGGCGCAGCCGTAACGACCAGGTGGCGACCGCGCTGCGCCTGTGGTGCCGCCGCACGCTGGTCGGCGTCGCGGACGAGATCCTGGCCCTCCAGGACACGCTGGCCCAGCGGGCCACCGACGCCGCCGACGTCTACCTGCCCGGCTACACGCACATGCAGCGGGCGCAGCCGGTGCTCCTGGCCCACCACCTGCTCGCCCACGGCTGGACGCTGGCGCGTGACGTGGATCGGCTGCTCACCACGGTCGACCGCCTGAACACGTCCCCCCTCGGGGCCGGTGCGCTCGCCGGCTCGTCGTTGCCACTCGATCCCGACTACGTCGCGGCGGAGCTCGGGTTCCACGGCCGCTTCGAGAACTCCCTCGATGCGGTGGCCGACCGCGACTTCGTGGCCGAAGCGCTCTTCGACCTCGCGCTGTTGGGAGTGCACCTGTCGCGGATGGGCGAGGAGATCGTGCTGTGGTCCACCGAGGAGTTCGGCTTCTGCACCCTCGACGACGCGTACGCCACGGGGAGCTCGATGCTCCCGCAGAAGAAGAACCCGGACGTGGCCGAGCTGGCCCGCGGGAAGTCGGGCCGTCTCATCGGGCACCTCAATGCGGTCCTCGTCACGTTGAAGGGGCTCCCGCTCGCCTACAACCGCGATCTGCAGGAGGACAAGGAGCCGCTCTTCGACGCGGTGACGCAGGTCTCGGGGGCGCTGATCGCGCTGCGCGGCGTCTACGAGACGGCGACGTGGAACGAGGAACGGATGCAGAGCGCCGCCGACGGCCCGGCCGCGTCGGCGATCGACCTGGCCGAGATGCTCGTCGAGCAGGGCATGCCCTTCCGCCAGGCCCACGCGCTGATCGGGGGCCTGGTCCGCGAGTCGCTCGAGCGCCACGTGCCCCTCGTCGAGCTCGTCGCGGCGCACCCGGACCTGGGCGACGCCGCCACCGAGGTGCTCGAGCCGGGGGTGGCGGTGACGCGCCGGCGGACGCCGGGCGGGGCGGGCCCGGGCCCGGTCGCCGAGCAGATGGAGCGCTTCACCCGCCGCCGCGAGGTCGACCGCACGCGCCTGGCCCAGTGGCGCCCGCCCGCCGCCTGAAGGTCCGTCAGGGACATCCGCACCCCCTAGACTGAGGAAGACCACCCCCACCCTGGGCCGACGCACGCGCGAGCGATCTGACAGTTGCGCGGACGAACGACCGTGTCGGGTAACGCCCAGGTGAACGGACCATAAAGATCTGATCAAAACTGTTGTGTCCCGCCCGCAGGGTCGTGCAGGCTATTGGGGAAGCCCAATCGACGACGTGCCCCCGTTCGACCGACTGAGCTGCACACCGCCTCCGAGAGGGTGCGAGGGGAGGGTGGCGGGATGTGCTGTGCGGCGGGTGCACAGAGTCGTGTCCACTGGAGACCCTCACAACGTGGAGAAGTGCGCATGGAGCGAATGAACGGCATCGACCCGATGTTCGTGTACTCCGACACCCGGCACACGCCGATGGAGATCGCGTACGCGTGCGTGTTCGATCCGTCGACCGCGGACGGCGGCTACAGCTTCGAGCGCGTGCAGGGCGTGCTCGAGTCGCGCATGCCCAACCTCACGCCGTTCCGCCGGCGCCTGATGCCCGTCCCGCTCGGCCTCGACAACCCCCGCTGGGTCGACGATCCCGACTTCGACCTGAGCAACCACCTCCACCGCGACGCTGCGCCGGCGCCGGGGGGCGCCGACGAGTTCTGCGACATGGTCGCCGAGGTCATGGGCCGGCCGCTCCTCCCCGAGCAGCCGCCGTGGGAGATGCACGTCGTCGAGGGCCTCGCCGGCGGGATGATCGGGCTGATCGCCAAGGTGCACCACTCCGTGATCGACGGCGTCGCCGGGGCTGCGCTGCTGGCGCAGCTGCTCGACCTGACCCCGGAGGGCAGCGCCGTGATCAACCCGTGCCCGCCCTGGATGCCGGCCGGGCTGCCCACGCAGCGAGAGCTCGTGGCCGACGCGTTGCCGAGCTTCCTGCGCGGCCCCACCCGGGGACTGCGCGCGGCCCGCGAGATCGGGCGCACGGCGGTCCGGATGGCCCGGTGCGCGGTCGACGCCACGACGGGGCCGATCGCGATCCCGCTCGGGGCGCCCCGGGTGTTCGAGACGCCGATCACCGCACGACGCGAAGTCCGCTTCGCCGTCTTGGACCTGAACGAGGTGCGGCAGCTCAAGGACCGCTTCGGGTCCACCATCAACGACGTCGTGCTGGCGGTCTGCTCCGGCGCCCTGCGCAGCCACCTGGCCGCCAACGGGCGCGATCCGGACACGCCATTGGTCGCCGTGGTCCCGGTGTCGGTGCGACCCGACCAGACCGACGCCACCGGCAA
Organism: Acidimicrobiales bacterium; assembly: GCA_035503015.1. Lineage (GTDB taxonomy): Bacteria > Actinomycetota > Acidimicrobiia > Acidimicrobiales > RAAP-2 > Bog-473. The sequence goes on along the minus strand of DATJTU010000002.1, from coordinate 2,567 downwards.
CCAGCTCTCGGCGATGTTCGTGACGCTGGCCAACGACTGCAAGACGCCGCTCGAGCGCCTGCGCGCCGTCACCGAGGCGAGCGCGTCGAGCAAAGGGCAGGAGCATGCCGTCGGGTACGGCCCCATGGCCGTGCGCCTCGCCGAGGCGATCCCGCCCGCGGTGGCCAAGCCCATGATCCAGCTCGGGGTGCGTTCGGGGATCGTGCGCAAGGCCCGCCCGGGCAACCTCATGATCTCCAACGTGCCCGGCCCGGACTTCCCGCTGTACTTCGCCGGGATGGAGCTGCGTGCGGTGTACCCGCTCGGGCCGGTGATGGACGGCGTGTCGCCGCTCAACATCACGGTGCAGAGCTACCTCAACTCGCTCTTCGTCGGCATCAACGCCTCGGCGAAGGCCTCGCCCGACCTGGCGGGGCTTGCGCAGGCGATGGAGGACGAGCTGTTGCTGCTCTCCAAGATGGCGAACGGGGCAGGACCTCCCCGCAGCGCGGCGGTGCGCCACCGCCGAACCCCCCAGGCGGGAGGGCACCGCCGCGCACAATCGACGTCACCCCAGACGCCGGAGCCCGCGGACACCCCGGACTGACCCGCCGCCGCCCCACCGGGGTGGCGCACTGTCGCCGGGCTGGGCCAGGGTGGCCCGGTGCAACGGTCGGACTTGGAGCGGGGCCCGCTCGCGGTCGCACCGTGGCTGCTCAACAAGCTGATCGTCCGGGGGGAACGCGCCGGCCGCATCGTCGAGGTCGAGGCGTACCACGGGGCCAACGACGCCGCGTCGCACGCGTACCGGGGCCTGACCCCGCGCACGGCCATCATGTTCGGCCCGCCGGGGTTTCTCTACGTCTACTTCACCTACGGCATGCACTGGTGCGCCAACGTCGTCTGCGGCCCCGACGGCGAGGCGGCGGCGGTGCTGCTGCGCGCCCTGGCCCCGACGGCGGGCCTCGACGAGATGCGCGCCGCCCGCCCCGCCGCCCGGCGCGAGGTCGACCTGTGCAACGGCCCGGCCAAGCTCTGCCAGGCCTTCGGGATCGCGCGGGCCGAGAACGGGACGGACCTGCTCGCGTCCGCTGACGCAGCGGGGAGCGACGGCGTCCGGCTGGTGGACGACGGGACCCCGCCGCCCCGGCGTCCCGGCCGGGGGACTCGGATCGGCATCAAGGAGGCAACCGACAAGCGGTGGCGCTTCTGGGTCCCCGGCGACCCCCACGTCTCGAAGCCCTGGGTCTGACCGGCGGCCGTCGGCCGGCGCGCGCCGGGCCCCTGAGCTGGGCCCGCGGACACGCACCGTGGGTTTTGTCATGTCCGTGTCACGCCGGTGCAACCGAGGTCCTTCAGGCTGCTGGAGCCGGTACAGGTGGGGGGGATGGCTGGCGGTAGATCGAGGAACTCAACCGGCAGCGCACGCTCGCAGACGGACCCGATGGCGACGGGAGGGCGGAAAGCTGGTTGACCTTCGAGCACCTGGTGGCATGCGGCGAGCTGGAGCTCCCGCATGCCACCCCAGGGTGCCGGCCGGCATCCGCGGGACGGCGCCGGCCTCCCGGTAGAATGTTCGGAGCGAGGCCGGGTCCAGGGATCCCCCGGGACTGACCGGCCAGCTCAGACGCGTTGACGCTTCGATACGGGTCTGATAGGGTGACACACCCGTCGGAACGGCCTAGCGGCCCTCCGGCAAACCGAAGGAGACCTTCCGGCAGTAGTTGTTTGTCCGGAACCGTCCTTCGGGCAACCCGGCACCAACACCGGCTGGATAGGTGTGTGCCCGGTCGCTCCTTGAAAACGGAATAGTGACAAGCCAAAAGCCAGTGCGGGCAATTCATCCGGACTCATACGGATGGGTTGTACGTCAATAACGCAGTACGCAGGCCTCGGAATCCCTCTGGGTGCACAGGCCTGTTTGTTACCAATAGTTCGAGTCAAACTTTGGTGACTCTCTGATTCTTGGCCGATCGAGCGTCGCTCTTTTGCGATGTCCGGCCGGTCGTGAGTCTCGATGGAGAGTTTGATCCTGGCTCAGGACGAACGCTGGCGGCGTGCTTAACACATGCAAGTCGAACGCGCTCCATTCGGTAGCAATACTGATGAAGAGCGAGTGGCGAACGGGTGAGTACCACGTGAGCAACCTGCCCCGAAGACTGGGACAACACCGGGAAACCGGTGCTAATACCGGATACCCCTGTCGGACCGCATGATCCGACAAGGAAACGAATTTCGCTTCGGGAGGGGCTCGCGGCCTATCAGCTTGTTGGTGGGGTAACGGCCTACCAAGGCATCGACGGGTAGCTGGTCTGAGAGGACGATCAGCCACACTGGGACTGAGACACGGCCCAGACTCCTACGGGAGGCAGCAGTGGGGAATCTTGCGCAATGGGCGAAAGCCTGACGCAGCAACGCCGCGTGGAGGACGAAGGCTTTCTGAGTTGTAAACTCCTTTCAGCAGGGACGATAGTGACGGTACCTGCAGAAGAAGCACCGGCCAACTACGTGCCAGCAGCCGCGGTGATACGTAGGGTGCAAGCGTTGTCCGGATTTATTGGGCGTAAAGAGCTCGTAGGCGGTTTGAT
>DATJTU010000001.1:0-14674 GCA_035503015.1 Acidimicrobiales bacterium | reverse complement strand
GTTCACTCCGGTCTTGCCGCCGATCGCCGCGTCGACCTGGGCCAGCAGCGAGGTCGCCACGTTCACGTAGGCCGTGCCGCGGTGGTACGTCGCCGCAGCGAAGCCGGCGACGTCGGTCACGATGCCCCCGCCGACCGCGACGACGACGTCCGCCCGCGAGAGGCCGGCGCGCGCGAACCGGCGTGCCAGCTCCTCGACCGTCCTGAGCGTCTTGGCGTCCTCGCCGTCGGGGATGATGCAGACCTGGGACGGGATGCCGAGGTCGAGGTGGGCCCAGCCCGCATCGAGGATCGCCTGCTGGGTCACCACGGCGGCCGATTTGGCGCCCGGCGGCACGAAGCGGCCGGCCTCGCGGCGCGCGCCCTGGCCCACCAGGATCGGGTAGCTGCGATCAGCCAGGTCGACGGAGAGGGCGTGCACGACGCGCTCAGTCCGTCGTGGGTCCGGCGGCGCCGGGCTCGGCGCCGGCCTCTTCGGTGAGGCCCGGCGCGTCGACCGCGACGGCCGCCAGGATCCGGTCGGCCACCTCCTCCGGCGGCAGGGTGTCGACGTCGATGACGATGTCGGCCAGCTCCGCGTAGAGCGGCGCACGGACCTCGTTCAGCTCGACCAGCGCGGCCCCCGGGTCGTCGTCGAGGAGCGGCCGGCCCTCTCCTTCACCCACGCGTGCGGCGAGCGTCGTGGGTTTGGCGCGCAGCCACACCACCGTGCCGCAGTCCGCGATGTGACGGCGGGTGTCGGCATTCAGGACCGCCCCGCCGGCGACCGAGACCACGGAGGGCGCCGGATCGTTGCACGCGTCGATGAGCACGTCGTGCTCCTCCTTGCGGAACGCCGCCTCGCCGTAGCGGGCGAAGATCTCGGGCACCGTCATCCCGGTCTTCGCTTCCACGTCCGCGTCGGAGTCGTGGTAGTGCCAGCCCAGGTGCGACGCCAGCCGCCGGCCGGTCGTGGTCTTGCCCGCGCCCATCATGCCCACGAGCAAGATGCGCGGGGTCTCCGGGGTCATCCTGCCGCGCTGCCTGGTCCTGCCGCGTCCGAACTGGCGCCGGGCGTCGCCGCCGGCGCACCCACCGCGGAGGATGGCGTCGATCCCAACGACGCGACGTAGCCGTCGCGGTTGCGCACCAGTTCGGCCAGCGAGTCCCCGCCGAACTTGCGCAGCACCTCGTTGGCGAGGACGAGGGCCGTCATCGACTCGGCGACCACGCCCATGGCGGGCACGGCGGTCACGTCCGTGCGCTCCCGGAAGCTCACGGTCGACTCCTTCGTGACGACGTCCACCGTCTGGAGCACGGGGCGGTTCAACGTGGCCAGCGGCTTCATGGCGACGCGGGCCACGATCACCGCCCCGTTCGAGATGCCACCTTCGATCCCGCCGGCCCGCCCGGTCGGCCGCACGTACCCCTCCTCGTCGTCGTAGACGATGGCATCGTGCGCCTCGGAGCCCCGGCGCGCCGCGTTGTCCCAGCCGTCGCCGATCTCGACCGCCTTGACGGCCTGGATCGACATGAGCGCCTGGGCGAGGTTCGCGTCGAGCTTGCGGTCCCAGTGCACGTGGCTCCCGAGGCCGACCGGTACGCCGTAGGCGAGCACCTCGGCGACGCCGCCCAGCGAGTCCCCGACCTTGGCCGCCGCCTTGATCGTGGTGACCATCGCGTCCTCGGCCACCGGGTCGAAGCAGCGGACCGCGCTGGCGTCGACCTGCTCGAGGTCTGCGGGGCCGGGCCGCGCGCCGTCGGGACCGGCCGTCGCGTCACCGAGGGCGACGATGTGACTGACGACCGCGATGTCGAGCTGGGCCAGCAGCAGCTTGGCCAGCGTGCCGGCAGCGACGCGGGCGGCCGTCTCGCGGGCGGACGCACGCTCGAGCACGTCGCGTGCGTCGTCGAAGCCGTACTTGAGCATCCCCGGCAGGTCGGCGTGCCCGGGTCGCGGCTGGGTGAGCACCTTGGACGGCGCCCCGGGCTCGGGCGACATCTCCTCGGTCCACTTCGGCCACTCGGTGTTGGCGATCTCGATGGCGACCGGCGAGCCCAGCGTGCGTCCGTGGCGTATCCCGGCCAGCAGCGTGATCTCGTCGGCCTCGAAGCGCATGCGCGGGCCCCGGCCGTAGCCGAGACGGCGCCGCGCCAGCTCGTCGGCGATGTCGGCGGCCTCGACCGGGAGGCCCGCCGGCAGGCCCTCCACGATCACGACCAGTGCGCGACCGTGCGACTCACCAGCGGTCAGAAAGCGCAGCACACAGCCACGCTACCGGACGGCCGACGGCGTCCCGGGCCCCTCAGGCGCCCTGTGACGACGGGTGCTAGGCGGAGACGGTCTCGGCGTAGAAGGGGTTCTCGCCGCTGTCGTGGTCGGTGACGTCGAGCACGCGTGAGAGCTCGGGGACCTCTTCGAGCAACGCCGTCTCGATCCCCTGCCGCAACGTCATCTGCGACATGGCACAACCCTGGCAGCCGCCGGACAGGCGGAGGTACGCCGTGCCGTCCTCCTCGTTCAACGCGACGAGGTCGGCCCGCCCGCCGTGGCTTGCGATGGCGGGGTTGACCGCCTGCTCCAGCACGGCGACCACGCGCTGCGCGAGCGGGAACGCCACGCCCTTGGCCAGCACCTCGGGCGGGACGCCCGGCGCGGCCTCTGCAGGGCTGGGGCTGTTGGGGTTCACGAGGACGAGTCCGCCCTGCCCTTCCTCGGACCACTCGAGCCGCGCCCCGCGCAAACGCGCCACGCTCGCCGCTGGGATGATCACGACGAGGTCGTCGTGCTCGTGGCGTGCGTCACCCTCGTCGGCGTCGGAGATCGCCTGGAAGTAGAGGTCGTAGACGAACTGGCCAGCCTGCACGCCGCGCACCTCGAGCCAGAGCGCGAGGCTGCCCGGGTCCGGCTCCTGGCCGATCGCCTCCTTCACCACCGTGGCGGCCTCGGGGGTGAGGCTGACGATCGCGCGGTCAGCCTGGATGTCGTCGGAGCTCGTTGCCATGCACGCAGTCTACGGCCCCGTGCCGGGGCGGCGATCCCGGCGTGGCGCGCCATGTATCGTCCTCGCGATGGCGCAGATGCCCACCGACACGCACGAATGGCTCAGCTTCGAGGACGACGAGGAGGAGCGGACGTGGATGTTCGACGTCACCTTCCTCACCAGCAACTGGACCTGCATCTTCGGGAACGGCTGCCAGGGGGTCCTCACCGGCCCGGCACCCGAGCTGGTCCAGGGCTGCTGCAGTTACGGCGCCCACCTGGTCGACAAGAAGGACGCCCGCCGGGTCGAGAAGGCGGCCGCGACCCTCACGCCCGAGGAGTGGCAGAACCACGGGACGAAGAAGAGCGTGATCCACGTGAACAAGCACGGGGAGACGGTGACCCGTCTGGTGGACGACGCGTGCATCTTCTTGAACCGGCCCGGGTTCCCGGCCGGGCCGGGGTGTGCGTTCCACATCGCGGCCGCGAACCGGGGCGTCGACCACCTCACCTTGAAGCCTGAGGTGTGCTGGCAGCTGCCCCTCCGCCGCGAGGACCAGGTGGACGACGAAGAAGGGCACGTGACGTCGGTTATCCGGCAGTGGGACCGCCGCCACTGGGGCAAGGGCGGGCGCGAGTTCCACTGGTGGTGCACCGAAGCTCCCGACGCCTTCGTCGGCTCGAAGCCGGTCTACGAGGAGATGCAGGCGGAGCTCACGAAGATGGTCGGCCGCAAGGTCTACGACCGCTTCGTCGAGCTGCTCGGCGAACGCGACCAGCTCCGCTCAAAAGGGGTTGCGCTCCCCCACCCGGCGCTCCGGACACGCGACTCGGCTGACGCCGCGGACTCCGCCTAGCCCTCGTTCGGCGCCGCCGGGGCGTCGTTCGGCCGTCAGTCGTTGAGGGGGTCGTCCTCCGTATTGGCTGACGACGTCGGCATCGACCCGAGGATGCGGTCGTACTTGTCCTCCTCGGCCCTGCACCACGAGGCGTGCACGTCGTCCGGCTCAGCCCCGCACTCGACGCACCGTCCGGTCGACTCGTTCGAAGACCGCTTCAAGCTGCGCGCTTCCTCGAAGCGCCGATGGCGTCCCTTTTTCACGAGAACTCCTTGCTACACCCCGGACCGCTGTGTCGCGCCCGGACCCCCTACGGCCTGACCGCCAATGCCTGTCGACCGCTGGGCCAGTGTAGTGGCTGGCACCAGCGGACCGGCCCTGGCCCTGCTCAACACGACAATTCTTCCCCGAGGCGCCGATCGCAACCCTCGGCCCTGACGAGCACCTCGACGCCGCAGCGCGACGCGGCGCGCGAGTCGCTGCCGCTCGTGCGCCAGCCCTACGCTGGCCGCAATGACGTCCTTCGACCCCGCCGAGATGGTGGCGCGCTTTCAGCAGCGGGCGAAGGCGGTGAAGGAGCGGGGCATGCCGCCGATCGAAGGCGAGGAGCGCCAGCGCTTCCGCGAGCAGGCGCAGCGCGACTACACGGACTTCGCCATGATCGGCGACGCGCAGGCCGAGCTCGTCGAGGGGATCTTGACGTTGCGCATCGATCTGCGGCCACCTGAGGCGCGCGGCGACGGAGCGGCGCCCGGCTGAACGGGCGCGGAGGCGGACCGAGCACGGGGCCGCCGGGCCCGCGGGCCCGCGGGCCCAGACGACGCTCAGCCGCCGTAGTGCATGCGCGTGTCCTCCATCCGCAGGACCTCGTCCGGCTCGCCGCCGACCTCGACGACCTCACCGATGCAGAAGGTGTGGCTGCCGAGCGGCTCGCTCGCGGTCAGCGCGCAGGCGAGATACCCGGCCGCCGACCCGAGCACGGGCACCCGCTGGGGGCCGACCTCGAGGACGGGCTGCCCGGACATCCAGACGACGGCGCCGTCGGCCGAGCGCTCGACCTCGGTGACGGGCTTGGCGAAGCGGCGGACGAGATCGCGGTCCGCGCGGCGCAGGAGCGAGACGGTGAACGCCTCGCCGCCCGACACGAGCCGCGCCGTGACCGAGTCGCGTTCGAGGGCGACACCGACCAGTTTGGGCTCCGTGCAGACCTGCACGACGAGGTTGGCGGTCATGAGGTTGACATCGTCCCCGTCGCGGCTGCCGATCAGGTAGAGGCCGGTCGGCATCGCCCACAGCACGCGGCGGCGGTGCCGGTCGAACTCGTCGTGGACCGCGTCGGGATTGACCGGCGTCACCCGAAGATCCCCCCGATGCCGGAGTTCCCCGAGTTGCCCGACGTCGTGGTGGTCACCGGCACCTTCCCGGTGATGGCGCGGATGCGCTGGAGCGCCTCGTTGTAGAACGCGTCCGCCTTGATCCCCTCGCGTTCGGACCGGGTGAGCAACGCGGGGTTCGACGCGCCGTCGTAGCAGTCGTTGCCGGCCGTCCCCTCCAGGCCGTAGGCCTGTGTCAGCAGGTCAGTGACGGTCGGGTCGGGCGAGGGAAGGCTGCTGTTGGCCATCTCGGCGTCGTTGATCATCGTGCTGCACGCGGCATGCAGCGCACCGGTGCCGTTCGGCGCCACCTTGGCGATGCGCGCGTTGTCCGCCACGAGGGTGCCGATCTCATCGCCCAGCCCCGTCCCGCTCACCCAGACCGACATGCGATGCGAGTCGGACCCCACCTGGTCCGCGCCCGCACACGCGGTGAGGCCCAGTGCGGCCGACAGCAGGACGAATGACGCGACGAGGATGCGGCGGCTCATACAGCGGTGACGACGTGGACCTCCCGGCGGCCCTTGCGCACCACGAGATAGCGGTCGTGCAAGAGGTCGCCGGCGTCGAACGTCCGCGCGGTGTCGGCCTGACGCACGTTGTTCACGTACGCGCCGCCCTGCTCGACCGTTCGCCGTGCATCCGCCTTCGATGAGGCGAGACCCGTTCGCTCGAGCAGCTCGAGCAGCGTGAGCGACCCGAGCAGCTCGGTGCGCTCGAGCTCGGTGCTCGGCGCGTCCTCCGTCACGGTCAAGAGCATCTCCTCGCTCAGCCCCGCGATCTCCTCGCCGAAGAGCGCGGCGGACGCCTCCTCGCACTTGGCGACCTCGGCCTCGCCGTGGACCATGGCGACGACGGACCGTGCGAGCGCGCGCTGCGCCGCGCGGCGCTGTGGTCGCTCAGCCGTCTCGGCGTCGAGGCTCACGATCGTCTCGTGATCGAGGAACGTGAGGAAGCGCACGAGCTCGCCGGCCTGTTCGTCGGGCGTGTTGATGAAGAACTGGTACATGGCGTACGGGCTGGTCCGCGCCGCGTCGAGCCACACGGTCCCGCTCTCGGTCTTGCCGTACTTGGTCCCGTCGGGTTTGACGATGAGCGGTGTGGTGAAGCCCCATACCTCGTCGCCGCAGACCTTGCGGATGAACTCGACGCCCATCGTGATGTTGCCCCACTGGTCGCTGCCGCCGAACTGGAGGTTGCAGCCGTAGTCGAGGTGCAGGCGCAAGAAGTCGTACGCCTGCAACAACATGTAGCTGAACTCCGTGTAGCTGATGCCCTGGTCCGGGCGCTCGAAGCGCGTCTTGACCGACTCCTTGGCCACCATCTGGTTGACCGTGAAGTGCTTGCCGACGTCGCGGAGGTACTCGAGCGTCGAGAGCTTGCTCAGCCAGTCCGCGTTGTTGAGCAGCAGCGCGCGGTCGAGATCGAGGAACTGGCCCAGCTGGGGACGGATGCCCTCGAGGTAGCCCTCGATCGTCTTGAGGTCGAGCAGCTGGCGCTCGTCCTGCTTGCCGCCGGGGTCCCCGATCATGCCTGTGCCGCCGCCGGCGAGGGAGATCGGCGTGTGCCCCGCGTCCTGGAACCGGCGCAGCGTGCACAGCTGCAGCAGGCTGCCCACGTGCAGGCTGTCGGCGCTCGGGTCGAATCCGGCGTAGACGGTCAGCCCCGGCTGGTCGAGACGAGCCGGCAGCTCGTCGTCTGTCATCTGGTGGATCAGGCCGCGGAAGGCGAGGTCCTCCGAGAGCGTGGGCATGCCTTTGACTCTGCCATACGCAGGTAGGTTCACAGGTCGCATGGGCCCCGGAAGGTCACGATGATCGGCGGCGTCGGCCCCCACGGCGACGGCGACGACAGCGACGACGTCGACAGCTCGCTCCCACTGCTGATCGACGGTGCTCTCCCGCCCGACCTCCAAGGCACCCTCGTGCGCGTCGGGCCGCGCCGGCCCGAGGACGAGGGCCCGGCCGGTGGCGCCGGCGGCGCCGGCGGAGGCGACTCGCCGCGGGGCGCGCTGCACGCGGTGGAACTGCGCGACGGCCAGGCCGTCTGGTATCGCAGGCGGGAGAGCGCAGCCGACGCCGGCGTCTTCTGGCACGCGGGATCGATCCTCGCTCTCCCCGAGACGGGCCTCCCCTCGCGCTACTCGCGCTTCTTGGAGCCCGAGGAGTTCTCGGGCGCGCTGACGGTGCCGATCGCGTCGCACGTGCACCGGGTGGCGGCCGACGGCGCCCGCGTGCTCTTCTCGGTCGACGACGGCACCCGTGACGAGGAGGAAGCAGGGCCTGACGAGTCCGACGGCATCCGGTTGCGGATCGGCGAGTGGGACGCGACGGGCGCGCTGCAGACGGCGCAGGCGGTCGAGCTCGAACGGGCGACCTGGCAGCACGACATCGCAGTGACGGCCCACCACGTCGTGTTCATCGAGTCGCCCACGGCACGGGTGAGCGGGTTGCGGGGCGAGCCCGTCCCCTTCGGGTGGCTGCCCGGCACGGAAGGCTGGATGGGACTCGTCCCCCGCGGCGGGGACGGCACGTCGGTGCGCTGGTTCCGCCTCGACCCGACACTCGTCACCCATGTCCTCGGCGCGTACGAAGAGGATCCGCCCTCCCCCGGCGACGTCGCGTCCGGCAACGGTGCTCGGCGCGCCGGCGCGCTGGTGCTCTACGCGTGCCGCTACGAGGTGCCCGAGGCAGGACAGCCGGTCGACACCGCCACCTCGGTCGTCGGGCCGCTGGGCATCGGCCTCAGTCCGATCGGCGGCAGCCTGGCCATCCTCGAGCGTTGGCGCGTGGACGGCGACACCCTCGAGCGGACCCAGGTCGATGAGCGCCACGTCGAGTACCCGCGCGTCGACGCCTCGGTGGAGGGCGCGCCGTTCCGCCACGGCTACGGCGTCGAGCTGGCGTGGGACGCGACTGCGGCGGCGGCTGTTCCCTCCGGGCTCGCACAGTTCGACTTCGCGCGCGACGAGGTCCGCACCTGGCAACCCGGCCCGGGGCGCCGTCCCTCCGAACCGCTCTTCGTGCGGGCCGCCGACGGCCACAGCGACGACGAGGGGTGGATCCTGAGTGTCGTGGACGACCCCGACCGTGGCGCGAGCGACCTCTACGTGCTCGATGCGTCGGCACTCGGACGGCACCGGCCCGAGGCCGTGGTGCACCTGCCCGAGCGTCTGCCCTTCCGCAGTCACGGCGAGTGGGTGCCCGCCGACCGCTACCGCTGAGTCCCCGTCACGCCAGGGCCTGGCGCACCGCCTCGTTGATCTCGTCGTGGACGGCGACGTTGCGCGCCCGTCCCGGCACCTGCACCCGGATGAGCGCGGGGCCAGGGACACCGGGCGGCGCCGTGGCCTCCCAGGCGGCCTCGAACTCGGCCGGCGTGGCCGCCTCGGAGACGGGGAGCCCGAAGCCGCGTGCGACCGACGCCACGTCACTCGTGGGCGGCGTGCCGAACAACGTCTCGAACGTCGGCCCGGCAAGCTCGCGCGCCTGCGGCAGGAAGGAGAAGATCCCGCCCCCGCCGTTGTCGACGACGACGAACGTGCACGGCACGGCCGGCAGGTTGACGAGTCCGGACACGTCATGCAGGAAGGCCAGATCGCCGAGCAGGCAGACGGTGCGGCCCTGTTCGCCGCCCCTCTCCGCCGGACCCCCCGCGGCGGCGACACCCAACGCCGTCGAGACCACGCCGTCGATCCCGTTGGCGCCCCGGTTGGCGTAGACGCGCGGCGGCTCCGCTTCGGGCGCCGCGTACCACTCCAGGTCGCGGATGGGCATCGACGCCGACGTCACGAGCGTCGCGCCGTCCCGCGCCGCCCAGCGCGACAGCGTCCGTGCGACGAGCGGCTCGCTCAACTCGTCCCCGAGGACGCCGGCGATCGCGCCCTGCGCACGGTCCTCGCGTGCTCGCCAGCCGGCCAGCCACGCCGGCTCGCACGCCGGCGCAGGTGACGCGCGTCGGGCGGCGGCCACCCACGCGCCGAATGCGCTGCGGTGGAACTCGGTCGCCACCCGGAGCGGGTCGGCCCACTGCCCGAAGGGGTCGACCACGATCACCCGGGCACCGCCCGCGGCTGCCTCCGCCACGTAGTCGCCCAGCGCGCGCGACAGCCACGGCGTGCCGAGGAGCACGACGCAGTCGGGCGCGGGCGGACGGGTGCGCACGATGGTGTCCGCCGCGCCGATCGTCCCGGTGACGCGACACCCCGACAAGGGGTCTGCCAGCACCGGCCAGCCCAGGTGCTCCCCGAGCGCGAGGACAGCCTTGGGGTCGACGGGCTCGGGATCCGTCGCGCCGACCACGAGGAGGCCGCGCCCGCGCAGGGGCGGAGGCGAAAACGATGGCGACGCCGCGGTCTCGTCCGCTGGCCCACCGTCGCTCGTGACGACGACCGACGGTGCCGGGGTGGGCGGGAGCGCACCGGGACCACCCGTCAGCGGTTCGCGGAACTCGAGATTGAGGTGCACCGGCCCGGGCCCCGGCGCGCCGTGCAACGCTTCGGCGAACGCGCGCACGGCGAGGGGCCGCCAGGTCGTCCGCCCCTCCTCGCCGGGCACGCCGGGCGAGTGCTCCCAGCGCACCGCCGCCGCGTAGAGCCCGACCTGCTCGATGGTCTGGGGCGCACCCGTGTGGTGCAGCTCGGGCGGCCGGTCCGCCGTGCAGACGATGAGCGGGACCCGCGCGTGGTGCGCTTCGACCACCGCCGGATGGAGCTCGGCGGCCGCGGTCCCGCTGGTGACGCAGACGACCACCGGCCTCCCCGTGGCCCGCGCCAGCCCGACGGCGAAGAACGCAGCACTCCGTTCGTCGAGGCGCACGTGCGTCCGGAGGCGCGCCGCCAGCGCGACGGTCAGCGGCGTCGAGCGCGAGCCGGGACAGACGACGGCGTCGGTGACACCGAGCCGCGCCCACTCGTCGACGAGGGTCGCACTGAAGGTGGCCTGTACGCTCACGCGCCGTGCCACTTCCAGTGGATCGGCGCGGCGACGGGCCGCCCCTCGTGCTCGTGCACGGGTTCACGCAGACCGGCCGGCTCTGGGGCCGCTTCGGCGACATCCTCGCCGGGTCGCACTCGCTGCTGGCGCCGGATCTGCCCGGACATGCGGGCGCCGACGCGGTGCGCGCCAACCTGGAACAGACCGCCGGGCTCGTCGCCGACGCGACCCGCGCCGCAATCGGGGACGAGCCGTGCGACCTGCTCGGCTACTCCCTCGGCGCGAGGGTTGCGCTGCACGTCGTGGCCACCACGTCGCTGGCGGTCCGCCACCTCGTGCTCGTGGGCGGGACGGCCGGGATCGAGGACGACGGGGCGCGCGACCAGCGGCGACGGGCTGACGAGGCGATGGCCGACGACCTCGAGGCCTCGGGCGACGTCGACGCCTTCCTCGAGCGGTGGCTCAGCACACCGATGTTCCGCCGCCTCGCCGCCATGGACGAAGACGGGCGTGACGAGCGCCGGCGCAACAGCGCGGCCGGTCTCGCCTCGAGCTTGCGCCTGTGCGGGACGGGGACCCAGGACCCTTTGTGGGACCGCCTGCCGTCGGTGCCCACACCCCTGCTCGCCATCGCCGGGGCCGACGACAGCCGATTCGCGGCGCACGCCGCACGCATGGCGGCGCTGGCGCCTCGCGGCGCCGCCACGCTGCTGCCCGGGGGTGGGCACGCGGCGCACCTCGCCCAACCCGAGCAGGCCGCCCGGCTCGTCCGTCATTGGCTGACCGAGGTGGACCCGGCCGTGTCGTCGTGAACGCCCCGGCAGCGCGCCGTCACGGGCGCCGAGGTCACAGCAGCAGCCCGAGCGTCAACAGCACGCCGACCGCGAGCTGGAGTCGTGCCGTGGCGCCGAGCATCGGCAACAATGCCCGCCCTTCCTCCTTGCCGAGGGCCAAGCGGACCGGAACGACGGCCAGCGGCGCCGCCGCCAAGGCCAAGAGGGTCCACGGCGAGTACCCCTGCACGACGCCGACGACGATGCCGAGCGCCGCAAGGAGCAACGTCACGCAGTAGAAGATGCCGGCGCCGCGCCGCCCGAGCCGGACGGCCAGGGTCTTCTTGTGGGCCACGACGTCGGTCGCGATGTCGCGCAGGTTGTTCGACTCCAACAACGCTGCCGCCAAGAAGCCGATGGGCACGCCGGCCCAGAGCGCGAAGCCCCAGTTGTAGTCGTAGGAGAACTGATGCCCGACGACGGTGACCACGAAGGGGGCGTGCTGGACGTAGGCCGATCCGCCGGTCGCGACGAGACCGAAGAACACGAAGACGAAGAGCTCGCCGAACCCGAGGTAGCCGTAGGGCTTCGGACCGCCGGTGTAGGCCCAGCCGGCCAGCCCGCACAGCAGGCCCAAGGGGATGAACCACCAGGTGACGCGCGCCGCGAGGACGAGCCCGGCCACGCCAGCGAGACCGAACGCGCCCAGGGCGGCGATCTTGACCTGGCGCACCGTGGCCAAGTTGCCCGCCACCAGGCGCACCGGCCCGACCCGTTGCTCGTCGGTGCCGCGGACGCCGTCGGCGTAGTCGTTGACGTAGTTCGTGCCGATCTGGATGCCCAGCGCCACCACGAGCGCCAGCACGGCGTTGAGCCAGTTCACCTGGCGGTCGAACCCACCGCAGAAGGCCGAACCGCACGCCATCAGCCCGCCGGTGGTGACGACCAGGTGGCCGCTCTGGAGGTACCCGGCGGCCGTGCCGACCACGACGGGGACCACCGCTGCCGGCAGGGTGCGCGGCCGCGCTCCGGCCACCCACACCTTCAGGGGCGGGCTCAACGCGCCCTCATCCGGTGCACACGGGCGCTGGCTGCGCGCCGGCGGCGTGCAACGCCCGCACGGGGATAGCGGCGACGTGCGAGGCGCGTGTCCCGCTGACCAGGCTGTGCACGGCGCCCTACGCTACTGGCCGGTGCCCGAGCTCGTCGCACTCGACCTCCCCGGCGGGATGGGGTTCGTCGACGCACTGCGGGCCGTCTGGGACACCGGCGACGCCGCGGCGCCGCTCGACCCGCGCCTGCCGGGCGTCGCACGGCGGGCGATGCTCGACGCCTTGCGCCCGACCCGCATCGTCACCTCCGACGGTGAACAGCACGCGGTGCCCGACGGCGTGCCCGTGGACGACGGCGACGCCCTCGTGGTCACGACCTCGGGCACCTCGGGCCAGCCCAAGGGTGTCGTGCTGACCCACGAGGCGGTCGCCGCGTCCGCACACGCGACCACGGCGCGCCTCGGCGTCGACCCGTCGCGCCACTCGTGGCTCGCGTGCCTGCCGCTGGCCCATATCGGCGGTCTCTCGGTGGTGACCCGCGCTGTCGTCACGGGCACGCCGCTGGTGGTGCTGCCGGGCTTCGACGCCGACGAGGTCGAGGCGCTCGGCCGCTCGGGCCGCACCACGCACGTCAGCCTCGTGACCACCGCGCTCGGGCGGCTCGACCCGTCGGTCTTCACCTGCGTGCTCCTCGGTGGCAGCCGCGCGCCCGACACGGTGCCGCCCAACGTGGTGACGACGTACGGCATGACCGAGACCGGATCGGGTGTCGTCTACGACGGCACGCCGCTCGACGGCGTGGAGCTCGCGACGCGCCCGAGCGATCGGCCTCCTTCGGCGACCGGAGAGACCGACGACCCCGACGAGGGAGTCGGCGGCGAGATCCTCATCCGGGCCCCGATGCTGTTCCGGTGCTATCGCGACGGGAGCGACGGGCGCGTCGTGGGACCCGACGGGAAGGCCGACTGGTTCGCGACGGGCGACTCCGGGCGACGCGACGCCGACGGGGTGCTCCGGGTCTCGGGGCGGATCGACGACGTCATCACCACGGGAGCCGAGAAGGTCTGGCCCGACCTGGTCGAGCGGGCGCTGATCGCCCACCCGGGGGTGGCGGAGGTCGCGGTCTGGAAGCGCTCCGACCCCGAGTGGGGCGAGCGCGTCGTCGCGTGGGTCGTCCCCGACGACGACGCGCCGTCGCTCGACGAGTTGCGCGCGATCGTCGCCGACACCATCGCCCCCTGGGCGGCGCCCAAGGAGCTCGTCATCGTGGACGACCTGCCCCGCACGTCCGCGGGCAAGGTGCGGCGCCGCGAGCTCGAGACCTACCGCCCGTAGGCCCCGAAGACAGGAGGGGTCAACCGACGCCGGCGGGAAACTGCCCTCGCAGGTGCACCAGTTTGTCCGGGTTCGACACGGCCCGGACGCCGACGATGCGGCCCTCCATGATGTCGAGCACCAGCGCGACCACCACGTCGCCGTCGTGCACGAAGACGGTGGCCGGCTGGCCGTTGAGGACCGTGGCGACCGGGACGCCCTGGGTCTTCTTGGCGACGTGCACCAAGAAGCGGGAACTGCGGAACGGCCCGACCACCGGCCGCATGGCGGCGCGTACCTTGCCGCCCCCGTCGGTCCACACGACGACGTCGTCGGAGAGCATCGAGAGCAGGCCGCTCAGATCGCCCGTCGCACAGGCGGACAAGAAGCGGTCGGTGAGCTCACGGCCGTGGCGCAGGTCGGCGTCGAAACGCTGGCGGCGCGCCTCGACGTGCCGGCGCGCCCGTGCCCCCAGTTGACGGCAGGCCTGCGGCGTCCGGTTGAGCGACCGGGCGACTTCGTCGAAGGAGTAGCCGAACACGTCGTGGAGCAGATAGGCGGCGCGCTCGAGCGGCGTCAGCTCTTCGAGCAACACCAAGAAGGCCAGCGACAGCGAGTCAGCCTGTTCGGCCGCCGATGCCTCGTCGACCACGACGGGCTCGGGCAGCCAGGGGCCGGCGTAGCTCTCGCGCCGCACCCGCGCTGAACCGAGTTGGTCGAGACACAGGCGCGTCACGATGGTCACCAGATACGCGCGCACCGAGCGCACCGGCTCGTCGCCCCGGCGCAACCAGCGCACGCACGCGTCCTGCACGACATCCTCCGCGTCGGCCGCGCTGCCGAGCATCCGGTAGGCGATCCCGAAGAGCAGCGGGCGCCATTCCTCGAATGCCGCCGCATCGGCCTCGAGATCAGGCAACCGGCACCTCGCACGCGTCGGCGAACCCCTGGCTGCGCAGGCCGAGGCCCGCGTTGAAACGGGAGCGGAAATTCTCGAGCGCGACCCAGGCGGCGAGCTCGACGAACTCCGCATCACTCAATTGGGCGCGGACCCGGGCGGCCAGCTCCTCGGACACCTCGGCCGGCGAACCGCTCGCCACCTCCGCGTACTCGAGCACGACGCGCTCACGGTCGTCGAAGAGCTCGCTGTGGCGCCAGTCTGCGACGGCGCGGACCTTGGCGGCGTCGACGCCTTGGTGCATGCCCTCGTAATACCCGTAGTCCACGCACCACGAGCAGCCGATCAGCGTGCTGACGCGCTGCAGGGCGAGCCAGCGCAGTGTCGGGTCGAGCTTCTTCCAGCCGAGCTGGGCGGCGGTCTCGAGGCTGCCCATGGCGAGCAGGACGCCGGCGTGGTGCGAGGCGGCCTCGGTGGGCTCGACCATCTGGCCGAAGCGCCGCCTCGTGTAGGCGCCGGCCAGGCGCGGG